>NZ_DASVTO010000112.1:0-27836 GCF_036387535.1 Sphingomonas sp.
GCGCCAGCGACCCGCGCGTGAGCCGGACGATGTCGCCATAGGTGATCTCCTCCGGCGGGCGCGCCAGCCAGTAGCCGCCGACCTTGCCGCGCATGGTATCGACCAGCCCCGCCCGTTTCATTTCCGACAGGATCACGGTCAGGAACTTGGCGGGGATATTCTGCGCCGCCACGATCTCCGTCAACTGCACCGGTCCCTCGCCATAGCGGTCGGCAAGATGCTGGAGCGCGCGGGCGGCGTAGCGGGTGCGTTGGGACAGCATGCGAATTGTCTACTTAGGGGGTCGGGTAAGCTTCGCCAACCCGCGACCTTGCGTTTCGGCGACGCGGGATGTAGGGGGCGCGGACGTTCGGACCGCAGGCTGCGGCGGACGGGCATGTGGCGACCATAGCTCAATTGGTTAGAGCGCCGGTTTGTGGTACCGGAGGTTGCGGGTTCAATCCCCGTTGGTCGCCCCATCCATACCCCATCACCCGACACACCAGATCACCCGACACACCAGAAGCCGCGCTTTTGCGCTGGCCTCGCGGCGTTACCAAGATTATTGCCGGAGGCCGCAATTTTCTTTCGCGCTAGGATGCCGCCATGACCGCCCCGTGGGACTATCTGGATTATGACGATCATGAGGGTCTGCATTTCTTCCGGGATCGCGCCAGCGGGCTGACCGCGGTCATCGCGATCCATTCGACCGCGCTGGGGCCGGCGGCGGGCGGAACGCGATTCTGGCATTATGCCGATCCGGAACTGGCCGTAACGGACGTGTTGCGGCTATCGCGCGGCATGAGTTTCAAGAATGCGATGGCCGGGTTGCCGCTGGGCGGTGGCAAGGCCGTGATCCTGGCCGATTCGGCGCGGGTGAAATCGCCGGAACTGCTGGCGGCGTTCGGCCGGGCGGTGAACAGTCTGGGCGGGCGCTATGTGACCGCGGAAGATGTCGGCATTTCCCTGGCCGACATGGTCGCGGTGCGCGAACAGACCCGGTTCGTATCCGGGTTGCCGGTCGAGGGCGGCGCGGCCGGGGGCGATCCGGGGCCGTTCACCGCCCATGGCATCTTCCTGGGCGTGGAGGCGGCGGTGCGGCGCGCGCTGAACCGCGATCTGGACGGGGTGCATGTCGCGATCCAGGGGGTCGGATCGGTCGGAGGCGGACTGGCGCGGCGGTTGGCGGCACGCGGCGCAACGCTGACGCTGGCCGATGTCGATACGGATCGCGCGGCGCGGCTGGCCGAGGAACTGGGTGGCCGCGCGGTGGCGGCGGCGGACATCCTGCGCGTCGAGGCGGATGTGTTCAGCCCGAACGCGCTGGGCGCGATCCTGGACGAAGATACGATCGCCGCGCTGTCGGCGCCGATCGTGGCGGGCGGCGCGAACAACCAGCTGGCGACGCCGGCGGACGGCACGCGATTGCAGGCGCGCGGTATCCTCTATGCGCCGGACTACGTCATCAACGCCGGCGGGATCATCAGCGTCGGCGTGGAGTATCTCGGCCAGGGCGACCGCGACGCGGTGGAGGACCGGATCGCGCAGATCCCAGGCCGGTTGAACGCGATCTGGGACGAGAGCGCGGCCACCGGCGACAGCGCGGCCGCGGTATCGGACCGGATGGCGCAGCGGTTGATCGGGCGGGGATAGCCGTCACACCCCGCCCGGCGAGGGCATCGCCGCGCGGCGGAGGCGACGTTCCCGCCAGGCGGTGACGAGGCCGCTGCCGACGATCAGGGCCCCGCCGACAAGCGTCGTGCGCAGCGGAATATGCGCGAACAGCATCCAGCCGAACAGCGTCGCCCACAGCAGCTGGAGATAATCGAGCGGGGCGACGACGGCGACCGGCGCATGGCGGAGTGAGGCCGTCATCATCAGTTGCCCACCCATGCCGAGCATGCCGGCGCCGATCAGCAGCGCCCAGGTGACGGGTTCGTGGCGATGCCCGAACCAGGGCAGCGCAACGAGACCCGCGACCGTATTGGCGACGGTGAACCAGAAGACGATCGCGGCGATGCCTTCGCTCTTTCCGATCTGCCGCAGCGTGATCGCGACGCTGGCCTGGCCGATGGCGGCGGCCACCGCGACGGCGATCCCGATCATCGGCAACGTGCCGCTGCCTGGCTGCATCACGATCAGGACCCCGGCAAAACCCAGCAGGACCGCGGTCCAGCGGTAGCGCCCGACCCGTTCCGACAGGATCAGGACCGACAAGATGGTGGCGAACACCGGCGCCGCGAAGGTGATGGTGGTCGCCTCCGCCAGCGGGAGCAGGATCAGTGCTTCGAACGTGAGCAGCATCGAGACGAGCCCGATGCAGGAGCGCGTGACATGCGCGAGCGGGCGGCGCGTGGTGAGCGTGGCGAGGCCGGGGCCGAGCAACACCCAGCCGAACAGGATCGGGAGGCCCGATGCGTTGCGATAGAGGATCATTTCCGGCGCGTTGACGCCGCGCAGGCTGGCGAGTTTCAGGGCCGCGGCCATGATGGCGAAGCAGGACGCCGACCCGATCCGCAGCAGGATCCCGAGCAGCGGGCGATCCGGACGGGGTTCAGGGGCGCTGGCGGACATCGCCACGCGCTTAGGGTGGCAGGTTCGATCGCGAAACCCATAGAATATGCGATCGGAGCTTTCCCGCCGCGCGGTGCTGGCCTATCACCATCGAACATCTATGCACGCATTCGCCAATCCGTCCCGCTTTCTCGGTCTTGCCCGCCCGATCACACCCTGGGCATTCTGGGCCGGCGCCTTGCTGTCCGGGGCGGGATTGGCGGCGGGATTGTTCCTGACGCCGCCGGATTACCTGCAGGGGGAAAGCGTGCGCATCCTGTATGTGCATGTGCCGGCGGCGTGGCTGGGCATGGGCGGCTGGACGGGCATCGCGATCGCCAGCCTGATGCAACTGGTATGGCGGCATCCGATGGCGGCGATCGCGGGCCGCGCGCTGGCCGTGCCCGGCGCGCTGTTCGCCGCGATCTGCCTGGCGACGGGATCGATCTGGGGCCGGCCGACCTGGGGCACCTGGTGGGAATGGGACGGCCGGCTGACGTCGATGCTGGTGCTGTTCTTCCTCTATCTCGGCTATATCGCGCTGGCGCAGGCCAATGACGATCGCGGCGAGGGCGGCCAGCGGGTGGTCGCGATCTTCGGCATGGTCGGCGCGGTGAACATCCCGATCATCCGCTATTCCGTCGTATGGTGGAACACGCTGCACCAGGGGCAGAGCATCGGCCTGACCAGATCGACGATCGACGGGTCGATCCTGTGGCCGCTGCCGATCGTGGTGCTGGGATTTTCGCTGATCTTCACCGCGATCGTGCTGATGCGGATGCGCGCGTTGCTGGCGGACAAGAAGGTCGAAGCGCGGTTGCGACGGATGGCGCGGGCATGAACCACTGGCCGTTCATCATCGCCGCCTATGCCATCGGCATCGGCGGGACCGCGGGCCTGGCCGTGTGGAGTTACGGCGCGATGCGGCGTGCGGAGCGGCGCGCGGACGAGATCGGCCGGCGATGAAGGCGAAGCATCAACGGCTGACGCTGGCGTTGCTGGCCACCGGCGCGGTCGTGGGGGCCGCGTTGCTGGCGATGTCGGCGCTGAAGGATCAGGCCGCCTATTTCTACAGCCCGAGCGATGCGGTCCGCGATCATGTGCAGCCGGGACGGGCGGTGCGGCTGGGCGGGATGGTGGCCGACCGGTCGATCGTGCGCGAACCGGACGGTATCACGATCCGGTTCCTGGTGACCGACGGGGCGCAGACGGTGCCGGTGCGCTACACCGGGATCGTGCCCGACCTGTTCAAGGAAAAATCGGGCGTGGTCGCGGAGGGCGCCTTCGTCGCCGGTGGCGGGTTCGTCGCCACCAACATCCTGGCCAAGCATGACGAACGCTATATGCCGCCGCAGGTGGCGGGCGAGATGCACAAGTCCGAAAGCCTGGATCCGCCGAAGGGCGCGGGGCGGACATGATCGCGGAGTTCGGACTGGCGGCGTTGTGGCTGGCGGCGGCGCTGTCGGCGTTGCAGCTGGCATTGTCGGCATTCGGCCTGACCGGCGGGCGCGACGCGCTGATGGCGCCGGTGCGACGCGTGGCGGTGGCGCAGGGCGTGCTGACGTTGATCGCGTTCGTCGCGCTGATCACGCTGTTCGTGCGGGTCGACCTGTCGGTCGCGCTGGTTGCGGCGAACGACCATAGCGAAAAGCCGCTGCTGTACCGGTTCGCCGGAACCTGGGGCAATCACGAAGGATCGATGCTGCTGTGGGTGGCGGTGCTGGGCATCGCCGGCGGGGCGGTCGCGCTGATCGAGCGGCGCTTGCCGGAACGGACGCTGGTTGCGACGCTGGGCGCGCAGGCGTTCATCGCGCTTGGTTTCTTCGCGTTCCTGCTGTTCGCGTCCAACCCGTTCGCGCGGCTGAATCCGGCGCCGGCGGAAGGGCAGGGCCTCAACCCGTTGCTGCAGGATCCGGGTTTGGCGTTCCATCCGCCGACGCTGTATTTCGGCTATGTCGGATTGTCCGTGGCCTTCTCGTTCGCGGTCGGCGCGCTGGTGACGCGCGACGTCGGCCCCGCCTTTGCACGGGCGATGCGGCCCTGGGTGCTGGGAGCGTGGATTTTCCTGACGCTGGGCATCACCGCGGGCAGTTACTGGGCCTATTATGAACTCGGCTGGGGCGGATGGTGGTTCTGGGACCCGGTGGAGAACGCGTCGCTGATGCCGTGGCTGGCCGCGACGGCGCTGCTGCATTCGGTGACGGTGCTGGCGACGCGCGACGGATTGCGGGCGTGGACGATCATGCTGGCCGTGGTCGCATTTTCGATGAGCATGGTCGGCACGTTCCTGGTGCGGTCCGGTATCCTGACCAGCGTGCACGCCTTTGCGGTCGATCCGCGGCGTGGCAGTTTCATCCTGGCCTTGCTGACGCTGTATATCGGTGGGGCGCTCGCGCTGTTCGCGTTGCGGGTCGGCACGGTCCGGGAGGGGCAGCAGTTCGACCCGATCAGCCGGGAAGGCGCGTTGGTCGCCAACAACCTGCTGCTGTCGGCGATCCTGGGCATCGTGCTGGTGGGCACCCTCTATCCGTTGGGGATCGAGGCGCTGACCGGCGGCAAGCTGTCGGTGGGGCCGCCCTATTTCAATGCGGCGGCGGGGCCGCTGGCGTTGATCCTGGTCGCAATCATGGGCGCCGGTCCGCAGATCCGCTGGCGGCGGGACGACGGATTCGCGGTGCTGAAGCGGATGGCGGTTCCGATCGTGCTGACGACCGCGGCGCTGGCGGCGATGAAGATCCGGGCACCGGGCATCGGCGTGCTGCCGTTGCTGGGGCTGGCGGTTGCGGCCGGCGCGGCGGTGGCGAGTGTCGCGCCGTTGTGGAAACGCAAGCTGCGGCGGACGCCGCTGTTCACCTATGGCATGGTGGTGGCGCATCTGGGCATCGCCGTGTCGCTGGCGGGGATGGCGTCGGAATCGGCGTTCACGCAGGAGACGCTGGTCGCCGCGCGGCCGGGCGAGACCCACCGGGTCGGGCCTTATCGGTTGCGGTTCGACCGGGTCGAGCCGGTGGCAGGGCCGAACTGGACCGCGATCGAGGCGACGGTGACGGTGTTTCGCGGTGACGGGCCGGGCGTGGTGATGCGGCCGCAGGCGCGGGCATTCTGGGCTCCGCCGACCGAAACCAGCGAAGCCGCGATCCGCACCGTGCTGGACGGGCAATTATATGTCGTGCTGGGCAAATCGGACGCCGAGGGACGCTGGCAACTGCGGCTATGGTGGAAGCCGTTCGTGACGCTGATCTGGGCGGGCGGCGTGCTGGTGGCGCTGGGTGGTGCGCTGTCGCTGATCGGTCGGGTGCGGCGCGAACGGCGGGCGCGGGTGGTGGAGGTCTATGCATGACCAAGACCGGCATCCGGTGGCTGCTCTGGGTGCCGCTGATCGCGTTCCTGCTGTTCCTGGCGCTGGTGGCGTCGGGGTTGCTGCACCCCGCCGACCGGACGATCGCGTCGCGGCTGGTGGGACAACCCATGCCGGCGGTGCGCCTGCCGGCGGCATCGTCGACCCGGCCGGGGCTGGCGACCGGGGCCGGAACCGGGCAGCCACGGCTGGTCAACATCTTCGCAAGCTGGTGCGTGCCCTGCGCGGCGGAAGCGCCGCAGCTGGAGGCGTTGGCGAAGGCGGGTGTTCCGATCGACGCGATCGCGATCCGCGACCGGCGCGAGGATGTCGACCAGTTCTTGGCGCGCTATGGCAATCCGTATCGCGCGGTGGGCAGCGACGTCGACAGCCGGGTGCAACTGGCGCTGGGATCGTCGGGCGTGCCGGAAACATTCGTGGTCGACGGCAAGGGGATCATCCGGGCGCAGAAGATCGGCGATATCCGTATGGAGGATGTCGCCGGCCTGATCGCGATGGTACGGAGCCTGCGATGAGGGGCATGGCCGTCCCGATGCTGATGCTCATGGTGTCGCCAGTCATGGTATCGGCACAATCGAACGTGCCGCCCGCGGCGCTGAGCGATACGCAGTTGCCGGACGCGCGGCAGGAGGCCGAGGCGCGCGCCCTGATGGAGACGCTGCGCTGCCTGGTCTGTCAGGGGCAGTCGATCGCCGATTCGGATGCGGATCTGGCGGGGGACATGCGGGCCCTGGTCCGGCGGCGGATCGCGGCGGGGGAGCAGCCGGAGGCGATCCGTGCCTGGCTGGTGCAGCGGTACGGCAGCTGGGTCAGCTATGACCCGCCGCTGGATGCGGTGACATGGCCGTTGTGGGCGTTGCCATTGCTGTTGCTGGTGATCGGTGCCGTCGTCGCGCGGGGCAGTTTGAAACGGCGGTCGCGGCGATGACGGGCTGGTTGATCCTGATCGGGTTGGCGGCGATCGTCGGCGGCGTGCTGTGGCAGTTCGGGCGGTTCGCGCGCGGGACGATCGAGCTGCTGGGTGCCGCGCTGCTGCTGGCGATCGCGGGCTATGCGTGGCAGGGCAGTCCCGGCCTGGCGGGGCGGCCAACGGCGGCGCGCGAGGATCGGCAGCAACCCGACACCGCATTCGCCACGATGCGCGACCGCATGTTCGAGAAGTTCACCGGCGATGCGCAGGTGCTGGAAACCGCAGATGCCTTTCACCGGCAGGGGCTGGACAGCTATGCGATCGGCATCCTGAAATCCGCGCTGGCGCGCCGGCCGCGCAGTGCCGACCTGTGGGTGGGGATGGGCAATGCGCTGGTGTCGCAGGCGGATGGCCTGGTGACGCCGGCGGCGGAGCTGGCCTTTGCGCGCGCGGCGACGCTGTCGCCCCGGCATCCCGGGCCGCCCTTTTTCCTGGGCATGGCCTATGCGCAGGCCGGGCAATTGCCCGAGGCGCGGGCGCAATGGGCGGGGTTGCTGGCGCGGACACCGCCCGATGCGCCGTGGCGGGCCGACCTGACGCAGCGGCTGACGGCGCTGGACGCGCTGCTGCGATAGATCAGAGCAGCGTCGCGCGCAGCAGGCGTTCGGCATCCGCGACCGGAGCGGCCAGACCGTGGTCCGCCAGCCAATGATCGCAGTAGCAGCTGGCGAGATAGCGGTCGCCGCCGTCGCAGATCAATGTCGCGATCGACCCGGTGCGGCCGTCCGCCGCCATTTCGCGTCCGAGTAGCGCCGCGGCGACGAAGTTGAGACCGGTGGATGCACCCACCCGGCGGCCAAGATGTTCGCTCGCGATCCGCATGCCCGCGATCGAGACGGCATCCGGGATCTTCATCATGCGATCGATGATGTCCGGCAGGAAGGACGGTTCGATCCGCGGGCGGCCGACGCCTTCTATCCGCGAAGGACGTGGACAGCGGGCATCGCGGCTGCGCGCGACATAGCCGTCATAGAAAGCGGAATGTTCCACGTCCGCGACGCAGAGCCGGGTCGGCAGCCGGCGATAGCGGAGGTGACGCCCGATGGTAGCCGCGGTGCCGCCCGTGCCGGCGCCGACCACGATCCAGTCGGGAACGGCGTGGCGTTCGCCCTCCATCTGCGCCAGCAGCGCGGCGGCAAGATTGTCGCAGCGCCAGTCGGACACGCGTTCCGCAAAGGTGAACTGATCGAGATAGACGCCGCCAAGCGCGGCCGCGACCGCCGCGGCCTCCGCATAGACCTGATCCGCGTCCACGAGATGGCAGACGCCGCCGAGCGCACGGACGGCTGCGATCTTGGTGGGCGATGTCGTTTTCGGCATGACGGCGTGGAAGGGCAGACCGAGCATGCGCGCAAAATAGGCTTCCGAGATCGCGGTCGAGCCCGATGAGGCCTCCACCACCGCGCGACCGGCGCGGATCGTGCCGCCGACGATCCCGGCGGTGAACAGGGCGCGCGCGAGCCGGTGCTTCAGGCTGCCGGTCGGGTGGGCGGCCTCGTCCTTGAAATACAGGTCCACGCCGGGAAGCTGTGGAAGCGAAACCGGCAGCAGCGCGGTGTCGACCGAGCGACGCCGATCGCCGTCGATCAATGCCAGCGCACGTGCGATAAAATCGAGATCCGCGTGACGGCTATGATCGACGATGCCGAGCACGTCGACCAGCGCATCGACCGGGGTGACTCGGGGCGGTATGGCGGTCTGGAACATGGTGGCAGAATAGCGCGACGGCCGTAAATTTTTGTCCCAAAGATCACCACGAACATGCCTTGTATTGGGAGAAAGTCATTGCCGATTGCCGCCGATCTCGACCGGACGGACCTTCGCATCCTGTCCATCGTCCAGGCCGATGCCGATCTCGCGGTGACGGAGATCGCCGCGCGCGTGAACCTGTCGCAGAATGCGTGCTGGCGCCGGATCAAGCGGCTGGACAGCGAAGGTTATATCGCGCGGCGGGTCGCCATCCTGGATCATGCCCGGTTGGGTGCGGGAATGACGGTGTTCGTGGCGATCCGGACCGCGGAACATAGTGATGTGTGGCTGGACCAGTTCCGGCAGGCGGTGGTGCCGATCCCCGAAATCCTGGAAATCTACCGGATGAGCGGCGACGTCGATTATCTGTTGAAACTGAAGGTCGACGACATGACCGCCTATGACCGCATCTACAAGCAACTGATCCGCGCGGTGAAGCTGTTCGATGTCAGTTCGACGTTCGCGATGGAGGAAATCAAGATGACGACGGCGATCGCGCTTCCCATATGACGGCAACAAGGATCAAGGAAATCGCATGAACAGCCTGCTCGATACCGTCGCGCTTCCGGATTTTCCCGCGATCCGCCCCGAACAGATCGCGCCGGCGATGGATGCGCTGATCGCGCGGCGCGATGCGGTGGTGGCGGGGCTGGTGCAGGATCGACCGACCGCGTTTGCGGAGGCGTGGCTGCCGTTCGAGCGCGTGGATACCGCGATCGACACACTATGGTCGACCGTCGCGCATCTGGGCGGAGTGCTGGACACGCCCGCCTTGCGTGCGGCGCATGATGCGGCCGAGCAGCGGCTGGTGGAAAGCGGGACCGCCGTTGCGCAGAACCGGGCGTTGTTCGATGTGTTGAGCGACCTGATCCTGACCGAAGGGTTTATGGCGCTTTCGCCGGCGGACCGGGTGGCGGTGGAGCGGGCGATCCGGACGTTCACCCTGTCGGGCGTCGCGCTGGAGCCCGAGGCGCGGGCGCGGTTCGCGGAATTGAAGACCGAACTGGCCGCGCTTGGCAATACCTATAGCAGCGCGGTGCTGGATGCGACCGAGGCGTGGCGCGAACATATCACCGACCCGGCGTTGCTGGCCGGGCTGTCGCCTGCGGATCGCGACATGCTGGCCGTCGCGGCGCGGGCGGCCGGGCTGCCCGACGGATGGCTGGTGACGTTGCAGCAGCCGAGCGTGATCGCCATCCTGACCTTTGCCGAGAATCGCGACCTGCGGTTCCGGGTCTATGAAGCCTATGGCACGCGGGCATCGGATTGCGGGCCGCACGCCGGTCAGTTCGACAATGGCCCGCGCATCGCCGAGATCCTGACGCGGCGGCGCGAGGCGGCACGGCTGCTGGGTTTTGCCGATCCGGTGGCCTGGTCGCTGGCGACCAAGATGGCGCCGGGCGGTGAGGAGGTGGTGGCGTTCCTGCGCGATCTGGCGCAACGGGCGCGGCCGGGTGCGGAGGCGGAGCTGGCGGAGGTTCGGCGGTTCGCGGCCGAGACGCTGGGGATCGCGGAGTTCCAGCCCTGGGATATGGCGTTCGCCGCCAATGCGCTGCGCCGGGCGGTACACGCCTATGACGAACAGGCCGTCCGCGGCTATTTTCCGGTGGAACGGGTGCTGGCGGGGTGGGAGACCCTGCTGGAGCGGCTGTTCGGGATCCGGCTGGTCCAGCGCGACGATGTGCCGCTGTGGCATGCCGATGCAGGCTATTATGACGTGGTGGACGCGGACGGTACGGTGTTCGCCGGCCTGTATGTCGACCTGCACGCCCGCCCGGCCAAGCGCGGCGGTGCGTGGATGTCGGTCGCGCGGCCGCGGATCGTGGAGGACGGTGCGACGTCGGTTCCGGTCGCCTATCTGACCTGCAACTTCGCGCCGCGCGGCAGCGACACGCCATCGCTGCTGTCGCACGGGGACGTGCGGACCCTGCTGCACGAAACGGGGCATTGCCTGCATCACCTGTTCACGCGGATTGACCGGCCGAGCATAGCGGGCGTGAACGGGTTCGAATGGGACGCGATCGAACTGCCGAGCCAGTTGATGGAGGATTTCGCGTGGGACCGCACGGTCCTGACCGCGATGTCGGGCCATTATGAGACGGGCGAGCCGCTGCCGGCGGCGCTGTTCGAGCGGATGCTGGCGGCGCGGCGGTTCCAGTCGGGACTGTTCCTGTTGCGGCAGGTGGAGTTCGCCCTGTTCGACCTACTGTTGCATGACGGTCGTCATGGCGACGATCCGGTTGCGGTGCACGCGCTGGTGCGGGCAGAGGTGGCGGTGACGACCCCGCCGGACTGGCACCGGTTCGCGCATGCGTTCGGCCACATCTTTTCCGGCGGATATGCGTCCGGCTATTACAGCTATCTGTGGGCCGAACTGCTGGCCGCCGACGCGTTCGAGCGGTTCCGGGAGGCGGGGCTGGTGGACCGGGCGACGGGCGACCTGTTGCGCAACGAAATCCTGTCGCAGGGTGCGGTCCGGCCGGCGATCGAGAGTTTCCGCGCGTTTCGCGGACGCGATCCCGAGCCGCAGGCGATGCTGGTGCGGCACGGGCTGGCTTAAGGAAAGGTCTTGAGCAAGCGCGAACCGGACGATTTTGGTGACGACCGTGCGCGACTTTCAGCCGCCTGTTTAGCATCATCCGTCCGGTTCGAGCCTGGCGAGAACGCGGGCGTTCTCGACAGGCTCGAACCGAACGGGGTCAGGCGTTAGCGGTCAGCGATATCGCTACTGACCGCGGCCGGTCTTGGCCTGAAGCTCGTCGATCTTCTTCGAGGCGTCGGCCTTGGTCAGGGTGTCGTCGAAGGTTTCGCCGGCTTCCTCGCTCAGCGTCTTGAGGTAGGAGGCCTGTGCGCCGGTCATGGCTTCGTCGCCGGTGGTCCAGTCGTCGGGGTTCTTTTCGGCGTTGGAAGTCGGGTGGGTCTTGGGGTTGTCGGTGGTCATCGGCGTCCTTTCCATGGGTCCGGACAAGAACGCCGATGTTCGCTTTGCGTTCCGGTCAGTTCAGCGGCAGGCCGAGCGCGTCGGCGACGGCTGCGTGGCGGATGCGGCCGCCGGAGACGTTGAGCCCGGCGGCAAGATGCGGGTCGGCGGCCAGCGCGGCATCGACGCCCAGGTTCGCGAGCCGCAGCGCGAACGGCAGCGTCGCATTGTTGAGCGCGAAGGTGGAGGTGCGGGCGACCGCGCCGGGCATGTTGGCGACACAATAATGGATGGTGTCGTCGACGGTGAATACCGGATCGTCATGCGTGGTGGCGTGCGATGTTTCGAAACAGCCCCCCTGATCGATCGCGATGTCGACCAGCACCGCGCCGCGCTTCATGCTGCGCACCATGTCGCGGGTGACCAGTTTCGGCGCGGCCGCACCGGGGATCAGCACCGCGCCGATCACCAGTTCCGCCTTCGCCACCGCGGCCGCAATCGCCGCCTGGCTGGCATAGGCGGTCTTGATCTGGCTGCCGAAGATCATGTCGAGTTCGGCGAGACGCGCATTGGAAATGTCGTAGATGGTGACGTCGGCGCGCATGCCCACCGCCATCTGCGCCGCGTTGACGCCCGAGACGCCGCCGCCGAGGATGACGACGGTGGCGGGTGCGACGCCGGGAACCCCGCCGAGCAGCATGCCGCGGCCGCCCTGCTCCTTTTCCAGATAATGGGCGCCGACCTGGATCGACATGCGGCCGGCGACTTCGGACATGGGTTTCAGCAGCGGCAGCGAGCGATCATGCGCCGTCACGGTTTCATAGGCGATGCAGGTGGCGCCCGACGCCATCAGCCCGTCCGCCTGAGCCCGGTCCGCGGCAAGGTGGAGATAGGTGAACAGCAGATGGCGGGGCGTGAGCAGCGCGATCTCGGACGGCTGCGGCTCCTTTACCTTCACGATCATGTCCGCGGCGGCGAACACCGCCGGGGCATCGGGCAGAATGGTGGCGCCGGCCGCGACATAATCCGCGTCCGCGAAATCGATGCCCATGCCGGCCTGTGTCTGCACCACGACCTCGTGACCGGCCGCCGTCAGCTCTGCCACCGAAAGCGGGGTCAGGCCAACACGATATTCGTGGTTCTTGATTTCCTTGGGAACTCCGACGCGCATCGATATTCTCCTTATCTGTATTATTATGTCGCTTATATAGAAGAGAGTTGCGGGCTTGCGAAGGCCCCTCCGGGGCTGCGTTGCGGCGCAACACACCCGGTGCTAGGACCATCGGCAGCGATCGATCGATCGTGCAGGAGTCCTGAACGAACGTGATGCGGGATCGGGTCGATCGATGAGTGTTTCGGAAACGGGCGCGTTGGACGCGGACGGCGACGCGTCCGGCCATGCGCAGGGACATGGCAGCCAGAGCCTGGCGAAGCTGGCGGTCGGCGCGATCGGGATCGTGTTCGGCGATATCGGAACCAGCCCGCTCTATGCGTTCCGGGAGACGTTCGCCGGGCATCATCCGCTGACGCCCGACCGGATGCACGTGCTGGGCGTGCTGAGCCTGATCTTCTGGTCGATGATGCTGGTCGTCACGTTCAAATATGTGATGATCATCATGCGCGCCGACAACAAGGGCGAGGGCGGCAGCCTGGCATTGCTGGCGCTGATCAACCGCAAGGGCGGCGGCAAGCGGCGCTGGACCAAGGGGATCGTCCTGCTGGGCGTGTTCGCGACGGCGCTGTTCTACGGCGACAGCATGATCACGCCCGCAATTTCGGTGCTGTCCGCGGTCGAGGGGCTGGCCGTGGTGGAGACGGCGTTCGCGCCGCTGGTGTTGCCGATCGCGATCACGATCCTGGTCGGGCTGTTCTTCATCCAGTCGCGCGGCACCGCGAAGGTCGGGTTGCTGTTCGGGCCGATCATGCTGACCTATTTCGTGGTGCTGGCGGGGCTTGGCCTGCTGCATATCGTGCAGAGCCCGATGATCGTCGAGGCGCTGAACCCGTGGCATGCGGCGCGGTTCTTCCTGACCGAAGGCGTGAGCGCATTTCTGGCGATGGGATCGGTGGTGCTGGCGGTGACCGGCGCGGAGGCGCTGTATGCCGACATGGGCCATTTCGGGCGCAACCCGATCCGGGTGTCGTGGATGTTCTTTGTCCTGCCGGCATTGATGCTCAACTATCTGGGGCAGGGGGCGATGCTGCTGTCGCTGACCCCTGCCGATGCGATGCGCGCGATCCACAATCCGTTCTTCCTGCTGGCGCCCGAAACCTTTCGCCTGCCGCTGGTGATCCTGGCCACGCTGGCCACCGTCATCGCCAGCCAGGCGGTGATTTCCGGTGCCTTTTCCGTGACGCAGCAGGCGATCCAGCTGGGGTTCATGCCGCGCCTCCGGATCGTGCACACCAGCAGCCAGGCCGCGGGGCAGATCTATATCCCGGTCATCAACTGGGCATTGATGGTGATGGTGATCCTGCTGGTGCTGACCTTCGGCAGTTCCAGCAACCTGGCGGCCGCCTATGGCATCGCGGTGACGGGCGCGATGCTGATCGACACCGCGCTGATCGCGGTCGTGCTGTTCAGCCTGTGGCATTGGAACAAGCTGTGGGCGGGGTTCCTGCTGGCGATCTTCGCGATCATCGACGCCGCCTATTTCGCGGCGAACCTGACCAAGGTGCCGGATGGCGGGTGGTTTCCGTTGCTGATCGGGTTCATCGCCTTCACCTTCCTGACGACATGGGCGCGGGGACGGCAGCTGATGATCGACCGGATGCGCGAATCGGCGATGCCGGTACAGGTGTTCGTGAAATCCGCCGCGAACAGCGCGACGCGGGTGCCGGGCACGGCGGTGTTCATGACATCCAGCGCGGAAGGCGTGCCGCACGCGCTGCTCCACAACCTGAAGCACAACAAGGTGCTGCACGAGCGCGTGATCCTGCTGACCGTCAAGATCGAGGACGTACCCTATGTCGTCACCGGACGCCGGACGCAGCTGGAGGATCTGGAGCAGGGATTTTTCCGGCTGGTGATCCGGTTCGGCTTCATGGAGGAGCCCGACGTGCCGGGCGCGCTGAAGGATGTCGGCGAATGCGGGCAGAGCTTCAAGATGATGGACACCAGCTTCTTTCTGGCGCGGCAGACGCTGATCGCGTCGTCGCGGCCGGGCATGGCGATCTGGCGCGAGAAGCTGTTCGCGTGGATGCTGCGCAATGCGGAAAGCGCGATGGAGTTCTTCAAGCTGCCCACCAACCGTGTGGTGGAACTGGGCAGCCAGGTCGAGATCTGAGCGCGAGCGCAAGGGGCCGGGCATGCGCGTAGCCGTCGTGCTGGCGGCGGGACGGTCGCGCCGGTTCGGCCGCCAGAACAAGCTGCTGGCGCGGATCGGCGCCCTGTCCCTGATCGAACGGACGCTGGCCATCGCGCGCGCGGCGCCGGTGGCGCGGGTGATCGTGGTCACCGGACATGGCCGTGCGGCGGTGACGCGTGCCGCGCGGGGGCCGCGCACCACGATCGTCCGGGCGCGCGACCATGCGGAGGGCATGGGGGCCAGCCTGCGCGCGGCGCTGCGCGCGCTGCGGCCGTGCGAGCGGCAGATGCTGTTGTTCCTGGGGGACATGCCGGCAGTGCCGCCGGGCATGGCCGGCCGGCTGGCGCGGGCATTGCGGGCCGGCGATGCGGGCGTGCGGCCGGCCTATCGCGGACGGCCGGGGCATCCGGTGCTGTTGCGGCTACCGCCGCCGATGGTGCCGAAGGGGGATGCGGGCCCCGGTCGCGGCCTGGCGATGCGCACCGTGGCCGGGCCGCGCGGATGCGTTCAGGATATCGATACCCGGCAAATGCTAATCCGCCTGGCACCGAAACAGTCCATCGTGCGTTGAGCGCCCCGATTCGGGGATTGGAAGACAATTTCATGGAAGAAATGGCTGGCTGGATAGCCCCGGTCGCGACGATGGCCGCGGCGATGATGACGGCGGCCAATCTGGGCACGCGCGTGACGGGGTGGGGATTCGTGATCTTCACGATCGGATCGCTGGCGTGGATCGGCGTCGCGATGGCAACGCAGCAACCCAATCTTCTGTGGTCCAACGCGTTCCTGACGCTGGTCAACGTCATCGGGATCTGGCGCTGGCTGGGGCACCGCGCGCATGTCGAGGATGCGGCGAAGGCGGATGTGGCGCAGAGCTGTGCGGATGGCCAGGAAGCGACCCTGTTCACCGTGGCCGGGCTGGACGGCATGCCGGTTCGCGACGAGGCCGGCGTGATGCTGGCAAAGGCGGTGGCGGTGATGGCGGATTGCCGGACCGGGCATATCGACCATCTGATCGTCAGCGTGGGCGGCGTGGGCGGCGTCGGGGAGACGTTGCGCCAGCTGTCGTGGAACGCGGTCCGGATGCGCGGGCAGGGGCTGGTCACGGCGCTGGACCAGGGTGCGATCCATGGACTGCCCGAGGCGCGCGCATGATCGCGCCGTTGATCGTATCGGCCTTGTTCGGACCAGAAGATTTTTCCTATCTCGATGGATTGCGGCGGGCGCATTTTCCGCCGGAACGCAACCAGATCTCGGCGCATCTGACGATGTTCCATCACCTGCCCCCGTCGGTGATCGACGAGGTCGAACGGCGGCTGGCGGATGCGTGCGCGGGCCCGGCGCCCGCGGCGACGCTGGTCGAACCGGTCAATCTGGGACGCGGCGTCGCATTGAAGGTTCAGAGCGAGGGATTGTTGGCGATCCGTGCCGACCTGGCATCCGCGTTCGACGGGATGCTGATCCCGCAGGATTGTCGCGGCTGGCGTCCGCATGTCACCATCCAGAACAAGGTCCAGCCGCATGAGGCGCGGAAATTGCTGACGGACATGCAGGCGACCTGGCAGGCGCGTCCCCTGCACATCGTCGGGCTGGCCGGTTGGTGGTATCGGGGCGGGCCGTGGGAGCCGGCGTTCAGCCGAAATTTTCGGGGGCGGCGCTGATCCGCCCCCGAACGATCAATCGATCTGGCCGATGCCGGTGCAGCTGAGGTCGAACGCCGCGAGGCCCGCATCAAGATAGCCGGCGAGCATCGGCAGTTCCATCAGCTGGTCCGCGGGGGTTTCGCCGCTGCGGTCATTGGCTTCTTCCAGCGCCTCGTCCCATTCGCTGGCATCATAGGTGCCGCGCCCGACCCAGGCGAGCGCCAGAATCTCCGCGATATGATCGTCGGGCAATTCTTCGAGCGTCGCGAGCATTTCCTCCTGCACGGCGGTGTTGGATTCATCCTCCATGACCGCGAATTCATCGTCGGACTCGGTCGGGTCCTCTTCATCATCGGCGGCGAGGCCGGGAACCTGCGCCTCCATTTCGCGGGCGCGGATGATGAGGCGGCATACCGTCTCGAGCGATACCGTAAGTTCCATGGCCGTCTCCTGTGATCCGTATCGACCCCCGAACGACATGCGCGACCGCTGGTTCCGCCGCATCGGCGGTTGACCCCACCGTCCGCGCTGCTATAGGCCCCGCCATCGCAGACGCGGTCCCGCGATCGGGGCGAAGTAGCTCAGCTGGTTAGAGCACGGGAATCATAATCCTGGGGTCGGGGGTTCAAGTCCCTCCTTCGCTACCACCGTCGTTTTCAGAAACGCGGTTCCCCCAAATCCCATCGACATGATGTCCCGGAAAGCCGATGCGGCTGGCGGCAATTCGGCGCGTCCTGGCCCGAGCGGCAGCCTTGCCCAGACCCGTTCCTTCTTCAACACCCCCGTTTGACAAGCCGTGGCGGATGTTCCTACTAGAACATAACAGGAACAGATATGCCCGACTCAACCGATTCACTGCATGCGATACGCGACCGGCTTGCCTGGATCGAGGGACGGCGTGCGGATGTGGTGCGGTTCGGTGTCGGGCATGCGGGCGTGGATGGCGCGCTGGACGGCGGGTTGGTCCGGGGGCGGATGCATGAGGTGTGCGCGCAGGACGGAGAGACGGCGAATGCCGCGCTGGGCTTCGCGATCCTGCTGGCGACACGGGCCTGTGCGGCGGCGGGCCAGGCCATGCTGTGGTTGCGAACCGAGCAGGCGGAGGCGCGATCGGGCGGTTGTTATGCGCCGGGACTGTCCGAACTGGGGATCGATCCGGGTGCGGTGATGCTGGCGGTGGTGCGCGACGAGGTTGCGTTGCTGCAAGCGGCGCTGGATGCGGCGCGTTGTGCCGGGCTGGGGGCGGTGGTGCTGGAATGCTGGGGCACGCTGCGCGCGCTGGACCTGACGGCGACCCGGCGGCTGGTGCTGGCGACCGAGGCGTCGGGCGTGACGATGCTGCTGGTGCGGATCGGGGGCACCGCGTCGGTCAGTGCGGCCGATACGCGCTGGGGCGTGCGGGCGGCGCCGTCGATGGAGATGGCGGCGCAGGCGCCGGGCGCGCCGATGTTCGAGGTCGAATTGCTGCGGCGGCGCGCGGGTGCCGCCGGTGGCGTGTGGCGCATGGAGTGGAATCGTGACGAGCAAGCCTTCCGCGAACCGGCAGGGCCGGCGATATCTGGCGCTGTGGTTCGCGCTGCTGCCGGCGGAACGCTGGTTCATCCACCAGCCGCAGGATGGCGCCGGGCGGGATGATCCGCTGGCCTTCGTCGAGAAACGCGGCGGAGCAATCCGGCTGGTCGCGGTCGATGCGCGGGCGCGGGCGCTGGGGATGGCGCCCGGGCTGACGCTGGCGGATGCGCGAGCGCGCGTCCCGGAACTGGCGGTGGTCGATCAGGACAGCGCCGCGGACCAGGCGTGGCTGGAACGGCTGGCCGATGGCTGCCTGCGCTACACGCCACAGGTGGCGATCGACGCACCGGACGGGCTGACCCTGGACATCAGCGGGTGCGCGCATCTGTTTGGTGGCGAGGCGGCGCTGGCGGATGCGCTGGTCGAGCGGCTGGGGCGGCTGGGGATGAGCGCGCGTCATGCGATCGCAGCGACGCCGGATGCGGCGCGTGCGCTCGCCCGGTTCCAGACCGCGCCCGGCCAGGACGAGGCGGCGGCGGTCCGGCGTCTGCCGGTTGCGGCGCTGCAACTGGATACGGAGCGCACGACCGCGCTGATCCGTGCGGGGCTGAAGACGATCGGCGAGGTCGCGCGGCGCCCGATGGCGGGGATCGCCGCACGGTTCGGCAGCGATGCGGTGCAGGCGCTCCACCGCCTGACCGGGGATAGCGACAGCCCGATCGATCCGCACCGGATCACGCCCGCGATCCTGGTCGAGCGGCGCTTTCCCGAACCGATCGCGCAGGCCGATTATGCGCTTCGCATCGTGGAGGAATTGGCGGGGGAAGCGGCCGACGTGCTGGCACGGCGGGATCAGGGCGGACGGCGGTTCGAGGCGCTGTTCTTTCGCAGCGACGGGCTGGTGCAGCGGTTGCGGGTCGAAACCGGCATGGCGACGCGCGATCCGCCGGCGGTGATGCGGTTGTTCCGCGAACGGATCGCAGCGCTCAGCGACCCGATCGACCCCGGATTCGGATATGACCTGATCCGTCTGGCGGTGCCGGGGACCGAAGCGTTGGCGGCGACCCAGTTGAAGCTGGAGGGCGGGACGGTGGCGGAGGCCGAGATCGCCGCGCTGGTCGACCGACTGAGCACGCGGCTGGGCAAGGGCCGCATCCGCCGGTTCCGCCCGGTCGACAGCCATATTCCGGAACAGGCGCAACTGCTGTTTCCCGCGATCGAAGGCGGCGAAGCGGTCGCCTGGCCGATGCCGGAAACCGGAGAACCGCCAAGCCGGCCGCTGCACCTGTTCGATCCGCCGCACGCGATCGAGGCGATTGCGGAGGTGCCCGACGGACCGCCGCTGCGCTTCCGCTGGCGGCGATCGTTGCACGATATCACCCGCTATGAAGGGCCGGAGCGGATCGCGTCCGAATGGTGGCGCCGGCGCGACGGGCGCGGGCTGACGCGGGATTATTACCGGGTCGAGGATAGAGGCGGGCGGCGTTTCTGGATCTTCCGCCACGGCCTGTATGAAGGCGAGCGCGCGGCGCCGGGCTGGTATCTGCACGGGCTGTTCGCGTGACGGGCTTTGCCGAACTGGTGGCGGCGACCAATTATTCGTTCCTGCGGGGGGCGTCGCATCCGTCGGACATGATCGCGCAGGCGATCGCGCTGGGGCAGGCGGGGATTGGGATCGCCGATCGCAACACGGTGGCGGGCGTGGTGCGGGCGCATGTTGCGCTGCGCGATGCGCGGGCGGAGGCGATGGCCGCGATCGGCGAGGATATCGATTTCCGGCTGGTGGTGGGTGCGCGGCTGGCGTTCGCGGACGGGACGCCCGACATCGTCGCCTATCCCGCGACGCGGCGCGGCTGGGGGCAACTGACCCGGTTGCTGACGCTGGGCAATCGGCGGACGAAGAAGGGCGGATGCGAGCTGATGCTGGCCGACCTGATCGCGCATGACGCCGACCTGTTGCTGATCCTGTTGCCGGGGATGGGGCTGGGGCAGGAGTTGCCGCCGATCCTGGCTGAGCTGGCGCCGCTGTTCGCGAGGCGGGTGTGGCTGGGCGTCGACATGCCGCGCGGCGGGCGCGATCATCGCCGGCTGGCGGGGTTGCGGGCGGTGGCGGAGGCGGCCGGCATCCCGGTGCTGGCCACCTGCGATGCGCTGTATGCGTCGCGCGCGGAACGGCCGCTGCACGATATCGTCACCTGTATCCGCGAGGGCGTGACGATCCAGCAGGCCGGGCGCCGGCTGGCCGCCAATGCCGAACGCCACCTGAAAACGCCGGGCGAGATGGCACGGCTGTTCCGCGATTGCCCGCAGGCGGTGGCGGAGACGACCGCATTCCTGGCGCGGATCGATTTCACGCTGGATCAGCTGCGCTACGAATATCCGCACGAGCCGGTGCCATCGGGCTGGGATCCGCAGGACTGGCTGGAGCATCTGGTGCTGGAGGCGGCGCGGGCGCGCTATCCGGCAGGCATACCGGCGAAGCTGACCGGGTTGCTGGACGAGGAGTTCCGGCTGATCCGCGAGCGGGCCTATGCCTATTATTTCCTGACGGTGCATGACGTGGTGCGGTTCGCGCGGGCACAGGTGCCGCCGATCCTGTGCCAGGGCCGCGGATCGGCGGCGAATTCGGCGGTCTGTTTCCTGCTCGGCATCACCTCGGTCGATCCGATGCAATATGACCTGCTATTCTCGCGCTTCGTATCGAGCGAGCGCGACGAGCCGCCGGATATCGACGTCGATTTCGAACATGAGCGGCGCGAGGAGGTGATGCAGTATATCTATGCACGCTATGGCCGCGAGCGCGCCGGGATCGCCGCGACCGTGATCCATTACCGGCCGCGCAGTGCGGTGCGGCAGGTCGGCAAGGCGCTGGGGCTGAGCGAGGATGTGACCGCGCGGATCAGCAGCACGGTATGGGGCAGCTTTGCCAGCACGATCGAGGAGAAGCGGTTCGCGGAAACCGGGTTCAGCCTGGACACTCCGGCGATCGGGCGGCTGAAGCTGCTGGTTGACCAACTGCTGATGTTCCCGCGCCATCTGTCGCAGCATGTCGGCGGGTTCGTGTTGACGGAAGGCCGGCTGGACGAGCTGGTGCCGATCCACAATGGCGCGATGCCGGACCGGACCTTCATCGAATGGGACAAGGACGATATCGACGCACTGGGCCTGATGAAGGTCGACATCCTGGCGCTGGGCATGCTGACCTGCATCCGCAAAGCGTTCGCGCTGATGCGGCAACATGGGCTGGGCGATCATGAACTGGCGACGGTGCCGCCGGACGATCCCGCCGTCTACGCCATGCTGCAGAAGGGCGACAGCATCGGCGTGTTCCAGGTGGAGAGCCGCGCGCAGATCAACATGTTGCCGCGGCTGAAACCCAGGGAGTTCTACGATCTGGTGATCCAGGTCGCGATCGTGCGGCCGGGGCCGATCGAGGGCGACATGGTCCACCCCTATCTGCGCCGCCGCGCGGGCAAGGAGCGGGTGGAATATCCCTCTCCGCACCCGGACCATGGGCCGGCCGACGAACTGGTCCAGCTGCTCGGCAAGACCAGGGGTGTGCCGCTGTTCCAGGAGCAGGCGATGAAGCTGGCGATGGTGGCGGCGCGGTTCACGCCCGACGAAGCCAACCGGCTGCGCAAATCGATGGCGACGTTCCGCAAGGTCGGCGGGATGGACGATTTCGAGCGCAAGATGGTGGGGGGCATGACCGCGCGGGGGTATGATGCCGATTTCGCACGGCGCTGCTTCGAACAGATCAAGGGGTTCGGCAGCTATGGCTTTCCCGAAAGCCACGCGCTGTCGTTCGCGATCCTGGTCTACATCTCGTCCTGGATCAAATGCCATCATCCGGCGGTGTTCGCCTGTGCGCTGCTGAATGCGCAGCCGATGGGATTTTATGCGCCCGCGCAGATCGTGCGCGACGCGCGCGACCATGCGGTCGACGTGCGCCGGATCGATATCAATGCGAGCGCGTGGGACAATAGCCTGGAACCACAGGCCAGTGGCGGCCATGCGCTGCGGCTCGGCTTTCGCCAGATCAGCGGGTTCCGGGAGGAATGGGCGGAGCGGATCGTGGCGGCGCGGCCGTTCGCTACCATCGAGGCGCTGGCGCGGGGGGCGGCATTGCCGGCGCGGGCGCTGCGCCTGCTGGCGGATGCGGATGCGTGCCGGTCGATCGGGCAGGACCGGCGCAATGCGGCGTGGGAGGTGCGGCGCACGCCCGACGACCGGCTACCGCTGTTTGCGGCGGCCGATGCGCGCGAACTGGCCGACGAAGCCGATGCCGAATTGCCGGTCATGCCGCTGGTCGAGCATGTCACCGCGGATTACCAGCTGACGCGCTTGTCGCTGAAGGCGCATCCGATGGCGTTCCTGCGCGCGGGGCTGGCGTGCGAGCAGGTGCTGAGCGCGGCGCAGGCGGAGATGGCGCGAAACGGTGCGCGGGTGGCGATGGCGGGGATCGTGCTGATCCGCCAGCGGCCGGGCAAGGGCAATGCGATCTTCGTGACGCTGGAGGATGAGACCGGGATCATCAACGTGCTGATCTGGGCGCGTTTGTTCGAAACCTATCGCCGCGCGATCATGGCATCGCGGCTGATGCAGGTCGAAGGCGTGATCCAGCGCAGCCCGGAAGGCGTCGTCCACCTGATGGCATCGCGCGTGATCGACAGGACGCCGGCGCTGGACGGGTTGTCGGACACCGTGGAGAGCGGCGCCCGCATGATGCCGCAGAGCCACGTCCATCCGCGCGACGTGCGGATCCTGCCCCGGTCGCGGGATTTCCATTGAGATTCTTCATGCTTGCGATTTCGGGAGCCCGAACGACGGAACCCGGCGAACCAACCGGCCGCGGCAGGCGCCGTCAGCCCATCCCCTCCGCCATTTCGGCCAGTTCCAGCCAGCGGAGTTCGGCGGCGTCCTTGGCGGCGCGGGCCTTGGCGATCGCCTGCATCAGCGTGTCGAAGCGCTTCGGATCGCGGACATAGAGGTCGGGGTCGGCGAGCAGGACTTCGTCGCGGGCGATCTGCGCTTCCAGTTTCTCGATCTCCTTCGGCAGCAGGTCGAGGTCGCGCTGGTCCTTGTAGCTTAGTTTCCTGGCCGATTTCGGCGCTTCGGCGGCGGGTCTGGCGGCGGTCTTCTTCGCCTCGCGTTTCGGCGCGCGCTGGCGTTCCCAATCCTCATAGCCGCCGGCGACGATGTCGACATGGCCGCTGCCGTCGAGCCCCAGGGTGACGGTGACGGTGCGATCGAGGAAATCGCGGTCGTGGCTGACGATCAGGACGGTGCCGTCATAATCGGCGATCACTTCCTGCAACAGATCGAGCGTTTCGAGGTCGAGATCGTTGGTCGGCTCGTCGAGCACCAGCAGGTTCGAGCGGCGCGCGAATTCGCGGGCGAGCAGGAGTCGCGAGCGTTCGCCGCCGGAAAGGGTGGCGACGCGTGCCTCGGTCATCGACGGATCGAACAGGAACTCCTTGAGATAGCCGTGAATATGCTTGCGGACCCCCTGCACCTCGATCCAGTCGCCGCCATCAGCCAGCACGTCGCGGACGCGCTTGTCCGGCGCCATCAGGCTGCGCTGCTGGTCGATGATGACGGCGTCGAGCGTCTTGGCGAGCTTCACCCGGCCTTCGTCGGGCGCGACCTCCCCGGTCAGCAGCTTGAGCAGCGTCGACTTGCCGGCGCCGTTCGCCCCGACCAGGCCAATGCGATCGCCGCGCGTGACGCGGAAACTGAAATCCTGGATCACTGCGCGGTCGCCGTAGCGTTTGGTGACATGCTCGGCATCGATCACGGTCTTCGTCCGGACATCATCGGTGCCGATCGTGAGCCGCGCCGTGCCCTGCGGCCCCAGCATCGCCTTGCGGGTGGCGCGCATCTCGACCAGCTTGGTCAGCCGGCCCTGGTTGCGACGGCGGCGGGCGGTGACGCCCCGCAGCATCCAATGTTCCTCGATCTTCAGCTTCGCATCCAGCCGTTCGGCGTTGCGCTGTTCCTCGTCATGGACGCGTTCGGTCCACGCTTCGAACCCGCCGAAGCCGATTTCCGCGCGGCGGATGCCGCCGCGGTCCAGCCACAAGGTCTGTTTCGTGAGGCGGGTGAGGAAGGTGCGATCATGGCTGATCGCGACGAACGCGCCGGTGAAGCGGTTGAGCCATTGTTCAAGCCAGTCGATCGCGGCAATATCGAGATGGTTGGTCGGCTCGTCCAGCAGCAGCACGTCGGGATCCATGGCGAGCGCGCGGGCGATGGCGGCGCGGCGGCGCTCCCCCCCGGACGCGGTGGCGGCATCGCGGTCGAGATCGATGCCGATCTGATCGGCGATCGCCTCGACATCATGCACCGCGGGTGCGTCCGCGCCCGACAGCGCATAGTCGCGCAGTGTCGCGCAGCCGGCCATGTCCGGTTCCTGCTCCAGCAGGATCACGCGGCTGCCGGGAACGATGGTGCGGCGGCCCGCGTCGGAATCGATGCGGCCGGCGAGCAATTTCAGCAGCGTCGTCTTGCCCGCGCCGTTGCGGCCGATCAGCGCGAGCCGGTCGCGCGGACCGATATAGATGTCGAGGTTGCGGAACAGCCAGCCATGTCCTTGGACCAGGCCGAGATCTTCATAGGCGAGAATGGGTGCGGACATCGTGCAACAATCACCGACAATAGGAAGGGCATGGCCTATTCACGGCCTGTTCAATGCGCCGGCCCTATGCCACGTCATCATGAATATGAAGATGTTTCTCCCGATCGCCATGCTGGCGGCCTGTATGGTCGCGCCGCCGGCCGGCGCGCAGACGCGCCGCTACAGCGATCAGGACGCGGCGTCGGAGGCGCGGCGGAGCGGGCAGATCCGGTCGCTGCGCGAGATCGAGGACCGCGTGGTGCCGCGGATGGTGGGGGCACGCTATCTGGGCCCGGAATTCGATCCGGGAACATCGGTCTATCGCCTGAAGTTCATGCGCGGCGGTGCGGTGATCTGGGTGGATGTCGACGGGCGCACCGGGGCGGTGATCGGGCGTTCGGGGGAGTAGAGCGTTCGCGTCCCGGTTCGTTCGGGTGGCCGGGATTGCGGCAGCAGGCCGCCCGCGTCGCATCGGTCATGAACGGAAAGCGGGTGCGACGCGCGTTCGACCCGCGAGCGGCTTCAGCCTGCCGACTTGATCTTGCCCGCGCTTTGGTGTGGAGCGGGTACCGAGAAAAGATGGAGAGCCGACATGCGGGTATTGATCGTCGAGGACGAACCCAATCTGGGGCGGCAGTTACGGGCGACCCTGGAAGGGGCCGGCTATGCCGTCGATCTGGCGACGGACGGCGAGGACGGGCATTTCCTGGGCGCGTCCGAAAGCTATGATGCGGTGGTGCTCGACCTCGGCCTGCCGGGTGTCGACGGGCTGACGGTGCTCGATCGCTGGCGGAAGGAGGGGAAGGATTTCCCGGTCCTGGTGTTGACGGCGCGCGACAGCTGGTCCGACAAGGTCGCCGGGTTGGATGCGGGTGCGGACGATTATCTGGCCAAGCCGTTCCAGACCGAGGAACTGATCGCGCGCCTGCGTGCGCTGATCCGGCGGGCGTCGGGTAACGCGTCGTCGGAATTGACCGCCGGCGACGTGCGGCTGGATACGCGCAGCGGCAAGGTGACGCTGGCGGGTGAGCCGGTGAAGATGACCGCGCAGGAATATAAGCTGCTGAGCTACCTGCTGCATCACAAGGGCAAGGTGGTGAGCCGGACCGAATTGATCGAGCATATCTATGACCAGGATTTCGATCGCGATTCGAACACGATCGAAGTGTTCGTGACCCGGATCCGCAAGAAACTGGGTCCCGATGTGATCACCACCATCCGCGGGCTGGGATACAGCCTGGAAGATACGGATGCCTGAACGGCCCGACACCGCGCGCGACACGGTGTGGCGCGGGGTCGGCAGCTGGATCGCGATCCTGCTGGGGCGGCAGGCGATGGTCGACAATCATGTCGTCGATCCGCGGCGGGCGACCGGATCGCTGACGCGGCGGATGATCGGGGTGGCGGCGCTGTGGATCGTCGTGCTGCTGCTGGGCGGCGGGATTGCGCTCGATCGCCTGCTGGGATCCGCGATCACGCGGACCTTCGACAACCAGCTGGAATATGTGTTGAATGCGATGATCACCTCGTCCGAGATCGATCCGGCGGGAGAGGTGCATTTCAACCGGCCGCTGGCCGACCAGCGCTTCCTGGATCCCAACAGCGGGCTGTATTGGCAGGTCTCGGCGCCGGGCGTGGAGCCGTTTCCGTCGCGATCCTTGTGGGACCGGCAGTTGCGGATTCCGAAGCATGTCGATGTGAACGCCATCCACACCTATGACAGCCACGAATTTCCCGACGACACGCTGCGCATCGTGGAGCGCAACGTCACCCTGCCGGGATCGACCGCGCTGTGGCGGTTCCAGGTAGCGCAGACCCGCACCGGACTGGACGATCAGATCGCGGTATTGCGCAAGACGATCATCCGCGCGTTCGTCATCCTGGGGCTGGGCCTGATCATCATGGCGGCGTTGCAGGCGACGTTCGGGTTGTGGCCGCTGCGGCGGGTGCGGCGATCGATCGCGCAGGTGCGGACCGGTGAGATCGCGCGGATCGATGACCGGCTGCCGATCGAAATCGCGCCGATGGTCGAGGAATTGAACGACCTGCTGGCGCACAATGAACGGCAGGCGGAGGAGGCGCGGCGGCACGCCGGCAATCTGGCGCACGCGTTGAAGACGCCGTTGACGGTGATCATGAACGAAGCGACCGCCGGGTCGTCCGACCTGGTGGCGACGGTGATCCGCGAGGCGCGCACGATGCGGCGGCAGGTGGATCATCACCTGGCACGCGCACGCGCCGTCGGGCGGCGCGGATCGGCCCAGAGCCGTGCCGATGTCTGGATCGCATTGAAGGCGGTCGAACGCGCGGTCAGCCGGCTGTACCGCCACGTCACGATCGACCTGGCTGGCGACAAGCAGGCGGTGGCGCATGTCGAGCATCAGGACCTGGAGGAAATGCTGGGCAACCTGATCGAGAATGCCGCCAAATATGGTCAGGGTCGGGTGTTCGTGACGGTGGTGCGCGAGGCCGGCTTCGTCGAGGTCATCGTCGAGGATGACGGACCCGGCATCCCGGAGGCGGAGCGCACGCTGTTGTTCGAACGCGGCGCGCGGCTGGATACGGGAAAGCCGGGCACCGGGCTGGGCCTGGCGATCGTGCGCGACGTGGTCGAAATCTACGAAGGCACGATTGCACTGGAGGAAAGCGAAGATCTGGGCGGATTGCTGGTCCGCCTGCGCTTGCCGGCCGCGGTGTGAGGATCAGTTGCCGTTGACCAGACCGGCGTTATCCTGAACGAGTCGCCGTGCGCTGTCATTTTCACCGCGAATGCGCATGGCCCACTGCGCGGAAGTCATGCAGCGCCGCGTGCGTTTCACCAGCGATCCGGTTTCGATGGACGTTCGGCAGATGACCTTGTCGGCGGATTTGCCGGTCCGATCCGCCGATGTGGCCTCGTCGATCTTCGCCTGCCGTGACGAAGACTGAGCGGTCGCCCCCGTCGCGCTGGCCACGGCCGCGAGTGTCAACAACAGCGTATATGCAGGTTTCATTGTCCGATATCCCCAAGATCAGGATGCTAGAATGTCATAGCGGATGTCGCGCCGCAATATGCCGTGAACCCACATCATCCGTTGATTTCATCTGGCGATTTCCCGCACGCGTTCATGGTGTCGGATGACTTCGTTGATGATGAAGCGGAGGAAGGCTTCGGAGAAGTCTGGATCGAGGTTTGCGTTTGCGGCGAGGGATCGGAGTCGTTCGATCTGTCGGGTTTCGCGTGTGGGG
>NZ_DASVTO010000113.1:0-16396 GCF_036387535.1 Sphingomonas sp.
CCGGTCCAGCCGCCGCATCAGCGCGATTTCGCGCAGGCAGAGCGGACAGGCGCCATCATACCAGACCGTCAGTGTCGTCATGGCTTCCATATGGGGCGGCAGCGTGCCTATGCCAGCGCGGGATCGGTGATCGAAAGGGAATGGACATGCGCGTGGCGATCATCGGAGCGGGAATGGCCGGCCTCGCCTGTGCCGAGCGGCTGCGCGCGGGTGGCCATGCGGTCGTCGCCTATGACAAGGGGCGGGGGCCCGGTGGGCGGATGGCGACGCGGCGGATGGCGACCGCGGCGGGCGAGATCGCGTTCGACCATGGCGCGCAATATTTCACCGCGCGCGATCCGGATTTCATCGCGCGGGTGGCGCAGTGGCACGCAGCCGGGGTGGTCGCGCGCTGGCCCGCGGCAGGGGACGATGCCTGGGTCGGGAACCCGGCGATGAACGCGCCGCTGCGTGCGGTGGCCGATGCGTGCGACGTCCGCTGGGGGATGCGGATCGACGCGCTGGTGCCGGACGGCGGCGGCTGGGGCGTACGCGGGGAGGGCGTGGCCGATGACGGATATGACGCGGTGGTGATCGCGGTGCCGGCGGAACAGGTGGCGGCGCTGGTGGCGGCGCAGGTTCCGGCGTTCGCGCGGCAGGCGGAGGGCGTGCGATCGGCGCCGTGCTGGACGCTGATGGCGGCGTTTTCGGCACCGGTCGCGGTGGCGACGGACGTGATCCGGCGCGCGGGCATGCTCGATTGGGCGGCGCGCAACAGCGCCAAGCCGGGGCGAAGCGGGCCGGAGGCATGGGTGGCCCACGCCATGCCGGACTGGTCGCGCGATCATCTGGAGGCGGAGCCGGCGGCGGTCGCTACGGCGCTGCTGGCCGGCCTGGCCGAGGCGGTCGGGCAGGACCTGCCCGCGACGATCGCGGTGACGGCGCATCGCTGGCGCTATGCACGGTCGGGGGCGCTGGGCTGCGATGCGTTGTGGGACGGGCACGCCGGCATCGGGCTGTGCGGCGACTGGTTGCTGGCGCCGCGGGTGGAAAGCGCGTGGCTGTCGGGATGGCGGCTGGCCGAGGTGATGCCGGGCGCCTGAGGCGCGCCGGTGTTTTCCGCGGCACGATCGGCCGGCCGGGACGTTGCCGCCGGGCGCAATGGCGAGGGAGGATGATGCGTGCCGGATAATCTAGCTGCGCCCGCGTCCTCGTGGTGGAGCGCGGGCGTCGCGGCGACGCTGCTGACGCTGGCGATCGTGGTGGTGGCGGGGCAGCCGCCGGCGGTGCCCGGTGCATCACGGATGCGCGCGGTTCCGGCCATTCCGCCCGCCACGCCGGCGCCGGCCGCCCCGCCGCCGGCCGTGGAGCCGATGATGTTGCGCGACATGACACCCGATCGGGCACGCGCGATCAATGCCGAGATCCCCTTCGTAGGCGGGCCGATCACCGCCGCGCGCCCGTTCCGCTACGCCGGGTCGGAGGCGGACCGTTCGGCGGCGCAGGCGTGCCTGGCGAGTGCGGCCTGGTATGAGGCGGGCGACGACCCGGTCGGCCAGCCGGCGGTGGTGCAGGTGGTGCTCAACCGCGTGCGACACCCCGCCTATCCCAAGACGGTGTGCGGCGTGGTGTTCCAGGGCAGCGAACGCCGGACCGGATGCCAGTTCAGCTTCACCTGCGACGGATCGATGGCGCGGCGGCCGTCGGATGCGGCGTGGAAGCGGGCCGAGGATGTCGCGGACAAGGCGCTGGCCGGGTTCGTCGACCGGCGCGTCGGCAACGCCACCCATTATCATACCGATTGGGTGGTGCCCTATTGGAGCGCGACGCTGGACAAGATCGGCCAGGTCGGCACGCATCTGTTCTTCCGCTGGCGCGGATATTGGGGAACACCGGCCGCGTTCCGCCGGCGCTATGGCGGGCAGGAGATCGTCGACCCGCGCGTGCCGGGGTTCGGAGCCGCGGACGCGATCGATCCGGCGGCGGAGCGGATGATGTTCGGCGTGCCCGCCATCCCGTCCGACAGCGTGCAGCATCTGGAAACGCGACCGGTCGTGACCATTCCGGGCGTACCCGCAGCGCTGATGAAGGGGAATATCGTGCGGCTGGGCACGCCGGGCGGCAATCAATTTGCACTGGAACTGGTGATCGGGGCGTCTGACGAGATCTACCCCGCGATCGCGGCGGCGCTGTGCGGCGAGCGGGCGGCGTGCATGGTGGCGGGGTGGATCGATCCCGATCGGGTGCCCGCGCGCTTGCCGATCCCGTTGCCGGCGCTGCGTTCCGCCAGCTTCGTGTATCGGCGCGCGGGCGACGGGACGCCGCAGCTCCGCTGGAATTGCCGGCAGATTCCGCGCGCGGACCCGGCCCAGTGCCTGCCGGGGACCAGCGCGCCCTGACGCGTCAGAGCCAGCCCGACCGGCGGAAGCGGATATAGAGCGTGACGCACAGCGTGGCGATGACGGCCAGTACGATGAAATAGCCGTCGTGCACCTGCAGTTCGGGCATGTTCTTGAAATTCATGCCGTAAATACCGGCGATCGCGGTCGGCACCGCCAGGATCGCGGCCCAGGCCGCCAGCTGGCGCGTGATGTCGCCGGTCCGCTGCTGTTCCAGCAAATTGCTGACTTCGAAAACACTGGTCAACACGTCGCGCAGGCCGTCCACCATCGTCTGCACCCGGCGGACATGATCGAGCACGTCGCTGAAATAGGGCCGCGCATCGGGATCGATGCAGGGCATGTCGATCCGCACGAACTTGCCCGCGACCTCCGCCATCGGCGCCAGGATGCGCTGGAACCGGATCAGTTCGCGGCGCAGCTTGAACAGGCGGGTGACTTCGGGTCGGCCGAGAAAGCGGTCGAGCGTCGCGCGTTCCATTTCCAGCACCGAATCCTCGATCGCCTCGACCATCGGCAGATAGCCGTCGACGATGAAGTCGAGGATCGCGTGCAGCACATAATCGACGCCGTGGCGGAGCAGCGACGGCGCGGCCTCCAGTTGATGGCGCAGCTGGGCGTGGGCGCGCGCGGAGCCGTGGCGCACCGTGATGATATGGCTGTGGCCGACGAAGATCGCGGTTTCGCCATAGCAGATATCGTCCCCCTCCAGATGTGCGGTCTGCGCCACCACGAACAGCTGGTCGCCATAGATGTCGACCTTGGGCAGCTGATGCGCCTTCAGCGCGTCCTCGACCGCCAACGGGTGCAGATCGTAGCGCTGTTGCAGGTCGAGCAGTTCGGCGTCGGTCGGTTCCAGCAGGCCGATCCAGACGAATTCCGACTTGTCATGATCGCAGCGGATGGTTTCATCGAGCGGAATATCGCGGATCTTCTGTCCGTTGCGGTAGAGCGTGGCGGCGACGACGGTCATCGGCTGGTTGGTTCCGGAAACAGGAAACCGTGCGACTAGCAGAGGATCCGCGGGGCGTCTCCCCACCCGCACGAGCATGCGGCCGCTTCCGGCTTTGCGGCGGGGCGTTTGCAAGGCTACAGGAGCGGCCATGTCCGACCTTGCCATATTGTACGAACATCCCGACTGGTTCCGGCCACTCTTCGCCGGGCTGGACCGACGCGGGATCGCCTATCGCGCGATCCATGCCGACGGCCTGATCGTCGATCCGGCCGATCCGGCGCCGCCCGCGCCCGTCGTGCTGAACCGGATCGCGATGTCGAGTTTCCTGCGCGCGCCCGAACATCCGATCTTCTTCGCGCAGGCCGTGATGGCGCAGTGGCAGGCGGCCGGCGCGCGGGTGGTGAACGGCGCCGACGTGCTGGCGATCGATGCGTCGAAGGCGCGTCAGCTGGCGCTGATCGCGGGGCTCGGGCTCGCCATTCCGGACACGCGCGTGGTGCACCGCGCCGCCGATCTGGCCGCGGCGGCGGCGGGATTGCGCTTTCCGATCGTGGTGAAGGCCAATATCGGCGGGTCGGGTGCGGGCATCGTGCGTTATGACACGCCCGCCGAACTGGCGGTTGCGGTGGGGGACGGGACCGTACCGGACAGTATCGACCGCGTGCTGCTGGTGCAGGAGCATGTGCCGGTGCGCGGCGGGGCGATCACACGGATCGAGACGCTGGGCGGGCGCTACCTGTATGCGATCGACGTCGATGGCGGCGGCGGGTTCGACCTGTGCCCGGCGGATATCTGTCTGGCGGCACCGGGCAAGGCGGCGGTCACGGTGACGCGTGCCGATCCGGCGCCGGACCTGATCGCCGCGGCGGAGCGGATCGCGCAGGCCGCCGGGCTGGATGTCGGCGGGATCGAGGTGATGATCGACGACCGCGACGGCACGGCGCGTTTCTACGACATCAATGCCTTGTCCAACTTCGTCGCCGATCCGTTGGGTGTCCTGGGCTGGGATCCGCATGAGCGGCTGATCGACTGGCTGGCGGACAGGATCGCGGAGGTCCGGCGATGAGATATGGCTATTGGATGCCGGTGTTCGGCGGCTGGCTGCGCAATGTCGACGACGAGCCGCAGGCGAGCTGGGAACTGGCGCGCGACCTGGCGGTGCGGGCGGAGCAGATCGGGTATGACCTGACCTTGATCGCCGAGCTGAACCTGAACGATATCAAGGGTGTGGAGCAGCCGGCGCTGGATGCCTGGTCGACCGCGGCGGCGATCGCGGCGGTGACGAACCGCCAGGAGATCATGGTCGCGGTGCGGCCGAACTTTCATCAGCCGGCGCTGTTCGCCAAGGCGGCGGCCAATATCGACCGGATCGCGGGCGGGCGGCTGTCGCTGAACGTCGTATCGTCCTGGTGGGCGGACGAGGCGCGGCAATACGGGTTGCAGTTCGACGAGCATGACGATCGCTATGCGCGCACGTCCGAATGGCTGGAGGTGGTGCGGGGGCTGTGGACCGAGGAGCGGTTCAGCTTTTCCGGCCGCTATTACCGGACGGATGCGGCGATCTGTTCGCCCAAGCCGGCCAGTTTGCCGACCCTCTATGCCGGGGGCGAGAGCGAGACCGCCAAGACGATGATCGCGCGGCAATGCGATGCCTATGTGATGCACGGCGATCCGGTCGCGGCGGTCGCGCCGAAGATTGCGGACATGCGCGCACGGGCCGGCGACCGTCGCCTGACATACGGGATGGCGGCCTATGCGATCGTGCGCGACAGCGAGGCCGAGGCGCGGCGTGAGCTGGAGCGGATCACGACCGTCAAGGAATTGCCCGCGGGCTATGCCAATTTCGACCAGTGGCTGTCGGGTACGCAGCTGGAGCGCGACATGAAGTTGCAGGAATATGCGGTGTCAAACCGCGGGCTGCGCCCCAACCTGATCGGGACCCCGGAACAGGTGAAGCAGCGCATCGCCGATTATGAGGGCGCGGGGCTCGACCTGCTGTTGTTGCAGATGAGCCCGCAAGCCGAGGAGATGGAGCGGTTCGCGGCGCAGGTGATCGCGGGATGATCCGCCTGGAGGGTGTCGGCAAGCGCTTCGCCGGCGGGGCGATGGCGCTGGACGGCGTCGATCTGACTGTCGCGCGTGGCGAAGTGTTCGGGATCATCGGCCGGTCGGGGGCGGGCAAGTCCACGCTGATCCGGTTGCTGAACGGGCTAGAACGGCCGACCGCCGGCGCGGTGATCGTCGACGGTGCCGATGTCGCCGGGCTGGACGGGGCGGCGCTGCGCGCGATGCGGCGGCGGATCGGCATGATCTTTCAGCAATTCGGGTTGCTGGCGTCCAGGACGGTGGCGGACAATGTCGCGTTTCCGCTGCGGATCGCGGGCACGCCGCGCGGCCAGGCAGCGGCGCGGGTGGCGGAATTGCTCGACCGGGTCGGGCTGTCCGACCATGGGCATAAATATCCGGCGCAATTGTCGGGCGGGCAGAAACAGCGCGTCGGCATCGCGCGTGCGCTGGCGACCGGGCCCGATATCCTGCTGAGCGACGAGGCGACGAGCGCGCTCGATCCGGAGACGACGCGCGATGTGCTGGCGCTGATCGCCGATCTCAACCGCGATCTGGGGCTGACGATCGTGCTGATCACGCATGAAATGGATGTGGTGCGGCAGGTGTGCGACCGGGTAGCGGTGCTGCACGCCGGGCGCGTGGTGGAGACGGGAAGCGTCGCCGACATCTTCCTGGACCCTCAGGCGGCGGAGACGCGCGCCTTGCTGGCCGAGGCGGGCGAGCAGGGGCCGGCGGCGTTCCCGAACTTCGCGGGGCGGATCGTACGCTGGACCTGTCACGGCGCCACGATCGGGGAGCCGGTGCTGACGATGGTCGCGCGCGAGACGGGAGCGGATTTCGCGATCCTGGACGGACGCATCGGCCGGTTGCGCGACGAAAGCTACGGCCAGCTGACGCTCGGCCTGTCGGGCGGCGATACCGAGGCGGCGATCGCGGCGCTGGGGCGCTATGGACGGGTGACGGCCTGATGTTCGTGGATATTGTGTGGGCCGATATTGCGCAGGCGTGCCTGGACACATTGACGATGCTGGGCGGGTCGTTGCTGCTGACCATCCTGTTCGGCCTGCCACTGGGCGTCGCGCTGTTCCTGACGTCGCCGGGGCAGATCTGGGCGAGCAGCATCGGCAATGGCGCGTTGGCGCTGGCCGTCAACCTGTTGCGGTCGGTGCCGTTCATCATCCTGCTGATCGTGATGATTCCGGTGACGGTACTGCTGGTCGGCACGTCGCTGGGGGTGGCGGGCGCGATCCCGCCGCTGGTGGTGGGGGCGGCGCCGTTTTTCGCGCGGCTGGTGGAGACGGCGCTGCGCGAGGTCGACCGCAACACGGTGGAGGCGGTGCAGGCGATGGGCGCGACCACGCGCGACCTGGTATGGCGCGCGCTGTTGCCCGAAGCGATGCCAGGCATCATCGCGGCGGCGACGGTGACCGCGGTGGCGCTGGTGTCGTTTACCGCGATGGCGGGCGTGGTCGGAGCCGGCGGCCTGGGCGACCTGGCGATCCGGTTCGGGTATCAGCGGTTCCAGACCGATGTGATGGTGGTGACGGTGGCGCTGCTGCTGCTGCTGGTGCAGGGGATCCAGATGGTGGGCGATGCGCTGGTGCGGCGGTATCGCCGGCGGTGATTTCTATCCTGCCCTGATCCTCTTCTTTGTTTCCGTTAGGTTCGAGCCTGTCGAGAACGGCCGGCGTGGTTCTCGACAGGCTCGAACCGAACGGAGTTGGGGGCCGGGCCCTTGGAGAATGGAATGACGATGCAGAAACGGACTTTCCTTGTGGCGCTGTCCGCGCTGACGCTGTTGGGGGGATGCGGGAGCAAAAGCGCGCCGGCGGACGGCAGCACGCTGACCGTCGCCGCGACTGCGGTGCCGCATGCCGAAATCCTGGAGCATGTGAAGCCGGTGCTGGCGAAGCAGGGCGTGACGCTCGATATCCGGACGTTCAACGATTATGTCCAGCCGAACGTGCAGGTCGCCGAAGGGCGGATTGCGGTCAATTATTTTCAGACCAAGCCCTATCTCGATACGTTCAACCAGGCGCGCGGGACCAGGCTGGTGACGCTGGCGGGGATCCATGTCGAGCCGCTGGGTGCCTATTCGCGGCGATGGAAGACGCTGGCGACGGTGCCGAACGGCGCGACGGTTGCGATTCCGAACGAGGGGAGCAACAGCGGGCGCGCGCTGATCCTGCTGGCGAAGGCGGGGTTGATCCGCCTGAAGAACCCGGCCGATCCGCTGGCGACTCCGAAGGATATCATCGCCAACCCGCGCAGGTTGCAGTTCAAGGAGCTGGAGGCCGCGACGTTGCCGCGCGTGCTGGACCAGGTCGATCTTGCCCTCATCAACACCAACTATGCGCTGGACGCGAAGCTGGAACCGACCCGCGATGCGCTGGCGATCGAGGACAAGGACAGTCCCTATGTCAATTATCTGGTCGGGCTGGAGAGTGCCCGGTCCGATCCGAAGGTCGCAAAGCTGATCTCGGCGCTGCGCAGCGACGATGTGAAGGCGTTCATCGCCCAGCATTACAAGGGCGCGGTGATCCCGGCGTTCTGAGGTCCGCGCCGGATCAGTGGGCCCGCCCGAAATCCTCGCGCGGGTCGTCCTGCCCCTGTTCGACGATGCTGCGGCGAACGGCGCGGGTGCGGGAGAAGAGGTCGAACAGCGCGTCGCCGTCGCCCCAGCGGATCGCGCGTTGCAACGCGCTCAGATCCTCCGAGAAGCGTTGCAGCATTTCCAGCACGGCTTCGCGGTTCGACAGGAACACGTCGCGCCACATCGTCGGGTCCGATGCGGCGATACGCGTGAAATCGCGGAAGCCGCCCGCGGAATATTTGATGACCTCGCTCTGCGTCACCTGTTCCAGATCGGATGCGGTGCCGACGATCGTATAGGCGATCAGGTGGGGCAGATGGCTGGTGATCGCCAGCACCAGGTCATGATGCTTCGCCTCCATCACCTCGATTTCCGCGCCGAGGCTGGTCCAGAACGCCTTGACGCGTTCGACCGCGACCGCATCGGCATCGTCGGCGGGTGTCAGGATACACCAGCGCTTGTCGAACAGGGTGGCGAAGCCGGCGTCCGGGCCGCTGCGTTCGGTGCCGGCGACCGGATGGGCGGGGACGATCGGGTTATGCGGGAAATGCTCGGCCAGCACGGCGGCGATGCCGGCCTTGGACGATCCGACATCGCTCAGCACCGCATCGGCGGGCAGGTCGTCCGCGATGTCCGCCGCCACCGCCGCCATCGCGCCGACCGGCACGCACAGGATGACGAGATCGGCATCGACCACGGCCGCGCCGGCCTGATCCGTCACATCGTCGCAAAAGCCAAGATCGCGCGCGCGGGCGCGGACGTCGGGATCGGCATCATGTCCGGTGATCCGGACCGTCGGCATCCTGACGCCCACCGCACGCGCGATCGACGACCCGATCAGCCCCAGGCCGATGATGGTGACACGCGCAAACGGCAGCATCAGGCGGCGGCGACCAGATCCGCGATCGCGGCGGCGACACCGCGCGTCTCCGCTTCCGTCCCGATCGTGATGCGCAGCGCGTGCGGGAGCCCCTGTCCCGGCAGCCAGCGCACGATATAGCCGCGCGCCATCAACCCGTCATAGGCGACCTGCGCGGTCAGCCGTCCTTCGAACAGGACCAGCACGAAATTGGCTTTGCTGGGCACGACGCGGAGGCCGTCCAGCGCGTGCATCGCATCGGTGAACCAGCCGCGCCAGACGGCATTGTGACTGCGGCTGCGGTCGACAAAGGCGTCGTCGGCCAAAGCCGCGACCGCCGCCGCCTGGCCCGCGGTGGTGACGTTGAAGGGCGCGCGGATCTTGTGCAGCGCCGCGATGACCGGCGCCGGCCCGTACCCCCAACCGATCCGTTCCGCCGCCAGCCCGTGGATCTTGGAGAAGGTCCGCGTGATCATCACATTGGGCGCGGACCGGGCGAGTTCGAGCGCCCCGTCGTCCTGATCGGGTTCCAGATATTCGGCATAGGCCTGGTCGATCACCAGCAGGCAATCGCTCGGCAGCCCGGCATGCAGGCGCGCGATATCGTGCCGGTCGTTGTAGGTGCCGGTCGGATTGTTGGGATTGGCGACGAACACGACGCGCGTCCGCGGCGTGACGGCGGCCAGCAGCGCATCGACATCGGTCGCGTAATCGGCATCGGGTGCCACCACCAGTGTCGCACCGACCCGCCGCGCCGCGATTTCATAGACCGCGAAGCCGTAGCGGACCTGCAGCACTTCGTCCCCGACGCCGGCAAAGGCGCCGGTGGCGAGATGCAGGATCTCGTCCGATCCGGTGCCGTAGATCACGCGTGCGGGATCGAGATCATATTTCGCGGCCAGCGTCGTCCGCAGCCGGGTCGCCCCGGCATCCGGATAGCGGTCGAGCGAATGGCCTTCCGCCGCATAGGCCGCCCGCGCGGCGGCGCCGGTGCCGAACGGATTTTCGTTCGACGATAATTTGATCGCCGTCACGCCGCCATCGGTCGTGGCGCGGCCGGGAACATAAGGAGCGATCGCATCGATCCAGGGCTTGGGTGCGGGTGCTGTCATGGCCGCGTGCGATAGCGGATCGGAATGGCCACGTCATGCCGAAGATGACGGTCGCTTGGCGACAAAATCGGCGCCGGCTAAGGGCGAGGTATGGCGCTACTCTATCACCCCAATCCCGGCGACATTCTTCTGTGCGACTACGGGACCGGTTTCGTGGCCCCGGAGATGGTGAAGCGGCGCCCGGTGGTGATCCTATCGCCACGGCTGCGCCGCCGGAACGGGCTGGTCGCGGTCGTGCCGCTCAGCACCACCGCCCCCACGGTCGTGGAGGCATATCATTGCCGGATCATGTTGGCGCAGCCACTGCCGGCGCCGTTTGATGCGCCGGAGATGTGGGCGAAATGCGACATGATCGCGACGGTGTCGCTTGCCCGCCTGGACCGGTTCCGGGAGCCGCGTGGCCCAACCGGCGGCCAGCGGCGGTACAGCACGGGTGCGGTGTCGCCAGCCGATCTGCAGCGGGTGCGCGCCGCCATGCTCTGTGGTCTGGGCCTCGCAATCTTGACAAAATGGCTGGGTCCGACTACTTAGATTCCGTTCCCGCTCTGCCTCGGCATCGGGCTTGGAGACTGCTTTCGGGCAGCCGGTGCTGCACGGGCGATACCAAGCTGGCGGCATCGTAGCGAGGGGGCCTCGGCTTTGGCCGGAGCCCCTTTGTTTTTGCCGGTCCGATTGACTCACCCCCCGCCTTCCCCCTAGCCGCGCAGCATGTCGGATGATGCGCGTTTCGGCCTTTCGCGGCTGGTGACCTTGCCCGGGCCGTTCGCGCTGGATGGCGGGGCGGCGCTGGCGTCGGTCGACATCGCCTATGAAACCTATGGCGCGCTGGATGCGCATCGGTCGAACGCGGTGCTGATCTGTCATGCGCTGACCGGCGATCATCATGTCGCGTCGGTGCATCCGCGAACCGGCAAGCCCGGCTGGTGGACGCGGATGGTGGGCGCGGGCAAGCCGATCGATCCGGCGCGGCACTTCATCATCTGCGCCAATGTGCTGGGATCGTGCATGGGATCATCCGGCCCGGCCAGCGCCGATCCCGCCACCGGCGCGCCCTATGCGATGCGGTTTCCGGTCATCACGCTGCGTGACATGGTGCGGGCGCAGGCGCTGCTGCTGGATCATCTGGGCGTGCCCGGCCTGTTGGCCGCAGTCGGCGGATCAATGGGGGGCATGCAGGTGCTGGAATGGGCCGCCACCTATCCGGCGCGGGTGCGGGCGGCGGTGGTGATCGCATCGGCGGCGCGGCATTCGGCGCAGAATATCGCGTTCCACGAGGTCGGGCGGCAGGCGATCATGGCCGATCCGAACTGGCGCGAGGGCGATTATTACGGATCGCATGACGCGCCGCCGGCCGCCGGCCTAGCGGTGGCACGGATGGCGGCGCACATCACCTATCTGTCCGAAGTCGGGCTGACCGAGAAATTCGGGCGGAAATTGCAGGCGCGCTCGACCAAGAGCTTCGGCTTCGACACGGATTTTCAGGTGGAAAGCTATTTGCGACACCAGGGGATCAGCTTCACCGATCGGTTCGATGCCAACAGCTATCTCTATATCACGCGCGCGATGGATTATTTCGACCTGGCGGAGGAGCATGGCGGGCGGCTGGCCAATGCCTTTGCGGGGTCCGCCACGCGCTTCTGCCTGGTGAGTTTCGACAGCGACTGGCTGTATCCCACCGCGGAGAGCCGGGCTATCGTGCATGCGCTGAATGCGGCGGGCGCGGCGGCGAGCTTCGTCGAACTGTCGTCGCCGTTTGGCCACGACGCGTTCCTGCTGGACGTGCCGGAATTGAACCGCGTGGTCGACGGATTCCTGCGCGCTGTGTCGGGATGAGCGCGCTCAGGCCCGACCTCGCGATCATCGCCGACCATGTCGCCCGCGGCGCACGCGTACTGGATATCGGCTGCGGCGACGGGGAATTGATGGCGGTGCTGCGCGATACGCGCGGGGCGGATGCGCGCGGGATCGAGATCGACGCCGCCAATGTGTCGGCCGCGGTCGCGCGCGGCCTGTCGGTGGTGCAGGGCGATGCCGACACCGACCTGTCGGCCTATCCCGATCACAGTTTCGACCACGCGATCCTGAGCCAGACGTTGCAGACCGCGCGTGCGCCGGACCGGGTGCTGGAGGAATTGCTGCGGATCGGGCGGACGGCGTTCGTGTCTTTCCCGAACTTCGCCTATTGGCGGGTGCGCTGGTCGCTGATGTGGGGCGGGCGGATGCCGGTGACGCCGGCATTGCCGGTCAGCTGGTACGAGACGCAGAATATCCACCAGCTGACGATCGACGATTTCCGCGCGTTCGTGACGGCGCGCGGGATCAGGGTGGAAGAGGAATGGTTCCTGGCGGGTGCTCGGCGCTGTTCCGCGGTGGGCGCCAACCTGCTGGCGGAGCATGCGGTGTTCTTGTTGCGGCGGTGAGGGGTTGGGTGGCGTGGTATTTGTGGCGCGGTTCTGGCCTCACCCTCCCACCGGCCAAGTGGCCGGTGGGCCCCTCCCTCTCCCGGGGGGAGAGGGTTTTTAGCGGAGTTTGGCGCCGGTCTTTGCGGCCGATGCGACGACTTTCTCGGCGATCGCGGTCAACTCCGCCTCGGTAAAGCTCTTCTCGACCGGTTGCAGGGTGAGCTCGAGAGCCATCGACAGCGCGCCGCCGCCGAGCGCGAACAGGTCGAAGATGCGGGCGTCGACGATGGCGGCCTTGTCGGCGCTGCGGACCGCGCGGACGAGATCGTCGGCGGGGAGGGTGGCGGGCACGACGAAGGCGAAATCGCGCCGGACCGCCTGAAGTGCCGGCGGTGCGAAGGCGGGGCGGACCGGGCCCGATCCGCGTTTCTGGGGAATGGCATCCAGGAACAGTTCGCCCGCGATGGCGGTGCCGTCGATGCCGATCGCCTTGGCCGTCGCGGGGTGGAGTTCGCCGAATTCGGCCAGGATCGCCTTCGGACCCAGCCGCAGCGTCGCCGAACGGCCGGGATGATAGACGGGCGACACCGCCGCCATCACCTGTAGCCGGTCGACGGGTACACCGGCGGCGGCGAGCAGCGCGATCGCCTCCGCCTTGGCGTCATAGGCGTCGAACGGCGCGGGCTTGCCGCCGGACCAGCTGCGCGGGGCGCGGTCGCCGGTCAGGACGAAGCCGAGCGTGGCGGGTTCGCCATCCGCCAGATAGCGCCGCCCGATTTCGAACAGCCGGATGCCGGCGGCACCGCGATCGGCATTGCGGCGGGCGGCGGACAGCAGGCCGGGCAGCAGCGAGGGCCGCATCACCCGCATATCCGCGCTGATCGGGTTGGCCAGCGCCCAGGCGCCGCCGCCAAAAGCGTCGGCCTCGGCTTGGCTGATGAAGCTCCAGGTGACCGCTTCGGACAGGCCGCGCGCCGCCGCCGCGCGCCGGACGCGGCGTTCCAGCCGTTGCGCCGGGGTCGCGGTCGGCTTCGCCACGCCGTCGCCACGCGGCAACGGGGTGGAAGGCACGGCGTCCAGACCCTCGATCCGGACGATTTCCTCGACCAGATCGGCGGGCCCGTCGATGTCGCGGCGCCAGCTGGGGACGCGGACGTTCCAGGCGGCATCGACACCGAAGCCGAGCGCGGTCAGGATCGCGCGCTGGCGATCATAAGCGACGGTCATGCCGGCCAGCCGCAGGCAGAGAGCAGGGTCGTGCGCGATGACGCGCACGCCGTTCGGCGGTTCGCCCGCGGTGATCGCGTCCGACGCGTCCCCCCCGCACAGCTGGCGGATGAGGTCGGTTGCGATGGCGAGGCCCGGACCCAGAAACTCCGGGTCGACGCCGCGTTCGAAGCGGGTGCGCGCATCGCTGCCGAGCGCCAGCGCCTGACCGGTGCGGGCGATGGTGGTGGGTTCGAACCAGGCACATTCGATGACGATATCGGTGGTGTCCGCCGACACGCCCGAATGCAGGCCCCCCATGATGCCGCCGATATCGTGGACGGTAGCGGCATCGGCGATCACCGTCATCGCCGGGGTGAGCGCATAGTCCTTGCCGTTGAGCGCGGTCAGCGTCTCGCCCGCCGTCGCCTTGCGCGCGACCAGCGCGCCGTCGAGCTTTGCCAGGTCATAGACGTGGAGCGGGCGGCCATGATCGAGCATGACATAGTTGGTGATGTCGACCAGCGCGGAGATCGGACGCTGCCCCACCGCGGTCAGGCGCCGGGCCATCCAGTCGGGCGAGGCACCGTTGACGATGCCGCGCATGACGCGCCCGAACAGCGCGGGGCACCCCTCCGGATCGTCGGTGCGGATCGCGATCGGGCAGGGAAAGGCCGGCTTGATCGTGGGGATGAGCAGCGGCTTCAGCGTGCCCAGCCCGGCGGCGGCGAGATCGCGCGCGATGCCGCGCACGCCCATGCAATCCTGACGATTGGGGGTGATGGCGACGTCGATCACCGGATCGCTGAGCGCGGCATAGTCGGCATAGGCGACACCGACCGGAGCGTTGGCGGGCAGTTCGATGATGCCTTCATGTTCGTCCGACAGCAGCAGCTCGCGCTTCGAACACATCATGCCGCGCGATTCGATGCCGCGGATCGCCGCGACCTTCAGCGTGACGTCCAGCCCGGGCACATAGGCGCCCGGCGCGCCGAACACGCCGACCAGCCCGGCGCGGGCGTTGGGCGCACCGCACACCACCTGCAAGGGATCCGGCCCGCCGGCGTCGACCAAGAGGATTTGAAGCTTGTCGGCCTGCGGATGCGGGCCGGCGGTCAACACGCGCGCGATGACGAACGGCGCGAGCCGCGCGGCGGGATCGTCGATCCCCTCCACCTCCAGCCCGATCGCGGTCAGCCGTTCGGCGACCTGTTCGACGGTGGCGGTGGTGTCGAGGTGATCCTTCAGCCAGCTGAGCGTGAACTTCATGCCGAAATCCCCCCGGACAGCGTCGGCATGTCGAGCGCCGCGAAACCATAATGCCTGAGCCAGCGGAGATCGCCGTCGAAGAAGGGGCGGAGATCGTCCATGCCATATTTCAGCATCGCCAGCCGATCGATGCCGCAGCCGAAGGCGAAACCCTGCCATTCGGCGGGATCGAGCCCGCAGGCGGCGATCACGCGCGGATGGACCATGCCGGACCCGAGAATTTCCATCCAGCCACCGCCGCCGGCATCACCGCCGCCGCCGATCACGCGCTTGCCCTTGTCCCAGGTGAAGCCGACGTCGACCTCCGCCGAGGGTTCGGTGAATGGGAAATAGCTGGGCCGCATGCGAAGCACGATGTCGTCGCGTTCGAAATAGGCCTTCACGAAGGTTTCCAGCGTCCATTTCAGATGGCCCATCGTGATGCCACGATCGATCACCAGCCCTTCGACCTGATGAAACATCGGCGTGTGGGTGGCATCACTGTCCGACCGATAGGTGCGGCCGGGCGCGATGATGCGGATCGGCGGTTGCTGCGACAGCATCGTGCGGATCTGGACCGGGGACGTGTGCGTGCGGAGGAGCATGCGCGCTTCCGCGCCGGCGTCCGAGCCGTCAGTGCGCTCGACATAGAAGGTGTCGTGCATCGCGCGCGCAGGGTGGGTCTCGGGAATGTTGAGTGCGGTGAAATTATGCCAGTCGTCCTCGATCTCCGGCCCGGTCGCGACCGCGAAGCCCAGATCGGCGAAGATCTCGGCCAGCTCGTCCATCACCTGTGCGACCGGGTGGACCGATCCGGCAGGGGGCAGCGCAACCGGCAAGGTCAGGTCGAGCCGCTCGGTCGCCAGGCGGGCGTCCAGCGCCTGTGCGTCGAGCAGCGCCTTGCGATCGGCGATCGCGGTGGCGACGGCTTCGCGCAAGCCGTGAATCACCGGACCCCGGACCTGGCGCTCTTCGGGCGTCAGTTTGCCCATCGTCTTCAAATATGCGGTGATCGTGCCGCTCTTGCCCAGCGTGGCGACGCGGATCGCCTCCAGCGCGGCGGCGTCCGCGGTCGCGATCTCCGCCAGCGTTGCGGCCTTCTGTTGCTCGATGTCGTCCACGGCTGTCCTTCCGGGCGCCCGCCAGGAACGCCATTGTCGGCGAACCCGTAGTCGCGTGGCGGGGGGTGGATCAAGCCGGGCGTGGCGCGGGATGCCGCACCCGGCGCAGGTGTGGCCGTGCCGCTTCGGCCGAGCGGCCACGAAAAGGTGGAGATCCGGTAAGCGAATCACCCGGTTTCCGGACAGGATCGATAAAGCGAGCGTCCGCTGGGGCGAAGCGAAAATGGCTGAAATCCGCGGATCGACTCGCCGTGTCGGCAGCGCGGTCCACCGCCTGTCGCTATGCTGAACGTAAATCGTGCCGTACCCGAGCATCAGGCACATGGCGGGGCTTCACATGACCAGAACGACGCGCGCGGCAATTGGTTTCCTGAGCGTGATCTTTTTTGCGATGACGCCCGCCGCCGCCGAAGCGAAGGGCTTTGGCTGGCAGTGCGTTCCCTTTGCCCGCATGT
>NZ_DASVTO010000114.1:0-1701 GCF_036387535.1 Sphingomonas sp.
ATCGGGGCGGCGGCACAGATCCTCGTAGAACCGCTCGGTGAGCGCCGGACGTTCGTGGATCGCGCCGTTGTAGACGAGGTTCATCATCCCCCGGAACCCGCCCGGCAGGAGGTAGGTGGTCGCGAAATCGGCCGGCCCGTAAAGATCGAGATAGCCGATGCTCTCGTAATCGTCGTGGACGACGAACACCGCCTCTTGTTCGGTAAGGTCGGTGCATTGGATGTGGCCCCATCCGCTGCAGTTGAGGATCGCAATCATGCCCGCGATCCGATCCTCGCGGGTCCGGCACATCGGCTCAACCAGCGCCGCCCATTCGGGGGAGCGCCAGATGCCGCCGAAGGTCCTGAAGCCGCAGCGATGACCGGCTTCCTCCAGCAGCGTCTCGACCAGCGTGCGGCCCTGCGAGCCGTGGCACCGGATCGTCTCGCGCAGCGTCTCGAAGCTGACCCGATCATAATAGCGATGCGGTTGCCAGGTGATCATGACGTCGAAGTTGCGGACCAGACCCGCATCGACCTCCGCCGCACCGAACAGCGGCAGCGATCGGATCGCGGCCCGCACCGCGTCGGCGTCGATGTCATGATCGATCTCGCGCACCCGGGACGGCGCAGCCGATAGCGGGCCGAGACCGACGCCGCCGTCGAACAGCGTGAAATTGGCATCGCCCGGGCAAAGCGTGAAGCGACTGGCGGGGCCGCCCGTCACCGCGCCGCATTCGTCCTGCCCGACGCGGAAATGATCCTGCGGCAGATCGTAGATCGCCGCCGCCGCACCGGCGAGCCAGCCTTGCGTGACGAAGCCGACCGGCGCGTCCGATCGGCCGAATTGCGCGCGCCATCCTTCCGCATAATGCTGGCTGGTGGAGCTCACGGTGCCGCCCGCCTCGCCGATCATCGCGAAGTCGAGCGTGCCGAGCCCCTGCCAGCTGTACAGTCGGCTGGCGAAGGCCTTGCGCTCTTCGACGCTTACGATGCCCTGCTGCGCGAACAGCGCGGAGAGTTGCGCGAACGCCTGTTCGACACTGGCGCCGATTAACAGCGGTTCGGCATCGATGATCCCGCCGGCATCCTTCCAGATCGTCCGCAGCAGATAGTTGTTGTAGTAATTGCAGTGCAGGATGTGCGCCCGGTCGGCGCCAGGCTTGCCGACGATCACGCGGCCATGGGCGTCATCCATCGTCACCGGAAACTGCGGGGGGGTCATCGCGCGTTCTCCACCGTCATAACGGGCATGGCTTGCCGGCGACGACGCCGGCTTCGCGACGCAACGCCGCCAGGAATTCGGGCGAGCATTGAGTATCGCGCCGGATCGCGCGCACGCTGAGCTTCTCGCGCGAGGTCGCTTCCATCATCCGTACGTCGAGCCGCGCCAAGGCGAGTACCTCGCCATTGTTGTCGAGCCAGTGGATGATGTCATAGGCAGCCGACATCGGCGATCTTCCGGATAAGTGTTCAGCCTCATCATAGGAGACCGTGCATTGCGCGGGTCCGGGAGGCGGCGAAACCGTGACGGTCCGCGCCGGGGTGACGATCGCCGCGACGCGGGTTATGGCCCGCGCATGACCGAACTCACCAAGACCTTCGACCCCGCCGCAATCGAGGCGCGCTGGTATGCGCATTGGGAAGACCGGGGCCTGTTCCGCCCCGAGCGGCCCGGCGCGGAGCCGTGGACGATCGTCAATCCGCCGCCCAACGTCACCGG
>NZ_DASVTO010000115.1:0-75186 GCF_036387535.1 Sphingomonas sp.
TCCGGTGGTGGTCGCCAGATCGATCTTGCCCAGGCGCAGGCGCAGGGCCGGGTTCCACCGGCATTGCAGCTGTTGTTCACCATGGCCCCCGGCAAGGTCCGCACGCTGGCCGCACCCGACGGCAGCGGCTGGTTCGTGGTCCAGCTCGATACCGTGAAGAAGGGCGACATCACGCAGCAGCCGCAGCTCGTCGCCGCTACCCGCGACGAATTCGGTCGTGCGCTGGGCAACGAATATGCCGACGCGTTCATCGCCGGCATCATGAAGGATGTCGATGTGAAGCAGGATGCCGCCGCGATTGCCCGGTTCAAGGGATCGCTGTTGCAGGGTAGCGCCGCCCAGTGACGGGCGCAGCGGAGGAGCGCCCCGACGACAAGGCCCATGCCGAATTGGCGGCGGGGCGACCGGCGCTGCTGTCCCGGCGGCGAGTGGCCGATCTCGATACTCCGGTCGCCGCTGCGCTGAAGCTGATGGAGCCCGGCCGCGGCGATTTCCTGCTCGAATCGGTCGAAGGCGGGGCGCAACGCGGACGGTACAGCCTGCTTGGGCTCGCCCCCGATCTGGTGTTCCGCGCCCGCGGCGACCTGGCGGAGATCAACCGCGCCTGGGCCGTCGACCGTGACGCATTCCTGCCCCTGGACGCCGGTCCGCTGGCGGCGATGCGCGCGCTGGTGGCAGAATGTCGGATGAACGTGCCCCCGGGCATGCCGCCGGCGCTCGCCTGCCTCGTCGGCTATTTCGCCTATGAGACGATCCGGCTGGTCGAGCGGTTACCCCGCCCCGCCGACAGCGCGCTCGACGTGCCCGACATGCTGTTCGTCCGCCCGACATTGGTGCTGGTGTTCGATCGGCTGGCCGACGAACTGCATGTCGTCGCCCCACTCTGGCCCGATCCCGCGCGGGACCCGGCCGCGATGATCGCCGATGCGGATGCGCGGATCGAAACCGTGCTGGCGCGCCTCACCGCAGCTCCGCCGCGCCGCGCCGTCATCGATCCCGGCATGGTGGATTGCAACGCGACGCCGATCCTGCCGCCCGGCCGCTATGCGGACATGGTGGCCAGGGCGCAGGGCTATATCGCGGCCGGCGACATCTTTCAGGTGGTGCTGGCGCAGCGTTTCACCATGGATTTTCCGCTGCCGCCGCTCGACCTGTACCGCGCGCTCCGCCGAATTAACCCGTCGCCCTTCCTCTATTATCTCGATCTGCCGGGCTTCGCCCTGATCGGGTCCTCGCCCGAAATCCTGGTGCGGGCGCGCGACGGGGAAGTGACGATCCGCCCGATCGCCGGCACCCGCCCGCGCGGCCGGACAGCGGCGGAGGATGCGATCAACCGTGCCGAGCTGCTCGCCGATCCGAAGGAACGCGCCGAACATCTGATGCTGCTCGATCTCGGCCGCAATGATGTCGGACGCGTCGCGGCGGCGGGCACCGTCACGGTCACGGACAGCTACGGCGTCGAATATTACAGCCATGTCATGCACATCGTCTCCAATGTCGTCGGGCGGATCGCGCCGGGCACGGATTCGCTCGATGCACTGTTCGCCGGCTTCCCCGCCGGCACGGTTTCCGGCGCACCCAAGGTTCGCGCGTGCCAGATCATCGCCGAACTCGAACCCGAAACCCGGGGCCCCTATGCCGGTGGCGTCGGCTATTTCTCTCCCGATGGGGGAATGGACAGCTGCATCGTTCTGCGTACGGCGGTGCTGAAGGACGGGGTGATGCACGTCCAGGCAGGCGCGGGCATCGTGGCAGACAGCGATCCCGCCGCCGAACAGCGGGAATGCCAGGCGAAGTCCGGCGCGCTGTTCGCCGCTGCGCGCGAAGCCCTGCGGATCGCGGGCGAAGGGGATTTCGGCCAGTAATCGCCACGCCACCTTCGCGCGGTTGATGCGTTCTGCCCCCGAACTTCATTCAGGAACGCCCCCGACATGCGCATGAACACCCTTGGCCGCACCGGCCTGTTCGTATCCGAACTCTGCCTCGGCACCATGACCTTCGGCGGCAGTGGCGAAGACATGTGGGCCAAGATCGGCCAGCTGCAGCAATCCGACGCCGACGGGCTGGTCCGCACCGCGATCGACGCCGGCATCAACTTCATCGACACGGCGGACGTCTATGCAGGCGGCCTGTCCGAACAGATTACGGGCCAGGCGCTCCGCAACCTCGGCATCGCGCGCGACCAGGTGGTGGTCGCGACCAAGGCGTTCGGGCCGATGGGCGACGGCCCTAACCAGCGCGGCGCCTCGCGCGTTCACCTGATCGATGCGTGCAAGGCCAGCCTGAAACGGCTCCAGCTCGACCATATCGATCTGTACCAGATCCACGGCTTCGACGAAGCGACCCCGATGGAGGAGCAGCTTCACGCGCTCGATATCCTCGTCCAGCATGGTCATGTCCGTTATGTCGGTGTGTCGAACTGGGCGGCGTGGCAGATCGCGAAGGCGCTCGGCATTTCCGCACGCGACCGGATCGCGCGGATCGCCACGTTGCAGGCCTATTACACCATTGCCGGTCGTGACCTGGAACGGGAGCTGGTTCCGATGATGCGGTCGGAAGGTGTCGGGCTGATGGTCTGGAGCCCGCTTGCGGGCGGATTGCTGTCGGGCAAATATGACCGCGCCAACGAAAGCGCCGGCGACGGCCGGCGTGCCAGTTTCGACTTTCCCCCAGTCCAGCGCGACCGGACCTATGACGTGATCGACGCGATGCGGATCATCGCGGACGACAAGGCGGTGTCGGTCGCGCAGATCGCGCTGGCATGGCTGCTGCACCAACCGGTCGTAACCAGCGTCATCGTCGGTGCGAAGCGCCCGGACCAGTTGACCGACAACATCGCCGCCACCCAAGTCGTGCTCGCGCCGGAAGACCTGGCCACGCTCGACCGCGTCAGCGCCCTGCCACCCGAATATCCCGGCTGGATGTTCGAACGTCAGGGGGAATATCGCCGCGATCAGCTGAACCAGCCGCCCCGCGGCGCCTGATCCCGCGCCGTTGCGCCCGCGACGTGGCGGGCGCAAGATCGCGTCATGTCCCTACTCGCCCTCCGGTTGTTGGCCGCGCTGCTCCCGTTCCAGCCGGTCACGATCGACCCGCCCGCCGCCCCCACGGCGGACGAAATCCTCGCCACCGGGTTCGATCGCGCCGATCGCATGACGGTGGACGTGCGGCTGAACGGCATGGGTCCGTTCCCGTTCGTGATCGATACCGGCGCGGACCGCAGCGTGCTGTCCACCACGGTCGCAGCACAACTTCGTCTGCCGCCCGCCCGCCCGGTGACCCTGCACGGCATCGCCGGTCCGGAACAGGTGCCGACCGTCCGGGTCGCCCGGTTACAGGTGGGCACCGGCGTCCGCGAAGGCATCGTGGCGCCGGTCCTGTCACGATTGGGGCTGGGCGCCGACGGCCTGCTCGGGGTCGATGCGCTTGCGGATCAGCGCATCCTGCTGGACTTCATCAACCAGCGGATGACGGTGTCGCCCAGCACGTCCCGCCGGCCGCGCGATCTGCCGGGGACCATCGTGGTCACCGCCCGCCGCCGGTTCGGGCAGTTGATCCTGACCGACGCCAGGCTGAACGGCCGCAAGATCTACGCCGTGATCGACACCGGCGCCGAAAACTCGATCGGCAACCTTGCGCTCCGCCGGCTGGTCAGCCGTCAGGGCGCGCTCGGCCAGCCGGGCCTGCTGGTCAGCGTGACGGGGCAGACCGTCACCGCAGACATGGCGGTGTTGCCCCGCGTCACCATTGCGGGTCTCCAGATCCAGAACATGCCGATCGGCTTTGCCGACATCCACAGCTTTGCGCGGTTCGGTCTGCGCGACGATCCCGCCATGTTGATCGGCATGGACGTGCTGCGCGGGTTCGACCGGGTCACGATCGACTTCGGACACCACCTGATCCGGTTCGGCATTCCCCGATCGGCCGATCGTAACAGCCCGTCATGACGAAACCGCTTGTGTTATACTATATCGTATCGCTATAGGGACAGCATGTCCGATGCGTGTCGCACCCATTGTCACGGCGATCATGCCGTCCCGCTGACCGCGACGCGCGGGACGCTGGACATGGTAGCGGCCTTGTTGTCCAGCCTGTGCCTGATCCATTGCATCGCCATTCCGGTGGCGATCGCGCTGTTGCCGGCCTTCGCGCTCATCATACCCGATCTGCCGTGGCTGCACGCCGCGCTGTTGCTGATCGCGATCCCGGCCAGCGGGCTCGCATTGCTGCGCGGCTGGCGCGTGCATCATGATCCGCTGCCTGCCAAGATCGGTGTCGTCGGTCTGATCGTGATGGCCTGCGCGTTGCTCGCCGTCCCGCATAGCTTGGGCGAAGTCGCATTGACGGTCGGCGGCGGCATGCTGGTGGCGGCGGGGCATCTGTTCAACCTGCGCGCGGGTCGCCTGCGCAGCGCCTGACCGCGGACTGGCTAATCGTCGCGGCTACGGCGGGCTTCCCGCTCCAGTTCCTTGTTACGCTTGCGCAACTCGCGTCCTTCACGCGCTTCCTTCTTCCGCATCTTGCGGCCGTAATTGCGATCGGACTCGTCCTGGCTGGTCGTCAGCCAGTCTGCCGTCTGGCCCGCCACCTGGAACGGTGCCTTGACGATCGAGGCCGCGGTGCTGACGCAACCGCCCAGCGGAACGGCCGCTAGCAGGATCGCGATGCGAGTCGTAACTGCCTTGACCATCCTGTCCTCCGCTCCGGTGCGGGCGACCCTAGCGGTGGCCTGCACTTCGCGCCAGACGGGCGTCGGTGCACCCGATGGAAAAGCGGGAACATTTTTGGTATATGTTTCCCTGTGATCGATGAAAAAGACAGCGGACGGCTTAGCCGACGCGCCTTCACCACCGGCCTTGCCTGTCTCGGCGCGGCCATTCCGGCCATGGCGGCGACCCCCCGCATCGGAACCGCCGCCGCCCCGTTACCCGAAGAGGATCCGATCGATCCCTCGCGGTTGGGTGGCAGTGTGATCGCTCCGGTGGGCGAAGGTGTTCCCCCTGCCCTGATGGCGCGCGCGCTGGCGGCGGTGCAGACCCACAACCGCGCGATCTGGTCGCGCGATGTCATTGCGATCGCGGATTTCACTCGTCCATCGGCCCATCCGCGCTTCCACCTGGTGGACGTACTGAACGGCAAGACCACGACCCTGCTCGTTTCGCACGGCAAGGGATCTGACCCGGCGCACAGCGGGATGCTGCAGCGCTTTTCCGGCGCGGTCGGGTCGGAAGCGACGTCGCGCGGGGCGTATCTGACCAGCGATCCGTATGTGGGGCAGCATGGTCGGTCGCGCCGGCTGATCGGGCTGGATCCCGACAATCGCACGGCGCTGGAACGCGGTATCGTGATTCACTCCGCCTGGTATGTCGCGCCCGATGTCGTCGCCAAACAGGGCATGTGCGGACGCAGCCAGGGCTGTTTCGCGGTGTCGCCCACCGATTTGGATCAGGTGCTGGCCCGTCTCGGCCCCGGCCGCCTGCTCTACGCCGACCGGGTCTGAGGCATCAGTAGCCGCGCGGCGTGGCCGGCGGTCCGTTCAGGTCCTGCGTCACCACCGCGCGCGCCACGTCCGCCATCAATCGCTGCCGCACGGGGATCGGCTGCCGCGTCGTCTTGATCATGACCGCCAGCGCATAGGTCCGCCCATCGGGCGAGGTCATCAGCCCGATATCATTGTAGCCGGTCGCCTGCGAACCCAGTTCCTGCCCCGTGCCGGTCTTGTGTGCAAACGCCCAGCCCGGCCCCGATCCGGCGCGCATCCGCTGCGGCCCGGTCCTGCTCGACGCCATCAGCGTCAACAATCGCTGCGTCGATGCCGGCGACAGCAGATCGCCCTTCCGTAGACGCGCCAGCGCCAGCGTCACCTGTTCCGGCTGCGCCCCGTCGACCGGATCGGCCAGATAGCGGTCCAGCGCTGCACGCCGCACCGTGATCGGCAAGGCGGCCCGCGCCTCCAGGAACCCATTGCCCTCGGCATAGGATTGTTGCCACGTGAGCCCGGCAGTCTGCGCCTGTAACAGCCGCTCGCCCGGGCCGAAGCGGATACCCCGAATATCCGACCGTGCGAGGAATGCCCGCACCGCCGATGGTCCGCCAACGGTACGCAGCAGGGAGTCGTTCGCCAGATTGTCGCTGGTCGTCATCGCCGCCAGCAACAGTTCGGACACGCTGGCGCTGAACCCGTCCGGTCCCACTCGTGCGCGCAGCGGTTGATGGAACACCACCAGATCCTTGCGCTCGATCCGCACCATCTGGTCCAGCGTGATACGGCCATGATCGATCGCATCGAACACCGTCATCGCGACCCACAGTTTCGACACGCTCTGCTGCGGGAAATAACCGAGCCCGTTGAACGAGATGTACCAGCCGGCCTGGACATCGCGAACCGTGATGCCCACGATTCCATCGAACCCCCGACCCAGCCGCTCGATCGTCGCCGCCAGCGTCGCGGGCGGCTGCGGGATCGTGCCCGGCAACGGCACCGGTGGGATCGCAACCGTCACCGGTGCGCGCACCGGCCCCAGCGGCTCGACCGCGCGCTGGGTGCCGGGCGCGACGCAGCCGGACAGGCCGCCGGTCAGCGCAAGGAGAAGGGCGGAACGGCGGAAGCAGGAAATGGCGATGTCCCCCAGGTGGATATCGCCTTCGCTATGCGGTCCGGGGCGGAAGCGGAAGCCGCGGCGCGCCCGTCCGATCCGGCTTTGCGACATGATCCCGGCCATCTGCGACGGACGGATTCATGACCATGGTCAGTCGACGAACAGCAGCGCCGGCGTCTCGATCAGGCGTCGCACCGCCTGGATGAAGGACGCGGCATCCCAGCCGTCGACCACGCGATGATCGAAGCTGGACGACAGGTTCATCAGCTTGCGGATGACGATCTGGCCATCGACCACCGCCGGCCGTTCGACAATGCGGTTGACGCCTACGATCGCGACTTCGGGCCGGTTGATGACCGGGGTCGACACGATGCCGCCAATCGGCCCCAGCGACGTCAGCGTGATCGTCGATCCGGTCAGCTCCTCGCGGGTCGCCTTTCCGCGCCGGGCGGCGTCGGCCAGTCGCACGATCTCGGTCGCCAGCCCCCAGACGTCGCGCGCCTGCGCATCGCGGATCACCGGTACCGTCAGGCCGTTGTCGGTCTGCGTCGCGAAACCCAGATGCACCGACGCATGCCGCGCGACGACGCCGGCGGCATCGTCATATCGCGCATTGATCATCGGGAAATCGGGCAACGCCCTGGTCATCGCGCGGATCAGGAACGGCAGCAGGGTCAGCTTGGTACGCTGCCCGCGATCCGCGTTCATTGCGGCGCGCAACCGCTCGATTTCGGTCACGTCGATTTCCTCGACATAGGCGAAATGCGGGATGTTGCGCTTCGATTCCGCCATGTTCTCGGCGATGCGGCGGCGCATGCCCATGACGCGCACTTCCTCCACGGTACCGGGCTCTGCCGCTGCGGGCGCGGCCGCCGCGCTGGCTGCTGGCGCGGGTCCGCTGGTCGCATAGCGCAGATGCGCATCCAGATCGGCATGCCGTACCCGGTCATCCTGCGCGGATTTCACATCCTTCAGGTCGATGCCAAGATCCTTGGCACGCGCACGCACCGCCGGCGATGCCAGCACGCGCGGGCCGCCCGTTTCCCGGTGCGCGGCTTCCGGCCCCTTGCGCACGCTGGGATCCGACGTCTCCGTTCCCGACGCCTTCTCTGGTTCCTGGCGGAGGCCGGGGTCCTGTTCGACCCCAGGACCCGGACCTGGGCTTTCGCCAGCTGCCGGGGACGGAGATTCCATCTCCTCGTCCTCGGTCTCGAACACGGCCAACACCGATCCGATCGCGATCTGATCGCCGACCGCGCCCGCGATCTCGATCACCCGACCGGCGACCGGTGCGGACATTTCGACGGTGGCCTTGTCGGTCATCATGTCGGCCAGCGGGCCGTCTTCCTCGACCATCTCGCCGACCTGGACATGCCAGGCGACGATTTCCGCCTCGGCGATACCTTCGCCGATATCCGGCAGCTTGAACGTATGACGGGCCATCGATCAGTCCTTCATGACACGCTTGAGGGCCTCGCCGATGCGGACCGGCCCCGGAAAATACGCCCATTCCAGGCTATGCGGATACGGCGTGTCCCAACCGGTGACGCGCTCCACGGGCGCCTCCAGCGCATGGAAACAGCGTTCCTGCACCAGCGCGGACAGCTCGGCGCCGAAACCGGAGGTCTTGGTCGCCTCATGCACCACCACGCAGCGCCCGGTCTTGCGCACGGATGCGGTGACGGTTTCGATGTCCAGCGGCACCAGCGTCCGCAGATCAACGACTTCGGCGTCGATCTTCATATCTTCCACCACCGCGGACACGACATGGACCATCGTGCCGTAACACAGGATCGTCACATCCTCGCCACCGCGCACGACCCGCGCCTTGCCCAGCGGCACACGGTAATAGCCCTCCGGCACCATCGCATCCGGATGCTTGGCCCAGGGCGTGACCGGTCGGCCATAATGGCCGTCGAACGGCCCGTTGTAGATGCGCTTCGGCTCGAAGAAGATGACCGGATCATTGTCTTCGATCGCGGCGATCAACAGGCCCTTGGCGTCATAGGGCGTCGACGGCACCACCGTCTTCAACCCCGCGACATGGGTGAAAATGCCCTCGGGCGACTGGCTGTGCGTCTGCCCCCCGAAAATGCCGCCGCCGAACGGCGACCGGACCGTGATCGGCGCGATGAAATCCCCGGCGGACCGGTACCGGATCCGCGCGGCTTCCGACACGATCTGGTCCAGCGCGGGATAGATGTAATCCGCGAACTGGATTTCCGGAACGGGGCGCAGGCCATAGGCGGCCATGCCGACCGCCACGCCCATGATCCCGCATTCGGTGATCGGCGTATCGAACACGCGCGTCTTGCCGTATTTACGCTGCAACCCCTCGGTCGCCTTGAACACACCCCCGAAATAGCCGACATCCTCGCCCATCACGACGATGTCGGGATCGCGCGCCATGCAGATGTCCATCGCTTCGTTCAGCGCCTGGATCATGTTCATCGGGCGCGGCGCGCCATGTGCCTGATCGCTCATATCCCGGCCGCCTTGCGTTCCTCGTACATCTGCTGCGACTGTTCCTTCAGGTGCCACGGCATCTCCTCGAACACGTCCTCGAACATGGTCGAGAAGGGCTGATGCATGCCGTCGCCCAAGATGCCCTGCTTTTCTGCCTCCTTGCCGGCGGCGCGGACTTCCTCGGCCAGTTCCCTGTCCATCGCGGCATGGCGCTCCTCGTCCCAGGCACCGATCGCGACGAGATGCTGTTTCAGTCGCACGATCGGATCGCCCAGCGGCCATGCGCCGCGTTCCTCTGCCGACCGATATTTGGTCGGGTCGTCGGACGTGGAATGGCCTTCGGCGCGGTAGGTGAAATGTTCGATCAGGGTGGGGCCGTGGTTGCCGCGCGCGCGGTCCGCCGCCCATTCGGTCGCGGCATAGACCGCCAGCGCATCATTGCCGTCGACGCGCAGCCCGGCAATGCCATAGCCCACCGCCCGCGCCGCGAACGTCGTCGCCTCCGCCCCCGCAAAGCCGGAAAAGGAGGAGATCGCCCACTGATTGTTGACGACGTTCAGGATCACCGGCGCGCGGTAGACCGAAGCGAAGGTCAGCGCGGAATGGAAATCTCCCTCCGCCGTCGATCCTTCGCCGCACCATGCGGACGCGATCTTGCTGTCGCCCTTCGCGGCGGACGCCATCGCATAGCCGACCGCCTGCGGATATTGCGTCGCCAGATTTCCGGAGATCGAGAAGAACGCCGCCGCGCGCGACGAATACATGATCGGCATCTGCCGACCCTTCAGCCGATCGCCCGCGTTGGAATAGACCTGGCACATCATGTCGACCAACGGCCAGTCGCGCGCGATCAGCACGCCCTGTTGACGGTAGGACGGGAATACCATGTCCTCGCGGTCCATCGCATGCGCCGCCGCGATGCAGGTCGCTTCCTCCCCCGTGCACTTCATGTAGAAGCTGGTCTTTCCCTGCCGCTGCGCGCGGTACATCCGCTCGTCATAGGCGCGGGTCAGGGCCATGTGCCGCAGGATACGGATCAGCTTGTCCGGGCTCAATCGCGGATCCCAGGGGCCTACCGCCTGACCGTCATCGTCCAGCACACGGACCAGCCCGTAGCTGAGATCACGCATGGTCGCAGGCGCCGCATCGATCGCGGGCCGCGGTACAAGCCCGGCCGCACCCCGATCGAAATCGGCATAGTCCACCGGATCGCCGGGTCGGAACTTCGGTTCCGGTACATGCAATGATAGCGGCGCGAGATTGCCACGCCGGCCGGTCTCTTCCGTCATCCTCATCCTTCCGGTTGGTGCCGGTGCTGCCGATGGTCCCGATCGGCACCTCAGCATGTTATGCGATCTTGTTATTTTATTTCAGGCGCGATGGCGAGCGATTCTTCGGCCGGCATGGTGAACCGTGCCTCCAATCCGCCGCCATGGCGGTTGGCCAGCACCAGCCGACCGCCGTGGCGCTCCGCGATCGACCGCGCGATCGTCAGGCCCAATCCGGTTCCGCCGGTCTGCGGGTTGCGCGACGGATCGCCGCGCACGAACGGCTCGAACATCCGTTCCAGCTGTTCCGGCGCCAATCCGGGCCCGCGATCGGCGACCGTGACCGCGGCAAGCGCTCCCGCCCGTCCCAGCCGGATCTCGACCGCACCAGCATGGCGCAACCCGTTGTCGATCAGGTTCTGGATCAGCCGTTCGATCGAAATCGCGTTCGCCAGCACGGTCGCCGCGGCATCGATGGTCAGCGTAACGGTGCGCCCCGTTTCCCGCTCCCGCGCCACCAGCGCGGTCAGCATGGGCGCCAATGCCACCGGCACGCGCGCATCCGGTCCGCTGCCGTCGCGTACGAAGCCGATCGTCGCGGTGATCATCGCCCGCATCTGATCGATGTCCGCCTGCACCTTGTCGCGAATCGGGTCCGGCGCGCCCTCGATCCGGAACGCCACCCGCGCCAGCGGCGTGCGCAGGTCGTGCGCGATCGCACCGATCATCGCCGTCCGTTCGGCCAAATGCCGGCCGAGCCGTTCCTGCATCCGGTTGATCGCCTGCGCCATGACGCGCAGTTCGGATGGCCCATCCACCGCGATGTTGGGCGCGAGCGGATCGGCGCCCATCCGATCGGCGGCATCGGCGAACCGCCGGATCGGCCGCGTCAGCCGGCGTGCGAAGAACCACACGAACGGCAGCAACAGCACCGCGGTCAGGCAGAACCACAGGATGCTGCGCCACTGCCATGCCACGATCATCGGCCGCGGCGGTGTTTCCGCCACCCGCCAGCCGTGCGGTGTCGCGACCGCCGCCACCACCCCGCTGAAGAAGATCGGCTCGCCGCGTCGGATCCGGACACGCTGCGGCGAACTGCGCTGGTCCGGCTCGAAATACAGTCGGACCCGGTTGCGCGGCACCTTCAGCTGTGCGGCAAGACTGGCGGTAAAGCCGGCATCTTCCAGCATTCCCACGCCGCGCGGCGGCGGCGCCGTCGTCCTCCGCACCGCCAGCGCGCGGTCGCGGTCTTCGGTACCGGTCCGGATCCCTGCCAGCGCGTCCGCGACATCGGACAGGCGGTTGAAATCCGGCCGCGGCGGGCGCAGCGACAGGAACAGCCCGATCGACACCATCTGCGCCATCACCAGGCAGGCAAGCACCAGCAGCAGCGTCTGCCAGAAGATCGGCAGTCCGCGACCCCCCGGCCGCGTCATGGCGAAACGGCCAGCACGAACATATAGCCTTCGTTGCGCACCGTTCGGATCGGATCGTCCGGCGCCATCTTCTTGCGCAGCCGGCTGATCGTCACGTCGATCGCGCGGTCATACACTTCGCTGTCGACGCCGCGCCCGCGCTCGATCAACTGGTCGCGGGTCAGCACGCGTTGCGGTCGATCCAGGAACACGCCCAGTGTCCGGAACTCGGCATCGGTCAGCGCGACGGGGGGCGTGCCAGGCCGGCCGAGCGTGCGCCGGACCATGTCCAGCGTCCATTCGCCAAATCGCCGTTCGGGCCCGCCGCGGGTGCCGCCATCCTGCCGCCGACGCAGAAAGGCACGGATCCGCGCCAGCAATTCGCGCGGATTGCACGGCTTCGCCAGATAATCGTCCGCGCCGACCTCCAGCCCGATGATACGATCGGTATCGTCGCCCATCGCCGACAGCATGATGACCCCCGGTCCGCCCGGCCGGCGCAAGCGGCGCAGGATCGACAGTCCGTCCTCGCCCGGCATCATCAGGTCCAGCACCACCAGATCGGCCGGGTGCACCGCCAGCCGCCGGTCCATCTCCGCCCCGTCCGCGGCGGTGGCGACCGCCATCCCGTTCGCGCCCAGAAAGTCCGCGACCAGTTCGCGCAGCTCGGCATCGTCATCCACCACCAAGATCTGCGGTTGCCGTTCCGCCGTCATGCCGTCTGCCATCACCGGATCACTCATGCCGCAGCGCGTCGATCGGGTTCAGCGATGCAGCCCGTCGGGCGGGGAAATAGCCGAACACGACGCCGATCAGCGCGGAAAAGAAGAAGGCGAGCAGGTTGATCCGCAGGTCGAAGATGAAGGGCGCATTCATCAGCGGCGCGATCGACACCGACGCGACGAACCCCAGGATCAACCCGATGACCCCGCCCAGGCAGGCCAGCGCCACCGCCTCGACCAGGAACTGCAGCAACACCTCGCGCGCGACCGCACCGATCGCCAGCCGGATGCCGATCTCGCGCGTACGCTCGGTCACCGACACCAGCATGATGTTCATGATCCCGATCCCGCCGACCAACAGGCTGATCGCCGCGACGGCCGACACGATCCGCGTCAGGATCGTAGTGGTCCCGGTCAGCGTATCGGAAATCTGCTTCGTATCGAAGATGTTGAAATCATCCTCTTTCCCGCCGCTGATCCGCCGCCGCTCGCGCAGCAGGGATTGCAGCGACGCCTGAATCGCTTGCGTGTCATAGGCCGGGTTGGTCCCGACCAGCATCAACCGGATCTCGCGATTGCCGGTGAAACGGCGTTGCACGGTTTTCAGCGGCATGATGACCACGTCGTCCTGATCGCCGCCGAACCCCGATTGCCCGCGCGTGGTGAGCAGCCCGATCACCTGGCAGCTCAGATCGCGGATCCGGAAGCGCTCGCCGACCGGATCCTCGCCGCGAAACAGGTTATCGCGCACGGTCGACCCGATGATGCACACCGCCTTGCCCGCCTGCTCCTCCGCCCGCGTAAACACACGTCCCGATGCCAGCGGCCAGGGCTGGACATCGAAATAGTCGGTGGTGGTGCCGTTGATCGTGGTGGACCAGTTGGCGGCGTTGCGGATCGCGGTGCCCGACGATTGCGCCTGGGCCGCGACGGCGGTGACGCCCGCGACCTGCCCACGGATCGCCGCCACATCGTCCAGGTCGAAATTGGGCGGCGCCGGCCCACCACCCCCGCGGCCGAAGCCCTGACCGGGCCGGATCTGCAGGATGTTGGTGCCAAGGCTGGAGATCTGCTCCTTCACCGCGGCCGTCGCGCCATTGCCCAGCGTCACCATCGTGACGACGGCAGACACGCCGATGACGATGCCCAGGATCGTCAGGAACGATCGCAGGATGTGCCGACGGATTTCGCGCAGCGCCAGGACCAGCGTGGTCAGGAACATGTCAGCGCCCCCTCATGGCGCCGGCACCACGCCCGGCCGGTGATTGGGCTCGACCCGCTCGACCAGGCCATCGCGGAAATGCACCACCGTATGCGCATAGGCCGCCATGTCGGGTTCGTGCGTCACCATCAGCACGGTGATCCCGCTCTGCTGGTTCAGGTCGGTCAGCAGTTCCATGATCTCGACCGACCGTTCGGAATCCAGATTGCCGGTCGGCTCGTCGGCCAGCAGCACGTCCGGCTGCGTCACGATCGCGCGGGCGATCGCGACGCGCTGTTGCTGCCCGCCCGACAGTTCGGCGGGGGTGTGGTCCCACCAGTTCGCCAGCCCGACCTTGTCGAGCGCCGCCATCCCCAGCCGCCGCCGGGTCGCGCGATCCTCGCCGCGGTAGAGCAGCGGCAGTTCGACATTCTCCAACGCCGTCGTCCGCGCGAGCAGGTTGAACCCCTGAAAAACGAAGCCGAGATAGCGCCGCCGCAGCAACGCCCGCTGATCCCGGTCGAGCCGTTCGACCGGGTGCCCGCGAAACAGGAACTGGCCGCCGGTCGGCACGTCCAGGCAGCCCAAGATGTTCATCGTGGTCGACTTGCCCGATCCCGACGCGCCCATGACCGCGACGAAATCCCCAGCGGTCACGTCCATGTCGACGCCCTTCAGCGCCTGGAACGCTGTCTCGCCCTGCCCGAACGTCTTGGTGACGCCGCGCAGCCGGATCAGGATGGCATCACTGGCTTCCGGCATGGCGTCCTCCGCTGCCACCGCTTCGCGCGCCACCACCCGAGGGGGCCGCACCATCACCATCGGCCAGCGTCCCGGTGATCACCTGCATCCCGGGGGTCAGACCAGTGCCGGAAACCTCCGTCATGGTTCCGTTGCTGTCGCCGACCGTCACGGCAATGCGCTGCGGCTGATTGTCGGCACCCAGCACATAGATGGCCTGCACGCTGCCGCGCCCGATCGTCGCCGTCCGGGTCGCGCCGCCGCCGCCACCGCGCCGCCGTGGCACCAGCACGTCGGTCACGCCGCCGCCCTTCTTTGCGGGGCCGGTGGCCGGCGTGAACCGCAGCGCGGCATTCGGCACCAGCAGCACGCCCTGCCGCTCCATCGTCACGATATCGGCGGTTGCGGTCATGCCGGGGCGCAAGGTCAGGTCGGGGTTGTTGACGGTCAGCCGCGCGGTATAGGCGACGACCGTGCCGGTGGTGGACGCCGCCGTCGTGCTGGTGCTGCCGCTCGTGCTGCTGGTGCCGGAATTGGCGCCGACGTCGACGCGCTCGATCTGCGCGGGAAAGGTGCGGCCCGGGAACGCATCGACGCTGAACGTCGCGCGCTGCCCCGCCTTCACCTGCCCGACATCGGCCTCGTCCACCTTCACCTCCAGCCGCATCTGCGACAGGTCCTCGGCGATCACGAACAGCACGGGTGCGTTCAGCGACGCCGCCACCGTCTGCCCAGGTTCGATCTGCCGCGACAGCACCACGCCGTTCACCGGCGATTTGATGAACGCGCGGTTGAACTGTGTCCGGTCGGACGACAATTGCGCCTGCGCCTGCGCCACCGCCGCCCTGGCCGACAGTACGCCGGCGCGTCCCCGTGCCGCCTCGCCCCGGCCGGTATCCAGCTCCGTCGCCGACGGCACCTTGCCGCCGGACAGGCGATAGACATCCTGCAGGCGGCGCAGATTGGCATCGGCCTGCCGCGCGGTTGCCTCCGCCGTGCCGACATTGGCTTCGGCCGCTGCCAGCGCCGCCGCGCTGCGGTTGATCGTATCCTGCAGGGTCGCGGTGTCGATCGTCGCCAGCACCTGCCCGGTCCGGACCCGATCATTGTTATCGACGTTCACCTGCGTCACCAGCCCGGAGATCTGCGATCCGACCTCGACCTGATTGGTGGGTTGCAGATTGCCGGTCGCCGACACCGTCACCGTCAGGCTGCCACGATCCAGTCGCTCGGTCGCATAGCGGACCTGCTCGTCGCCGCCCCCGAACAGCCGCATCGCCAGCACGACCAGCAGCACCAGACCCGCGATGATCGCGATCCACTTGATCGCCCGCGACCGGCGCGACGGCGGGGTGACGCCCAGGAACGCGTCCAGGTCGCCGGGGTTGCTGGTCTGGTCCATCAGGGCCTCGTTCCGGAATCGGGCAGCACGGCGATCGTGCCGCTGCGGGTTGCGCTGGCCGGCAGGGGTGCGGATTGCCACCCGCCGCCAAGCGCCTTGTAAAGCTGCACCGTCGCGGTCGCCCGATCGGCGCGCGCGGTGGCGCGGCTGTCCTGACTGGACAGCAAGGTCCGCTCGCTGTCCAGCACGGTCTGGAAATCGATCAGCCCCGCCCGGTACTGGCTGCGCGCATAGATCGCCGCATTGCGGGCGGCGGTTTCCGCGATCACGATCTCGCGCTCTCGGCGTTCACTGGTGTCGAGCGCGGTCAACGCATTCTCGACATCCTCCAGCGCGGTCAGCACCGTCTGGCGATAGTTGGCGAGTGCCGCGTCCGTGGATGCGCGCTGCCCTTCCACCGCGGCGCGCAGCCGCCCGCCCTGAAAGATCGGCGCGCTGACCGACGCAAGCAGATTGCCGAGCGCGCCGCTCACCACATCGCTCAGATTGGTGTCCGACCCCGCAAAGCTGCCGGTCAGGCGCAGCGCGGGATAGAGTTCCGCTTCCTGGACTCCGATCCGCGCGGTTTCCGCCGCCAGCGATCGCTCGGCCGACGCGACATCGGGCCGGCGCTGGATCACCGCAGCGGGAATATCGGTCGCGGGCGGCGCCAACGGGATGATCCGCTCGGGCGTCAGCAGCGCATCGACCGCGCCTGGGGCTTCGCCCAGCAGCACCGCGATCCGGTTGGCTGCGGTGGCATAGTTGTTTTCCAGCGTCGGGATCGTCGCCGCGGTCTGCGCGCGCAGCTGCCGCGCCTGTTCCAGGTCGAGCGAACTCACCAGCCCGGCCTGCACGCGCCAGCCGACGATCTCCACCGTCTCGTCCTGCGTCCTGAGATTGTCGCGCGCGATCCGCAACCGGTTCTGCGCCAGCCGCGCGGACACATAGTTGAGACCCACTTCCGAGACGACCGTCTGCTGCGCGGACTGCAGGTTGGCCAGCGCGGCGCCGGTATCCGCCCGCGCGGCTTCCACCGATCGGCGGATGCCGCCGAACACATCGACTTCATAGGCCGCATCAAAGCCGGCGCGATACACGGTGGTATCGCCGCCGGTCGAAATCGTGGTGCCGGTCGTCGGGTCGAAGATCGATCGCCCGCTGTTGCCGATGCTGCGCCCGATCGATCCCGATCCGTTCAGTGTCGGCAATTGTGCGCTGCGCGCCGACGCGATCGACGCCCGCGCCTGCCGCAATCGCGCGCCTGCGGCGTCGATATCCAGATTTTGCGCCAGCGATCGTTCGACCAGCCCCGTCAGGACCGGATCATTGAACCCGGTCCACCACCGCGCCAGATCGACCGGCGCCGTCGGGGTGGCCTTTGCCTCCGATTTGAAGCGGTCCGGAACGCCCAGGGCAGCCGGTGACGCGGTACGGTAATTCGGCCCGACGGCACATCCACCGAGACCGGCCATCACCAGAACGAACGATAATGCGATGCGGCCGGTCATGCGCCCCTTTCTACGCCGGGTTCATGACCCTGTATGTCAGGGCTGAAATCTTATCCGCCGACCGGACGCGACGATACTAATAATTTTTGGAATAGCGCAGGCTGACGTTGGATCCGCCGAACGAGCCGGTCGAACTCAGGATGCTGAGCGATTTGGACAGCGCGATCTGCAACTGGGTAGCGGTGAAGCCACGGGCATCGGTGATCACCTCCACATAGATGTCGTTGGAGATATATTGCCCCGCCGCGAGCGCCGTTCCGCGGCCGGCGGTCTTGTCCGCCCCCAGGATGCGCAACCGGTCGATCCCCGTGGCGGAGCGCAGCTTGCCGAGCGGGTTGAGCCCGCCCCCGCCCGACCCGCGCAGCGAATTGAGCGCCGCCGCCAGCTGGATCGCCTGCGTCGGCGACAGCGACGTCACCGAACTGCCGAACAGCAGCCGCGACAGCACCTCGTCCTGCGCCAGCGCCGGGGTGGACGTGAACGTCACCTGCGGATTGAGCGCACTGCCGCCGATGTTGATGATCGCGGTCACGCCTTCCACCGTGGTCGTCGCGCTGATGTCCAGTTCGGGATTGGTCGCGGGGCCGCCATTGAACGTCACCTTGCCGCGCGAAATCTCGAACCGCCGGCCGGAGAAGGAATCTGTTCCGCGCAGCACTTCTAGATTGCCGACGATCCGCGGCGTGGTGGCGGTGCCGGTCACGCGCAGGTCGGTCTTCCACTCGGCCTCCAGCCCCATGCCGGATACGAAGATGCGGTTGTCCGCCCGCACCCGGATGTTGAGTTTCCAGTTGGACGGCAAGGTCGATGCCGCCGTCGGCATCGGCGGGGCATTGCGGCGGCGCACTCCGTCCAGAACCGCGACTTCCGACGCGCCCTGCATCACGATCTGATAGCGGATTTCGGGCAGCGTCAGGTCGCCTTCGATCAACGGACCGGTATCGCGGCCGTTGCGGACCCGCAGCGTGCCCGACACGGTCGCGCCCAGCGCGTCGCTGCGCGCCAGTTGCGCGCGCGCCAAGGTGGCACGCAGGTCGATCGGGAACCCGCCGGCCGCATCCAGGCCGACCGATCCGCTGGCCGACACGCTGCCCGATCCCGCCTTTGCGGTCAGGCTGGTCAGTTCGAAACGCGATTGCGTGAACCGCCCGTTGACGGCGATGTTGGACAGGACGGTACCGTAGGTCTCATTCTCATAGCGTAGTGCATTGGCACGCACGACACCGGTCAGCGTCGGCTGGTTGACCCGCCCGCCGAAATCCGCCGCCACCGCCACCGGACCGGACAGGGTCTGCCCCGCAATGCCGGTCAGTGTCCACAACACCTCCGCCGGCCCGGCATAGCGGACGCCACCCGACAGCGGTGCCGCCAGCAACCGCTCGGTCCAGGCACCGTTGCCACCACCCAGCGGCCCCAGCCGCGCCTGCAAGCGCCCGACCGCGGCACCGCCGCGTCGCACGATCGCGCTGGCCGATCCGCCCGCATCGGACAGTCGTATCAGCGTCGCGATATCGACCGGGTCGCTGATCGTCAGGGCGCCGGTGCGCGTGAACCTGGCGATGTCCAGGCGGGCGTTCAGCGTAGGGACGCCGGCGTCGCCGATATAATCCACCGTGCCCGACGCCTTGCCACCCAGGCCAAGGCCGGGCGCGAACGCCTGCACGATCGACAGATCCAGGTTCGACAACCGCGCCCGCCCGCGGATCAGGTCGCCATAGCTGCCCTCGATCACCATCTGCCCCTGCGGCAGGACCAGGGTCGCCGGCGCCAAAGTCCAACCTGCCGACGTCTTGCGCACGATCGCCGGCGCCGCCAGCCGGAAGGGGATCGCATTGGCGGTGCCGCGGATGTTCGCGCGGATCATGTCTGGGCTGAGCGCCGCCTGCGTCGCGATGTCGAACGGCACGCCGCTCGTGCCTCTCGCGATCAGCGCCACCGTGCCCCGGCCGCCGCGATAATTCACCCGGCCCTGCGCCCGGTCGATCGCCATCGCGCCTTGCCGGACGCCGGTCAGCACGAACCGTCCGTTCACCGCCGGCGCATCCGGATAGACGATGACCGATCCGCGGATCGTCCCCGCGGCGATGGTGATGGGCGTCGTGCCTGGAATCCGCGCGCCGCGTGCGGCGACGTCGACGTCCGCCCGCTGATACTGCCCCGCCGCCGCCAGCCGGATCGTGCCGTTCAGCCCGGATCCGTTCAGCGCCAGCGATCCGGTGTACGGACCGGCCGGCGTCGGGCTGACCGATCCGCGCAGGTCGATACCCGCGAAGCGCGCACTGCGGATATCGAAAGCGGTGCCGCGGGCACCCTGACGGATCAGCAGGTCGGCCGCGAACGGGCCATAGTTGGACCCGCCCCTGGCATTGACCTGATATCCCGCACCGGTGCCGACGATGTCGACGGTCACGTCGGTCAACGGGATGCCCACATTCGGCCGGCTGGCGCGGATGTTGATCCGCGGCGCTGCGACCGTACCGCCCACCACGACCGCGACAGGCCCGTAATCGGCTGACACGCCCGCCGCACGGAATGCCAGCGTACCGTCGCTGCGATAGGAACCCTCGCCGCTGCTGATCCGGAATTTGGGCGCGGTCATCCGCAGGTTGCGGACGGTGGCCGCACCGGTTTCGCTATAGCCGACATCGGCGGTGATCGTCGCCGGTCCGCCCAGCGCGTCGCGGACCGACGCATTGTCGATCCGGCGCGTGGTGACGCGCACCCGGCCCTTGATCCCGTAGGTGCCGTTTGCACCCGCGACCAGATCGGCATCGGTGACCAGGTTGATCCGGCCCAGCCCGTCGACCTGATAATCGTTCACCCGCCCCTTCAGCGCGCCGGTGTAGCGGCCGGTCCCGATATCGGCGAGCAGGATGGCCGTGGCATCGATTCGATCGGAGCGGAGCCGGAGATTGTCCGACAGCAGCTTGGCATTGGCGTAGGCCAGATCGCCATCGACCCGCAAATTGGTAAGCAGCCCGCCGGCGGCGGCGTTCAATCCGGTGACCCGGCGTGCGGTCGCGTGGACCGGGATCAGGATGCGATCGGTGTCGATCACTGCCTTGCCCTGTACCTGCAACCCTTCGATCCCGGTCGCGTCAAAGCCCAACGCTGCGGCGGTCAGCCGATAGGCCACCGTCGGTGTCGCGAACGGCCCGTCGATCGCCGCCGCTACCCGCACGTCGCGCCCGCGCACATTCGGTGCGATCGCTCCCGGGCGCAGCAACTGGCCGTCGATCCGGAAATTGCCGATCCGGCTCTGCCCCAGGTCGACGCGCCCCTGTCCGTCCACCGCCAGCGCAGCCGATCTGACCGCGAACCGCGTGTCGACGATCCGCTTGTCGAACGTCGCCACCATGTCGACATCCAGCGCCGGCTCCACCAGCCGCGCCGCCGGACCCGTCAATATCAGGCCCGGCCGCGTCGCACCCTTGGCCCGGAACGTGCCGTCGCGACCCAGGATCGCGATGTCCGCGATCGCCTGTCCGCCCAACAGCGCGCGCGCCTGGCCGCGCCAGTTCGCCCAGTCCCCGCGTCCGCCGACCCGGAGATCGATGGGCTTGCCGAGCCCGGCATAGCTGTCGACCAGCCCGCCGGCCGGCGCCTGCATCCGCGCATCGATCAACAGCCGGTTCGCGGCGGGCACCGCATCCAGCCGGAACAGCAGCCGGTCGCCACCGACCGCATTCACCGCGCGCAGCGCCGCCGCGTCCAGGTTCAAACGCGCACGCCCATCCGCGATGTCGGCCCCGCCCGCCAGCCGAACGATGCTGCGCTTGCCGGTCACCGGCTTCTCCAGCACCAGGCGATCGACGGTCAGCCGCCCGATCGTCAGGTCGATGTCGGGCAGGATCGGCGCATTGGGATCGCTCGGCACCTCCTTCAACGCGGGCAGGCGCGACAAGGTCACCAGCGGCGCAGCCAGGCTCCGCACGTCGATCTTGCTGTGGGCATAGGCGAACGGCCGCCAATCGAGCGCGACTGCGGGCGCCCGCGCAAAGACCCCTTTCGGATCGCTCAGCGTCAGGTCGCGGATCGTCAGCGCGCCGTACAGCGACCCTTCGAGGCGCCCGACGCCGATGCGCAGGCCCGACGCCGTCTCATACCCGTCCAGTTGCCCGCGCACAAAATTGCGCCCGGGCGCGGTGTTCAGTCCCAGCACCACCAGCAGCAGCAGCGCAACCAGCGCCGCCACGGCGATCCCGACCCATTTCGCGATCCGCAGCGCCATCAGAATGCCTGTCCGATCGAGATATAGAGCGCGATCTTGCTCTCACCTTTCTTGCGGCCGATCGGTGTCGCCACGTCGACGCGCAACGGCCCGAAATTGGTATAGTAGCGTCCGCCGATCCCGGCGCCGTAGCGCAGGCCCGACAGCGACGGGGTCGATGCCTCGCCTACCCGCCCCGCATCCACGAACGGAACGATCCCGTAATTGCCGAACCGATAGCGCGCCTCGATCGCGAATTCGGTCAGCGACCGGCCGCCGACCGGATCATTGTTCGGATCCTTCGGCCCCAGTTGCTGGTAGCCGAAACCGCGTACCGATCCACCGCCGCCGGCATATAGCCGCCGGGACGGCGCGATGTCGTCGCGCTTCACGCCCACGATCGATCCTACCCGCGCACGACCCGCCAGCACGATGCTCGGCCCCAGCGGCAAATAGCTGCTGCCTTCCGCCAGGAACCGGCCGTACGTATCGATCGCGCCTTGCAACGATGCCTCGGGGCTGACGCGCGCCGTCAATCGAAACCCGCGTGTGGGATCGAGCAGACTGTCCGATCGATCATAGGTCAGCTGCAACGGGATCGCCCCGATCAGATAGGTCGCCCGCGTCCGCTCGGCGTCGCCCGGATCGAACCGGCTTTCGTTGGTGCCGATGATTTCCGCGCCCGCCGAATAGGTCCAGCGCTTCTGCCACAGCGGCGTCGATTGCCGTGACAGGCTGGCCGACACGTTCACGGTACGTGCGCTGTAGGCGTCGAAATCCTGCCGCGCCGCACCGACCGACGCCTGGAACGTACGATCGCGCAGACCGGCATTTGACCGGCGGAACGTCGCGCTCGCACCCTGCTGCTGCGTGCCCGCGACGGCATCCAGGATCAGCGCGCCTTCGTCGGGGAACAGATTGCGATGGGTCCAGCCGCCCGTCACCTTGATGCCCTCACCCGTGCCATAGCCGCCGCTGCCGGACAGCGACCGCATCGGCCCTGCGGTCTGGTTGACGCGCAGGTCGACGATCTCGGTTCCGTCGGGCGCGATCACGCCGGTCCGCACCGGCTCCACCGCCACGGTCGAAAACAGGCTGGTCGCGACCAGCGCCTGGCGCAGATCGTCCACCTTGCGGCTGTCATAGACCTGCCCGCGGTCGAACCGCGCCAGCACCGCGACATGATCCACTCCGAACACCGGATCGCCCGCTACCTGGAACCCGCCATAGCTGGATCGCGGACCGGAAACGATCGGCAGCGCGTAATCGCCGACCGGCTGCCGGTCATCCAGTACGATGTCGCGTGCACCGACCGTCACGAAGGGATAGCCTTGCTCCGGCAACCGCAGCGCGACGTTCGCCTCGCCGGTCAGGATATCGGTTGCGACGATCGGCTGCCCGGTCCGCAAGCCCAGCGCGGACCGCGCCAGCACCGTCGGCGATGGGGCCGCGCCGGTGACCGCGATCTGCCCCAGGCTATACCGCGCACCCGGCGTTGCAGTGATCGTCACCTTCGCCTGCCCCCGCGCAGCCGGCGCCGGATCGACTACCGCGGTCGCGACACCGTCATAATAGCCTTCGGATTTCAGCAGCCGCTCGATGAGGGCGACGTCCTCATTCGCGCGCGCGGTGATCTGCGCGGCATTGGCCGCTTTCTTTCCGTCACTCAGCAGCGCCGACAGCGGCTTGAACCGGTCGTACAGACCGCCCGTTTCCAGTCCGGTCACGGTCACGGCATAGCGGATGGGCGGCAGCTCCGCATCATCCGCCACCCCCGGCGCGGCGGGCGGCGGCACCGTCGCCGCCTGCGACAGCGGCGGCAGGGGCGCGGCCAGTTCGGTATCGGGGATGGTGGCGACCGGATCCGCCGGCGGCGCAAGCGCGGGAGCGGGCGTTTCCGCGCCGGGCACCGTCACGCTGTCGATCGGCGGCAATGCGGCATTGAACTGGCTGTCGTCCAGCGCCGCATCGGGCGCCGTTCCTGCCGGTGGGGGCGATACCGGCATCGGCGCCGGCGGACGCGACACGACGGGCGCGGCGATGGCGACGACGCCGACACCGATCCACAACCGAACGACTGCGCTGAACGTGCGACCCGGCAACCAGCTTCCCCTTTTGCGGCCCGGACGACCCGATCCTGCCCGGCGACCATGGCGGGCCGATCCCGTCCCCGCAACCCGCTAAAATCCCGGATTACCGCCTTTTTCCGTGTAATCGGCCATCGGCCGCAACTGGTTGAACGATCCTGTTGATCGCGCGTTATATACCGTTACGTCCGCCAGGTCGGCGCAATCATTCCTGGATCTTGTCGATCGTGATCGGCAGGGAACGGACCCGCCGACCGGTCGCGTGGAAGATCGCGTTGGCGATCGCGGCGGCCGTTCCCACGATCCCGATCTCGCCCAGCCCCTTGATCCCCTGCGGCGACACCTCGCGGTCGGGTTCGTCAACGAAGATCACCTCGATGTCGTGCACATCGGCGTGCACCGGAATATGATATTCCGCCAGATTATGGTTCATGAAGCGTCCGATCCGGTGATCGGCCTGGGTTTCCTCGTGCAGCGCCATCCCGATCCCCATCACGACCCCGCCCAGGATCTGGCTGCGCGCGGTCTTCGGGTTGATGATCCGCCCGGCAGCCACCGCGCAGACGATACGCGTGACCCGGATCACGCCAAGCTCCTCGTCGACCTTGACCTCGGCAAAGATCGCGCTGTGCGTGTTCTTCGCCTTCTTCTTCTTGCCGGTCACCTCGCCCGCGGTATCCCGCAGCCCTGGCGCCGCTTTCTCTTCGACCATGATCTCGTTCAGTCCGGCCGCGCGCATCGCCTCGCCGAAGCTGACCGATCGGCTGGGATCGGTCGCCAGGATCATGCGCCCGTGTTCAAAGCGCAGCGCATCCGCCGCCGCACCCCCCAGCGGATTGCCGTCCACCTTCTCGGCGGCCTTGGCCAGCTTCACCCGTACCGCGGCGCAGGCCACTTCGATCCCGGCGCTGACCGATGCCGCCATCCAGCTGCCACCCTCGACCGGAGACAGCGGCAGGTCGCTGTCGCCCAGCACCGCCGTCACCTGTTCCGCCGGCAGTCCCAGCGCGCCCGCCGCGACCTGCGTCATGACGGTGTAGGTGCCGGTCCCGATATCCGAGCTGGCGGTCGCGACCTCCAGATGGCCGTTCGCGCTCAACCGGGCGCGCACCGATACCTTCTGGAACATCGCGTCCCACATGCCGGTCGCCATTCCCCAGCCGACCAGCTCCTGCCCGTCCCGCATCGATCGCGGCGCCGCCACGCGCGCATTCCAGCCAAATGCCTCCGCGCCTTCCTGATACGCTTCGCGCAAGGCCTTGGACGTATAGGGGATGTCGTTCATCGCATCCTTTTCGCTGTAGTTCTTGAGGCGCAACGCCAGCGGATCGATGCCGACTTCATAGGCCAGTTCGTCCATCGCCATTTCGAACAGCGTGACGCCGGTCGCCGCCCCCGGCGCCCGCATGTCGCCCGGCGTATAGGTATCGACCGCGGTCAACGCCCAATGCAGCGCCGCATTGTCGCAGGCATAAAGCTGCCCACCCCACTGCGCGATCGACTCCATGTAATTTTCGAATCGCGATGTCGGCGTCACCGCCTTGCTGTAGATCGACTGCAGGTCGCCGGCCGCGTCCGCGCCCAGCCGGATGCTGTGCTGGCATTCCGGCCGGTGGGTGAAGGTGAACATCTGCTGCCGCGTCAGGACCACCCGCACCGACCGCTTCAGCATCCGCGCCGCCATGGTCGCGAGATAGACCTGATATTGCGGCCGCAGCCCGGATCCGAATCCTCCCCCGACGAACGGGTTGCGTACCCGCACGTCCTTCTTTGCGAACCCGAATATGCCGACCAGATAGTCCTGCACATTCTGCGATCCTTGCGTCTTGTCATAAACGGTGATCGATCCATCGCCGTGCCACTGCACCGTGCTGGCGTGCATCTCCATCGGGTTGTGGTGCTCGGTCGCCAGGCGATATTCCTGATCGATCCGCTTCGGCGCGTCGGCATAGGCGCGCGCCTCGTCGCCGCGGTCCTTCGGCTTCACGAACCCCGACCGGGTCTTCTCTGGCTGGAACTCCGCGGAGTTCAGAAAAAACGTCTCGTGCGGCTCGGTTTCATATTCGGCCTGCACCAGCCCGGCGGCGTGCCGCGCATCTTCGAACGTCTCCGCGACCACCAGCGCGATCGGCTGTCCACTGAACAGGATCCGGTCGTCATAGAAAGCGCGGAACGGCGATCCCGGCGGCGCCACCTCGTCGCGATAGGAGCGGTCGAACCAGGGGATGTGCGGCCGATTGCGATGGCTGAGGATCTCCACCACGCCCGGCGCTGCGCGCGCCGCATCCAGGTGCAGCTTGGTGATCCGCCCCTTGGTGATCGCGCTGGACACCACCACGCCGTACAGCAGTCCGGCCACCGGATGTTCGGCCGCATACCGCGCGCCGCCGGTGACTTTCAGCCTGCCGTCGACGCGGCTGAGCGGGGATCCGATCCCGACCTGGGTCTCTTCCAACATCGTGGCCATGCTATTCTCCCGCTCAGGCGATGCGCTTGTCGACCTGCGACTGCGGCGTTCCGGCCGCGGCCTGCTTGCACGCGCGCACGATCGCGCGCCGCGCCAGTCCGATCTTGAAATCGTTGCTGCCCTGGCCCTCGGCGCCGTCCAGCAGGGCATGGGCCGTCGCCAGGAACGCCGACTGCGACGGCGCCTCGCCGATCAGCAGCGTTTCCGCGCTCCGCGACCGCCACGGCTTGTGCGCGACGCCACCCAGCGCGATCCGGGCGTCGGCGATCCGGCCGTCCGCGATCCGCATCACCACCGCGACCGACACGAGCGCGAACGCATAGGATAATCGGTCACGCAGCTTGAGATATGTATGGTGACCCGAGAAATCCTCGTCTGGCAGATCGATGGACGTTACCAGTTCGCCCGGCTTCAGCATATTGTCCCTCGCCGGATCGTCGCCCGGCAGGCGGTGATAATCCGCCATCGGAATCGCGCGATCGCCCAACGGCCCGGTGACGTTCACCACCGCATCCAGCACCGCCAGCCCGACGCACATGTCGGACGGGTGCGTCGCGATGCAGGCCGCGCTGGCACCCAGGATCGCATTGATCCGGTTGACCCCGCCAATGGCCGAACATCCGGTGCCCGGCTCGCGCTTGTTGCACGCGGTGCTGTTGTCGTAGAAATACAGGCAGCGCGTCCGCTGGTTCAGGTTGCCGCCCATCGTCGCGACATTCCGCAATTGCGCGCTCGCGCCCGCCAGGATGGCGCTCGACAAGATCGGATACCGCGTTTCCACCCTGGGGTCCCAGGCGCAGTCGGTGTTGGTCACCAGCGCACCGATCCGGAGGCCCCCGTCCCGATCCTCGATCGATTTCAGCGGCAGGCGATTGATGTCGACGATCCGCACCGGCCGTTCGACATTCTCCTTCATCAGATCGACCAGATTGCTGCCCCCGGCCAGAAACCGGACACCCTGCCGATTGCCGTCGCGGACGGCCTCCGCCACGTCGCTCGGGCGGTCATAGCCGAACCGGATCACCGTGCATCCTCCCGATCCATCACGGAAAGCACCGCATCGACGATGTTGGTGTAGGCGCCGCACCGACACAGATTGCCGCTCATATGCTCGCGGATGCTTGCCGCGTCCGTGGCCCGGCCTTCGCGCAGCACCCCCACCGCGGAACAGATCTGTCCGGGCGTGCAATATCCGCACTGGAACGCGTCATGATCAATGAACGCCTGCTGCAGGGGATGCAGCGTACCGTCCTTCGCCAGACCTTCGATCGTCTCGACCGCCGCGCCGTCGCGAACCACCGCCAGCGTCAGGCAGCTGTTGACCCGGACCCCGTTGACCAGGACCGTGCACGCCCCGCATTGGCCGTGATCGCACCCCTTCTTGGTCCCGGTCAGGTCCATCCGCTCGCGCAGTAGGTCCAGCAATGTCACCCATGGCGGGATCGAGAAATGTTCGGGCCGGCCGTTGACCGTCAGCGTGATGTCGATCCGGTCGTCCCGGGTCTCGGCAGGGGACGGCGCAAGCGTGGTGGTCATTTTAGCCTCCGGTACAGGCATTTGCGGTTTGCGGGATAGCGGACGGCGGCGCGTTTCGTTCCCGTTCCGGCACAACCGCCAGCATCGACAGCGGGTGGCGGAAGCGGGTAGACCGCCGCCGTGAACGAGCCGATCAGCCCGCCCCGCCCCGCGCTCCCGTCTCGCGGACGGTTGAAGGTGTTCCTCGGGGCCGCCCCCGGTGTCGGCAAGACGTATGAGATGCTGACGGAGGGTGTCGCCCGCCGGCGGGACGGGGCCGACGTGGTGATCGGGCTGGTCGAAACACATGGCCGGCCCGAACTCGACCGGATGGCGCGCACCCTGCCGGCGGTTCCGCGCCGCGCGGGTCCCGGCCCCGCCTTTCCGCTCACCGAACTGGATCTGGACGGGGTCCTGGCCCGCCGCCCGGCGCTGGTGCTGATCGATGCGCTGGCACACGCCAATCTGGGGGAGGCGCGGCATGCCCGCCGCTATCAGGATGTCGAGGAATTGCTGGCCGCGGGAATCGATGTCCATGCCACGCTCAACATCCAGCACCTCGAAAGCCTGAACGACGTCGTCGCGGCGCTCACCCATGTCCGCGTCGCCGACACGCTGCCCGACCGCATCCTGGAATCGGCGGAGATCGAGGTGGTCGACATTCCGCCGGACGAGCTGATCGAACGGCTGCATGCCGGCAAGGTCCATGTCCCGCATGAAGCCACCCGGGCGCTGGCCCATGCCTTTTCGAAATCCACGCTGTCGGCACTGCGGGAACTGGCGCTCCGCCGCGCGGCACAGACCGTCGATACGCAGATGTTGGACTATGTCCGCGCGCATGCGCTGGCCGGCAACTGGGCGGGTGGCGAACGGATCGTCGTCGCGGTCAGCGAGCAGCCGGGTTGCGACGGGCTGGTGCGCGCGACCAAGCGGCTGGCGGATGCGCTTCACGCCTCCTGGACCGCGGTCCATATCGAAACGCCGCGCGCGCGGACCTTCGGGGACGCCGAACGCGCGCGGATCGCCGCGGTCCTGAACCTGGCCACTCAGCTCGGCGGCGCGGTCGCCTCCGTTCCCGCGGATAGCGTGCTGCCGGGGTTGAAGGCGTTTGCCGCCGACGCGCGCGCCACGCAGCTGGTGGTCGGCAAGTCCGCGCGCTCGCGCTGGTTCGAACTGCGGCATGGGTCTGTCGTCGATCGGCTGGTGCGCGATACGCCCGGCGTCGCGGTCCATGTCCTGCCGATGATCGGCCCGATCCAACCGGGCGCACCGCGCGACCGGACAGCCGTGTCGCCCGGCACCGCGGGACGACACGGCATCCTGTGGGCGACGATGATGGTCATCGCCGTCACCGCTTTGGCGAAGGCGATCTACACCGTCCTCGGCATCGGCAATACCGCGCTGCTCTATCTGCTGCCGGTGATGGTCGCGGCCAGCTTGCATGGCCGCCGCGCCGGGCTTTATTCCGGTCTGCTTTCGTCGATGGCGTATAATTTCTTTTTTCTGCCGCCCACCGGCACGCTCAGCGTCAGCAACCCCGAAAACGTCGTCACCATCCTCGTCCTGCTGTCGGTTGCGGTCGCCACCAGCCAGCTTGCGGCGCGCGTGCGTGCGCAGGCCGACATGGCGGCGTCCAGCGCGCGCCAGAATGCGGCCCTGGCCGGCTTTCTCCACCGCCTGAACGCCAGCGGCAATGACGAGGAGGTGATGCAGGCGATCTGTGGCGAGATCGGATGCCTGTTCGACGTCCGCGCCGCGCTGCTGTTGCCCTCGCCGGATGGCCCACGCCTGCGCGCGGCCGTCCCGCCGGAGGATGAACTGGATTATATCGAGGCGACCGCCGCGCAATGGGTGCTCGACAAGGGCCAGCCCGCCGGGCGTGGTTCCGACACGCTGACCGCCTCCGACTGGCTGTTCTACCCGCTGAAGGCCGGCCGCGGTGTTCTGGGGGCGGTGGGCATCGCTCGCGACGATGGCCGCACCCCGGTTCGTTCGGATCAGATCGCGCTGCTGACCGGCCTGCTCGATCAGGCGGCACTGGTGCTGGAACGCATGCTGCTGGAAAGCGAGATGCGGGACGTCGCACAGCTAAAGGAACGCGACCGGCTTCGCGCCGCCCTGCTGTCGTCGGTCAGCCATGACCTGCGCACTCCGATCACCGCGATTCTCGCCGCCGCCAGCGAATTGCGGATCGTCACCGATCGCGACACGGCGATCGGCACGATCGAGGATGAGGCGCGGCGCCTCAACCGCTTCGTCGCCAACCTGCTCGATATGGCGCGGGTCGAGGCCGGCGCGCTGGTGGTGACGGCCGAGCCCACCGACCTGACGGACGCGATCGGTTCTGCGGTGCACGACACCCGCCGTGCCCTCACCGGCCGGCCGGTCGTGCTGGCCGTACCCGCCGATCTGCCGCTGGTCCGGCTGGATCCGCAGCTGTTTCATCATGTGCTCATCAACCTGCTCGACAATGCGGGTCGCTACGGCGATCCCGGCACCGCGGTCACCATCCAGGCCGAACGCCTGCCCGATGGGCTGGTCCTCTCGATCATGGACGAAGGCCCTGGCCTGCCGCCGGGGCGGGAGGTGGAGGCGTTCGAGACGTTCGCCCGCCTGCGCGGATCGGACCGGGCCCAGGGCGGCACCGGGCTTGGCCTCGCCATCGTCAAGGGGTTCGTCGACGCGATGGGCATGACGGTCGCCGCATCGACACGCATCGATCCGGCTGGCGCGCGCTTCAGCGTGGCGATGCCGGACACGTTGCTGGTTCGCGGCGGCGAGGCATGACCGCGCCTAACGTGGTGTTGGTGGTCGACGACGAACCTGCGATCCGCCGCCTGCTCCGCACCGCCCTGGAACGCGCCGGTCACAGCGTGCGGGAGGCGGCGAACGGGGGTGCGGCATTGGCGGCGCTCGCGGCTGATCGGCCGCAGGTCGTGCTGCTCGATCTCGGCCTTCCCGATCGCGATGGCCTGGAACTGGTGCCGCTGATCCGCGCGCGGTGCGATGCGACCATCCTGATCGTCTCGGCGCGCGATGCGACCGATCAGAAGGTTGCGGCGCTCGATCTGGGTGCCAGCGATTATGTCACCAAGCCGTTCGATTCGGACGAACTGCTCGCCCGCGTCCGCGCTGCGCTGCGCCACCGGCTGACGGTGCACGGTGGCAATCCCGTCCTTCGTGGCGACGGCCTCACCATCGACCTGCTCGACCGGCGCGTCAGCCGGGACGGTGTCGACATCCACCTCACGCCGAAGGAGTATGACGTCCTGGCCGAACTGGCGCGCTTTCCCGGCCGGGTCATCACCCACAGCCATCTGCTCCGCGTCGTCTGGCCGTACGAAATCGACGCGCAGGTCGGCTACCTCCGCGTCGTGGTGCGCAATCTACGCGGCAAGCTGGAACGGGATCCCGCCCGTCCGGCATTGATCGTCAACGAACTCGGCGTCGGCTATCGGCTGATGGGCGTGGACTGACGCCGCGCCTGCAGGATCGCGGCCACCGCACAGAACAGGATGGCGGCGGCGGTGACGGCGCTCCACCCCGCGCCGGCCCAGGCCAGCGTCGCGACCAGCGATCCCGCCGATCCGCCCAGGAACATGCCCCCCATCAAGATCGTGTTCAGACGGTTTCGCGCATCCGCATCCAGTGCGTAGACCTGCGCCTGGTTGGCGATCAGGGCGCTCTGCACCCCGAAATCGATCAGCACAACGCCCACGATCATGCCGGCCAGACCCGGGCGGACCGCAATCACCAGCCACCCGGCCAGTGCGGTGCCAACGCCGATCATCACGACGGCGCGGGGGCCACGTCGATCGGCGATCCGGCCGGCCAGCGGCGCCACCAGCACGCCCACCGCGCCGATCATCCCGAACAGCCCGGCGGCGGCGGCACCCAGTCGATATTGCGGTTCCTGCAGATGCAGCGCCAGGATCGTCCAGAACATCGTGAAGGCGGCGAACAGACCGGCCTGCGTCCACGCCGCCAGCCGGAGCGCGGGATGCCGCCGCCACAGATCGACCAGCGATCGCAGCAGTCCGCCATAGCGGGGGCCACCGGGCGCCGGACGGCTCTGCGGCAGGATCGCCGCCATCGTCGCGCACGCGATCAACGCGATCGGAACGCCCAGCCAGAACATCGCACGCCAGCCGGCCTGCGTCGCCACGAGCCCCGCCACCGTGCGGCTGAGCAGGATGCCGCACAACAACCCCGACATCACCGTGCCGATGGTGGCACCACGCCGCGTCGGCGCTGCGAGGTTCGCGGCGAACGGCACGATCTGCTGCGCGACGGTTGCAGCGACGCCGATCGCCAGCGATCCTAACAGGATGCTCCACGGTCCCGGCGCCACTGCGGTGACGGCCAGCGCCACGGCCAGCGCGACGAACTGCACCAGGATCAACCGTCGCCGTTCCAGCACGTCACCCAGCGGCACCAGCAGGAACAGTCCCGCCGCATACCCCAATTGCGTGGCGGTCGAGATCATGCCCGCGACTGTCGATCCCGGGAAATCCCGCTCGATCAGCGCCAGCATCGGTTGATTGTAGTAGATATTGGCGACCGCCAGCCCGGCACCGGCCGCCATCGCCCATGTCACACGACGCCCGATACCCCGCGGAACGTCGGCCTGTTCGCCATTCAATGCGGGGCAGCCTGCTGCGGGATCTTGGTCGCCATCGTTCTGCGCTGCGCCGCATCGGCGATCGCGCGGTCGATCAGATCGCCGCGAGATGTCACATCGCGTGTGCCGATAGCTGCGGTCAGGAGATCGGGATCCCCTCCGGTCATCCTTGGTTCATATGATGGTCTGGGCATGGTTGATGAGCGACCATGCCGACCTTTGGTTCCGTTAACGGAACGCCGAACGGTCGTCCGGCACCCCTCCCGACTGGCAGGGGTGCCGATCGGCTCAGTTCGCGCCGCTCGTCCGGATGGTTCCGTTGACGCCCGCGGGGAAGAACCCGCCGGCGCTGACAGCGGACTTGTTCAGATATACGATGTTCAGAACCTGTCCGGTGTTGCGGCTATAGACGATCCCGTTGCTGTCGGTGGGAACGATGTTGGACGCATTGTTGCTGCCGCGAATGCCCTGATCATCGTCGCTGGCGCCGTCCAGGCTGTCGCGCGCGTTGGAAATTGCCTCGGTCGCGTCGATCAACGCCGGCGTGGCGATCCCCTTGCGGTACAATACCGTGCGGATCAGCCCGGCGTGATAGGCCTCTGCCGCCAGGATGCCGGCCGCCGCTTCGGTGAAGGTCTTGTTGGTGATCAGGGCCGCGGCGCCCTTGTAGGCACTGACTCCGACATCCTCGAAGATGAACGCACCGAGCAGGAAGTTCTCGTCACTGGCATACGGATCGAACATCGATCCCGCACCGGTGATCAGGCCCGCCGCGCGCGCCGCCGAAGAAAATGCACCGGTCGCACTGGCGCTGATGTCGATCGCGGGCTGGCCCACGGTCGCGGTGCCGATCGCGCTGCGCAGGAAGCGGACATGGTTGATCTCATCCTGCGCGATTTCCAGCGCGTAGGCTGCGACCACCGGATCGGTGAACGTCACCTTACGTCCGCCCGTGACCGTGCCGGTACCACCGATACCGCCGGTCAGCGCAGCGTCCAGTCCCGTGCCGAACGCGGCGTAGGAGTAGAATTGCGCTTCCAGATATTCGAGGTTCAGCGCAAAGTTCAGGATGTCGGCATCGCTGACCGTGGCGCCGGTCGGAGCGGGGGTCGGCGTCGGGGTCGGCGTCACCGACGGATTGTCATTGCCGCCGCATGCGGACAGCAGGGAAACGCTGCCGGCCGCGACCGCCGCACCACCGGCCATCTTGAAGAAGTGACGCCGCTCTTCGCGCCGCTTCACGCGCAAGTCGAGGGCCGCGATCATGTCATGGTTGTTCATCGGACTATCTCCGCTCAATACGTTGAAAAAGACGCGCGATCAGCTCGCCGCGCTCGTCTTGATGGTGCCGTTGACACCCGCGGGATAGAAACCGCCGCTCCCGACTGCGGCAGGATTCAGATACACGATGTTCAGAACCTGACCGGCGGTGCGGCTATAGGCCAAACCGTTGGGATCGAGCGGGACGATGTTCGATGCGTTCCCGATCATCCGCACGCCCTGATCAAGATCGCTCGACCCGTCCAGGCTGTCACGGGCGTTGGAGATCGCTTCGGTCGCGTCGATCAGCGACGGCGTCTGGATGCCCTTGGAATACAGCACCGTCCGCACGATGGCCGCATGATACGCCTCGACCGCAAGAATGCCGGCGGCCGCCTCCAGGAACGTCGGGTTCGTGATCAGTGGCGACGCTCCTTTATAGGCGGTGACACCGACATCTTCGAAGATGTACGCGCCCAACAGGAAGTTTTCGTCGCTGGCATAGGGATCGAACGACTGGCCCGCGCCGATCAGGCCGGCCGCGCGTGCTGCGCTGGAAAATGCCCCATTGGGGCTGGTGCCGATGTCGATCGCGGGCTGCGATACCGCCGATGTGCCGAGCGCAGTCCGCAGGAAGGTGACATGCGCCACTTCGTCGGCCGCGATTTCCCGCGCATATTGCGCGACGACGGGGTCGGTGAACGTCGCCTGCCGGCCACCGGTAACGGCACCCTGCACGCCCGTTCCGCCGAGCAGCGACGTGTTCAGGCCGGTCCCGAATGCGGCAAAGGAATAGAATTGCGCTTCAAGATATTCGAGGTTCAGTGCGAAGTTGAGGATATCCGCATCGGTCAGCGCCGCCGTGGTCTGCGCCTGCGCACCGGCCGCCGCGACGCCCGCGTACAGACCGCCGACGACCTTGGCCGCACCCGTCATCGCCTTGAAGAATTCGCGCCGTTCGTTGCGTCGCGAAACCCTCGCATCCAGCGCGTCCATCATCAGACTGTCGTCGGTCATCGGGAACCTCCTCCTTGTGTCCCCTCTTTACGCGCCGCATCATGCGGAGGTTGCAGCCGCAGGATCTTTATTGTCGCTTTTCATTCCGCACGCGCGGAAAAGCCGCCTGTCCGCTGCGGAATGCACGGTCGGCGGCCGGTTCTATTTTTGCGAAAAAGAAAGGGGCCGGATGATGCCGGCCCCTTTTCCGAATCCCGACGGGCACGTGCCGGTTCAGCAGCGGCGACCGTCCGACTTGTCGATCGCCCGACCGGCCAGCGCGCCGACACCGGCACCCAGGATGGTGCCCAGCGTGCGGTCACCGCGGCCGGCGACCTGGTTCCCGAGCAGACCGCCCGCGATACCGCCGATCGCCAGACCGCCATTGCCCTTGTCATAGCAACGCTGGTTCCCGCGATAGCCGCGGTTGTACCCGCGCCGCGACCGATCATAGCGGCGATCGCGACGCTCGCGATATCCGATCTGCTGAAATCCGGACTGTCCGTCGTCGTAACGGCTATACTGCGCCGGCGCGCTCCAGCCCTGCGCAACCGCGGGCATCGGGATGGCGACCGCGGCGGTGGTCAGCGACAGCGTGGCGGCGGTGAGGAACGTGCGAAACATGATCATCTCCCTGATTGAAGCTCAGGATGACTTTCTGCACCGATTCGCATGTGGCATCCCTGAACATGATCGTTAGCGGGCGTTCATGCGCGCGCTTTCCACTTGGCGACCGCCGGCGATGCCGCCATCACGCTGGCATGACTTCGCAACACAGCTATCCGCTCGCCCCGTTCGACGGACGGAGCCTCCCTGCACCCGCCTGGTACGAACGTGCGGTGGCAATCACGCCCGAAACCGGCCGCACGGTGGTGGAGGGTGCCGAAATCGAATGGTTCGCCTGGGGGCCGACCAGGGCGCCCGGCCTGCTGCTGCTTCATGGCGGGTGGGCCCATGCCGGCTGGTGGGCGCATATCGCGCCGCTGCTGGCGGATGATCGACGGGTGGTCGCGATGTCGCTGTCCGGGATGGGCCAGTCGGGCTGGCGTGATCGCTACAGCATCCCGCAATTCGCGCGTGAGGCGCGCGCGGTTGCGGAGGCGACCGGCCTGACCGCCGCCGGGCCGCCCGTCATCGTCGCACACAGCTTTGGCTGCGCCGTCGCCGCGGCCGCGGTGGCCGACCCCGATGACTGGACCGCGGGCATCATCCTGATCGATGGGTCGATCACGCTGAAACCCAACCGCGCGGCGGATCGGACCGGCCGGATCAACCGTCCCTTCGCCACCGTCGCGGCGGCGCTGGCCCGCTTCCGGCTCATGCCGGCGCAGGACTGCGACAACCTGTATATCGTCGATGCCATCGCACGCCGGTCGCTGCGTCACACCGATGCCGGCTTCGTCTGGTCGTTCGATCCCGCGATGTTCGAACATTGCAGCTTCATCGACAGCCGCGCCGCCGTACGGTCGGCCCTGCGCCCTGTCGCCTTCATCCGGGGCGCCCGGTCGACGATCGTGGATCCCGACACGCTGGCAGGCCTGCGCGCCGATCTGCCGGATGCGCGTTTCGTGACCGTGCCCGATGCGGGTCATCACATCATGCTGGATCAACCGCTGGCGCTGGTCGCCGCGATCGACGCGCTGCTGGCCGGCCGCGGATGACGCAAAAGGCCGCTGGCGGTTGCGCCAACGGCCTCGGATCGGGTTCGTCGAAGGATCGGCGCGGCTTCAGGCGTTCAGCGCGTCACGAACCGCCTTCGATGGCTGGAAACTCAGCTTGCGGGACGCCGCGATCTCCATCGTCTCGCCGGTGCGGGGATTGCGACCCTCGCGGGCAGGACGATCCTGTACCTTGAACTTGCCGAACCCGGGCAGCGACACTTCGGTGCCGGCCGCGGCGGCGTCTGTGATCGCTTTCAGAACGCTCTCGACGACGGCCTTGGCCTGCGCCTTGGTCATATCGTGTTCTGCGGCGATGGCGTCGGCCAGCCCTGCGCTGTTCATGATGATTTGCTCCTTGGTCGTGAATGACGGCGCGTCCTGCCAAGCTTTGCGGCGGCTGTCACCCCTCGGCACCCTTGATCCGCCGTAATTCCTGATACCTGGCGATCCGCTCAGCGCCCCAGCCGCCGCCGGATACGGTCGATCATGCCTGTTCCGCGCTTCTTGGTGCCGACTTCCTCCAGCGCGCGGAACCGTTCGATCCGGCATTCACCCCCCGACCGGACGTGAATGCTGTCGCGGCCGGCGCACACCTGACCATCGGGGCCGCGCGCGATGTAGAAACCGGAATAATAATCGAGGTCCGGGCAATCATCCGCAAATTGGGCACGCACCCGGCTGCCCCCGCGCAGCAAAAGGTCGACACTGTCATCGGCGACGACCGCCGCCGCGCCGACGCGGTCCATCGGCACGCACTTCGGCCCCTTGCGCTCGCGCCACTGCGTCATCGGTGCGCGCGCTACGGCGGGTGACCGGGTCTGGATCCGCACGATGGTGCGCTGGTGGATCATCACCTGTGCCATGACGATATCCGGCACCATTCGCCCGGCCTCCGCCAGCGGTGCGGCAGCCAGCAGCGCCAGCCAGATCGTCACGATTCGGTTCCCGTCATACGGTGCAGCGTTTCGCTGTGCCGACTGAACCTCCTATGAATTCGCGCCGCGTCCCTGTCTGCGCTATGGGCACCCCATGCCCGCCCCCAGCCCCGCTTTGCTCGCTGCACTCTCCGATCTGCTCGGTCCCGCCGGCTTCTGCGATGATACCGCTGTCCTGGCACCCTGGCTTACCGACTGGCGCGGGCGGATCCAGGGTCTCAGCGCCGCGCTGCTCGCCCCTGCCGATACCGCGCAGGTGGCCGCCATCGTGCGCCTGGCGGCGGCCGATCGCGTGCCGCTGGTGCCGCAAGGCGGCAACAGCTCGACCGTCGGGGGTGCCACCCCGCCGGCGGATGGATCCGCGCTGCTGCTGTCGCTGCGGCGGATGGCGCGGCCGCCGCGGATCGATGTCGCGGACGCCACTGCCACGGTCGATGCCGGCGTCGTCCTGTCCGATCTGCACGACGCCGCCGCCGCGCATGACCTGCGGTTCCCGCTCTCGCTGGCGGCGCGGGGCAGCGCCACGATCGGCGGTCTGGTTTCCACCAACGCCGGCGGGGTTCAGGTGCTGCGCTTCGGTTCGATGCGCGCGCTGGTGCTCGGCGTGGAGGCGGTGCTGGCCGACGGCAGCATCTTTCGCGGCCTGTCCAGCCTCCACAAGGACAATCGCGGCTATGATCTGCGGCAATTGCTGACCGGTGCCGAAGGAACGCTCGGCATCATCACCGCGGCCACGCTCCGGCTGGTGCCCGCCATCGGCAGCCGGGCGGTCGCGTGGATCGGGGTCGACGATCCGCACGCCGCGCTGATCCTGCTCCGCCGGCTGGATCGCGCGACCGGCAGCGCGATCGAAAGCTTCGAACTGATTCCGGCCGATGGTGTCTCGCTGGTCCTTCGCCACATCCCGGGCACCCGCGCGCCGCTCGCCACCCCCACCGCCTGGAACATCCTGGTCGAAGCGACGGCGGCGCCGGGCGGGCTGGATCCCGCCGATGCGCTGACCATCGCGATCGCCGCCGCGATCGACGGCGGCATTGCCCGTGACGCAGTGATCGCGACCAGCGAAACGCAGGCCGACGCGTTGTGGAAGCTGCGCGAAACCCTGCCCGAAGCGGAACGGATCGACGGCATGGCCGCCAAGCATGACATCGCAGTGCCGGTGTCGGCGATGCCAAGCTTCATCCAGTCCACGACCGCCATGATCGAGGCCGCCCATCCCGGAACACGCGTGCTGGCGTTCGGACATCTTGGCGACGGCAACATCCACTTCAATGTCCGGGCACCGGCCGGCGTCGATTCCCGCCACTGGGTGGACACCGCCGGTGCCGCCGTCATGCGCGACGTGCACGATCGGCTGGCGGCGGTCGGCGGCACCATCTCGGCCGAACACGGCATCGGCCAGGTCAAGCTGGCGGAACTCGTCCGCACCACGGATCCGGTCCGGCTTGCCATGCTCCGCGCGATCAAGACCGCGCTCGACCCCCATGGAATCCTCAATCCCGGCAAGCTCGTGCCGCTTGCGCCGTCGCGCGCCGATCCATAAACGGGGCAGCACTGCGGGCGCCCGGGGGGGCGTCGTTCCACCCGCTTTTTGGAGTATAGTGAATGGCCAGCGCCGCACCGGCAAACGATTTGCCGCTGTTCTACAACCAGCTCGAACCGCTCTCCAGCCAGGTTCACGCAACCTGGAAGGCCCGGAACATGGACTCGCCGACCTTTTTGGTCGGGACCCATGCGGTGCCGCTCACGGTCGAGGAATTCGCACCGGCATCGCGTTTCTACCCGATTGTCTTCTCGATCGGTGATCAGCCGGTGCCGCTGGCGCTGATGGGCCTGAACGAGGGCGTCAACACCTTCGTCGGGCCGGACGGCCGCTTTACCAGCGAGGCCTATATCCCTGCCTATATCCGGCGCTACCCGTTCATGCTCGCGCGCCTGACGCCGAACGCGGAGGAACTGTCGCTCTGCTTCGACCCGACATCGGGCACGCTCGGCGATTTCGAAGAAGGCGATCCGCTGTTCGCCGATGGCAAGCCGACGCAGGTGGTCACCAACATCCTCGGCTTCTGCGAACAGTTTGAACAGTCCGGACAGATGACGAGCCAGTTCATGAAGGAACTGGCCGATCACAAGCTGTTGATGGACGGCGAAGTCACGATCCAGCCGGAAGGCGCGGACCAGCCGTTCATCTATCGCGGGTTCCAGATGGTGAACGAGGACGCGTTGAAGGAGATGCGGGGCGACACCGCCCGCAAGCTGATCAAGTCCGGCGTGTTGCCGCTGGTCTATGCGCATCTCTTCTCGCTGGCGCTGGTGCGGGAGATTTTCGCGCGTCAGATGGAACAGGGCCGTATTCCCGCCCCGGTGCAGAACCCCGCCTGACGCGGGCGGCGCATCCCTTGAACCGAGTGCAGGGCCCGGCGGTGGTGATCGCCGGGCCCTTCTGCTGAATCGCGGTTCGTCGGCCGGCAACGGGCGAAAACACTCGGCCCATCCCCCGATCCACAACCGTCTGCCGCAGCGCACATATTTTCCCTTGAAACGATCTGGCGCGGCCCTATCTTCGAATTGTCAGACCGTGTTTCCCCCCTTTCACGGTCCGGCATGAGCATACCTCTCCCCTGGGGTATGTTTCCTCCCTGAACCTTGGCCACTCCATGCGAACCGCATGGGGTGGTTTTTTTTGGCTCATTCGGCGGCCTGATGTGCCCCGTGACCATGCGGCAATGCCGCCGACAACCGGCTGTAGACCGCGGCCACAAACGCCCGTGCCCGTGCCAGCCCCGCCCCCGGCCGATCCAGCGCGCCATCCAGATAGGCCGTCCGGCAGATTTCGAGCTGGACGGCATGGACCCCGACGCGCGGCCGGCCATGTTCCGCCACGCCGTGCCCGCCGGCATAGGGGCGATTGCGCGTCGCGCGATATCCGGCGGTACGCGCCGCATCCAGCAGGGCGGTGGTGATGTCCTGCGCGGCGCTGGTCCCGTTCAGGTCCCCGACCACGATCTCCACCCCGCTATCGCCACCGCGCAGCGGCGGCATCGAATGCAGGTCGAGCAGGACGGCCACGCCATGCGCCGTTCGCGCGCTGGCCAGCGCATCCGCCAGCGCCGCATGATAGGGGCGATGCACCGTCGCGATCCGCTCGGCCAGGTCATCCGCCGCGATCCGTCCGCTCAGGATCTCGCCCACCCCCGCTATGCGGCGCGGCACCAGGCCAAGCCCGGCGCGGATGCGCGGGCCGTCGCGGACCAGCATCGCCGCTGGCTGCGGCGCGATCATCGTCGGGTCGACTTCGCTCGGATGACGGTTCAGGTCGATCCAGGCCCGCGCCGTCACGGCGACGATCGCCGTTGCCCCGCCCGCCACCGCATCGTCGATCAGCTGGTCGACATGGCGGTCCTCCAGTGCCACCAACCGGTCGATCGGCACCCGCGCCGCCGCCGCCAGGGCGTCGGGATAATGCCGCCCCGCATGCGGCACCGCGATCACAACCGGCGTCCGCGGCACCACGGGACCGATCCGGCGAAAGGGCGGCGCGTTCATGAACCGGGGATAGCGGCCCCCGCGCCGATTTCCAACCGGCCGCCACCATGATCGCAAGGTCCGGGCATCCCGCCGCTTTTTGCGCGCCGGTCCCCATGGAAAATCTTAAGGCTTGCAGGCATAAGCATCCGTGGATGATCAAGCGCTGGAATCGACACTCATGATGCGGATCTTGCTGGCCGAGGACGATGCCTCGATGCGCGAATATCTGGCGCGCGCGCTGGAGCGTTCGGGCTATGCCGTCGTGTCGGTCGACCGCGGCACCGCCGCGCTGCCGCTCCTGGAAAACGAGGTGTTCGACCTGCTGCTGACCGATATCGTCATGCCGGAAATGGACGGCATCGAACTGGCGCAGCGTGCCGCCGTGCTCAACCCGCGCATGCGCGTCATGTTCATCACCGGCTTTGCCGCCGTCGCGCTGAAGGGGCAGCAGACCCCCCCGAACGCGCGCGTCCTGTCCAAACCCTTCCACCTGCGCGATCTGGTGATGGAGGTTGACCGCATGTTCGAAGTGGGATCCGCCACCGGCCTGTAACCCGCGCGCGCGCAACTTTTCCGTCGCAACGCGCTTGCGTCCTCCCCCGCCCCCGGCTAGACGCCCTCCCACGGCGGGCGTGTAGCTCAGTGGTAGAGCACTGTGTTGACATCGCAGGGGTCGCAAGTTCAATCCTTGCCACGCCCACCATGAAAAGCCCCGGCAGCCCTGATGGCTTGCCGGGGTTTTTTATGACACCGCGGCGCCCGCGCTGTCGTGACGCTCCGGCAAACTTGACAATCCTTGGCGCTCGGTCATAGCCATCTGCGTCCGCGGATCGCGCACCCTGCGGTCGCTCTATTATCCGGATCGCCCATGACCTTTGCCGATCTCGGCCTCTCCGAAGAAACGCTGCGCGCCGTGACCGAGTCCGGCTACACCGAGCCGACGCCGGTGCAGGCGCAGGCGATCCCGCCCGTGCTCATGAACCGCGATCTGATCGCCATCGCGCAGACCGGAACCGGCAAGACCGCGTCGTTCGTGCTGCCGATGATCGACGTGCTGGCGCATGGTCGCGCCCGCGCGATGATGCCGCGCTCGCTGATCCTGGAACCGACCCGTGAACTGGCGGCCCAGGTGGCCGAGAATTTCGAGAAATACGGGAAATATCACAAGCTTTCCATGGCCCTGCTGATCGGTGGCGTGTCGATGGGCGATCAGACCGCGGCGCTCGCCAAGGGCGTCGATGTGCTGATCGCGACGCCCGGCCGGCTGATGGACCTGTTCAAGCGGGGCAAGATCCTGCTGTCGGGCTGTTCGATCCTGGTGATCGACGAGGCGGATCGGATGCTCGACATGGGGTTCATCCCCGATATCGAGGAAATCTGCACCAAATTGCCGACCACGCGCCAGACCTTGCTGTTTTCGGCGACCATGCCGGCGCCGATCAAGAAGCTGGCCGATCGTTTTCTGTCGAACCCGAAGCAGATCGAGGTCGCGCGGGCCGGCATGAACAACCTGCTGATCGAACAGCGGCTGGTGGAAACCACCGCGCGCGGCAAGCGCGATACGCTGAAGGCGTTGCTGGCGGCGGAGGATGTCCGCACCGCGATCATCTTCTCCAACCGCAAGACCACCGTCCGCGATCTGGCCGAGCATCTGCAGCGTTCGGGCATGAAGGCCGGGCAGATCCACGGCGACATGGAACAGGCCGAACGCCTGCGCGAACTCGACCGGTTCAAGGACGGCACGATCAACATCCTGGTCGCGTCCGACGTCGCGGCACGCGGGCTCGACATCAAGGGGGTCAGCCATGTCTTCAACTATGACATCCCCTGGCATCCGGACGACTATGTCCACCGCATCGGTCGTACCGGGCGGGCGGGTGCGACTGGAAAGGCGTTCAGTCTCGTCACGCCCGACGATGCCGAGGCCGTCGCCAACATCGAAAAGCTGACCAAGTCGAAGATCGAACGGGTCGGCAAGGCGCCGGTGGCGGTACCCGAACCGGACGCGCCGGCATCCCCGGCTGAACCCGTCCGGCCGCCGCGCCGCCGCACCCGGGGCGATCGCCCGGCCCCTGCGGAACCGTCGGCACCGGTCGAGGCCGTCGCACCCACCCCGCAGCGTCCGGCGCGCGAAGAGCGTCCGGCCCGCCCGACCCCCGTCTCCCCTGCCCCGGTGATGCCCCCATCTTCGGCCCGCCCGGCCCCGGTCCGGCCTGTTCAGGACCGCGACGATGGTCCGGACGAGGGTTGGAACGGACCCTTCCCGGCGTTCCTGTCGGTCGCGCTCACGACGCCGTCTGCGGACTGACGGACCCGGCACGGCATCTCCGCCGTTCCAGTCCGTTCAGGACAGGGACAGGGACAGCGACATGGACCACAGACCCAACCCGGCGCTCGACGATGACGAGACCGCCCAGGCCGAAGACCGCACCGCGCCACCCGCACGCGTGCTGCACGCGGTGTTGGTCGAACAGGGCGAGGAAGAGCTGAAGCGCCCGATCGGGTCGCTGTTCTTCTCCGGCCTGGCCGCTGGTCTTGCCATCCACCTGTCGATCATCGCGCAGGCCGCGCTGCATGCGGCGCTGCCCAACACGCCGTGGCGCGGCGTGGTGTCTGATTTCGGCTACAGCTTCGGCTTCGTGATCCTCATCCTCGGGCGGCTGCAGCTGTTCACCGAAAGTACGGTGACCGCGGTCCTGCCGCTGGTCAAACGCCCGACCTTGGCTGCGTTCGGCCGGACGCTCCGGCTTTGGTCGATCGTCCTGATCGCCAATCTGATCGGCACCTTCCTGGCGGCGCTGCTCGCCGTTCACGGCGTGATTGCCACCCCGGAACAGCTGAGCGCCATGCTCGATCTGTCGGCCGCGATCCTGAAACATGATGCGGTGACCAACATCGGCCTCGCCATCCCGGCCGGCTTCCTCATCGCATCCATTCCCTGGGTACTGATCGGCGCGCGGGAAAGCGCGTTCTGGGTGATCATCGCGGTGACATACGGTATCGCGCTGGGCGATTTCGGCCATGTCGTGGTGGGATCGGACGAAGCGTTCCTGCTGCTGCTTGCCGGTCATGCCACGCCAGGTCAGGTGGCGGCGTTCCTGTTGCCCACGCTGCTGGGCAATATCATCGGCGGAAGCGGCCTGTTCGCGCTGCTGGCGCATGGACAAGTGAAGGACGAAATCTGACCGGCTCAGTCCTTGCGCTCGAACTCCGACACGATGCGGGCATTTTCCGCGATCAGCGTCCCGCCCGCATGCTGTTCGCATGCCGCCTCCGCCGCTTCCCGCGACGGGTAGATGCCGATCTTCGACCAGAAGATCAGCCGCCGGCACTGCGCGACATACCAGTCGGTATAGCTGCGCCCGGCGAACAGGGCCTCGATCAGGGTCTTCTTCTGAAAGACCACCCGATATCTACGCGACATCCGCCGGCTCCTTGATCCGGACATAGCGCGCGCGGAACGCGTCGGCATAGGACCGGAGCGTGCCGGCGCCGATCGCGGCGCGCAGATCCGCCATCAATTGCTGGTAGAATGCCAGATTATGCTCGGTCATCAGCATCGCGCCCAAGATCTCGTCCGATCGGACCAGATGGTGGATATAGGCGCGTTCCCAGGTGCCGCACACCGCGCATCCGCATTCGGGATCCAGCGGGCCGCGATCCTCGGTGAAACGGGCGTTGCGGATGTTGATCGGTCCGTCGCGGGTGAACGCCTGCCCGGTCCGCCCGGACCGCGTCGGCATCACGCAATCGAACATGTCGATCCCGCGCTCGACCGCACCGACGATGTCGTCCGGCTTGCCCACGCCCATCAGATAACGGGGCTTGTCCTCCGGCAGCTGTCCGGGGGCGAAATCCAGCACGGCGAACATCTGCGCCTGCCCCTCTCCCACCGCCAGTCCGCCGACCGCATAGCCATCGAAGCCGATGTCGATCAGCTTCCCCGCAGATACCGCGCGCAGGTCGCGGTCCATCGATCCCTGCTGGATTCCGAACAGCGCCGCGCCGGCGGCATGGTCGACACCGCTGTCGAACCCGTCGCGCGATCGTTTCGCCCAGCGCATCGATCGTTCCATCGACGCCGCCGCACGGTCCTGCGTGGCGGGGTGCGGCGTGCATTCGTCGAACGCCATCACGATGTCGGATCCCAGCAGCCGCTGGATTTCCATCGACCGTTCCGGGGTGATCATGTGGCGCGATCCATCGATATGGCTCTTGAACGCGACACCGTCCTCCGACTGCTTGGTCAGTTCGGACAGGCTCATCACCTGATACCCGCCGCTGTCGGTCAGGATCGGGCGGTCCCACCCCATGAACCGGTGCAGTCCGCCCAGCCGCGCCACCCGCTCTGCACTTGGCCGCAGCATCAGGTGATAGGTGTTGCCCAGCAACACGTCCGCACCAGTCGCCCGCACGTCCGCCGGTTTCATCGCCTTCACGGTCGCGGCCGTGCCGACCGGCATGAACGCCGGCGTCCGGATCTCCCCGCGCCGCATCGCGATCGTCCCGGTACGCGCGGCGCCGTCAGTGGCGTGGATCGAAAAGGCGAAACGGGGTCCGGCGGTCATGGGCCGGGCTCTACGGCCATCGGCGGGTTTTTGCCAGATCGTTGACGGTGCCTATGGCAGCAACAGGCTCGCGTCGCCGTAGGAATAGAAACGATATCCGGTTGCGATCGCATGGGCATAGGCGGCGTGCATGCGGGCGGTACCCATCAGCGCGGACACCAGCATGAACAGCGTCGATTTCGGAAGGTGGAAGTTGGTCAGCAACCCGTCGATGCCCTTGAACATGTAGCCAGGGGTGATGAAGATCGAGGTGTCGCCCGCAAACGGCCGGACGATCCGGTCAACGCCGGTCGCGCTTTCGATCAGGCGCAGGCTGGTGGTGCCGACGGCGATCACGCGGCCGCCGCTCGCCCGCACCGCGTTCAGCCGATCGGCGGTGGCGGCATCGATCCGGCCCCATTCGGCGTGCATGACATGATCGTCGGTATCGTCCGCCTTCATCGGCAGGAAGGTACCCGCCCCGACGTGCAGGGTCAGCGTGGCATGGTCGATGCCCCGCGCCGCCAACTGCTCCATCAGCGCCGGCGTGAAATGCAGTGCCGCGGTCGGGGCGGCGACGGCGCCTTCCTCACGCGCGAACATCGTCTGATAATCCGTGCGGTCCTGCGCATCGGCCGGGCGCCGCGCCGCGATATAGGGCGGCAACGGCATTCGCCCTGCACGCTCCAGCAGAAGCTCGACCGGCTCGTCGCCCGTGAAGGTCAGCAGGATCGATCCGTCCGCCGCCTTCTCACCCGCAATGGCGGACACGTCCTGGCCGAACGCGATGACATCGCCGGTGCGGACCCGCTTGGCATTGCGCACGAATGCGTGCCACGATCGCAGCCCCGCCCGCTTGTGCAACGTGGCGCCGATCGCCGCATCGCCCCGCCGCCCCTCCAGCTGCGCGGGCAGCACGCGGGTATCGTTGAACACCAGCAGGTCGCCGGCGCGCAACAGTTCGGGAAGCGCGCGCACCACCGTGTCGCGCATCCCGTCCCCCTCCACCGCCAGCAACCGCGCGGCGTCGCGCGGCACCGCGGGGCGCAGCGCGATGCGGTCGGGCGGCAGGTCGAAATCGAAGATATCGGTACGCATGCGGCGGATCAGTTCTCGGTCTTGGGGCTACGCACAGGCAGCGGCAACGGCATCACCGGGATCCCGTCCGCCACCAGCGATTGCGCTTCGGCCAGTGTGGCGCGGCCGTGGATCGGCCGGTCGGGACGGTCGCCATCATGGATCGCGCGCGCTTCGCTGGCAAAACGGTCACCGACATCGTCGGATCGCTTCAACGCTTCCGCCTGTGCGCGGGCAAGCCCCGCCAACATCGCCTTTGCGGCATCAGGGCGGATCACCGGGGTCGTATCGGTCCCCGAAATGCGGGGCGCCATCGCGGCCTTGTCGACGGCATCGGCGCCGCAGATCGGGCAGGACAGCAGCCCGCGCGCGCGCTGTCCGTCATAATCCTCGCTCGACCCGAACCAGCCCTCGAACACATGGCCGCCGGGTCGGCATGCCAGATCATACACGATCATGGCGCAACGCGCACCGCGCCGATCGCGCGGCGATGGTCCAGCACCGGGATCCGCGCGCGAACCGTCGCGACCCGTGCCGGGTCGATCTCCGCGAAACCGACGCCGACCGCGTCCCCCATGTCCAGCAGCACGTCGCCCCACGGATCGACCACCAGTGCGTGGCCATAGGTTTCGCGCCCGTCCGCATGCAGCCCGCTCTGCGCCGCGGCGACGACATAGGCGCCGGCCTCGATCGCGCGCGCGCGCAGCAGGATGTGCCAATGCGCCCGCCCGGTCGGCACGGTGAACGCCGCCGGCACCGACAGGATCGTCGCGCCGGCATCGCTCAACGCCTGGTACAACGCCGGAAACCGGAGGTCGTAACAGATGCTGAGCCCCAGACGGCCGACCGGGCTATCGGCCACCACCGCTGCGTCGCCCGGCCGATATGCCGCCGATTCGCGCCAGCTGTCGCCATTCGGCAGGTCGACATCGAACAGGTGCATCTTGTCGTACCGCGCGCGGACCGCACCATCGCCATCGATCAGCAGCGACCGGTTCGCCATCCGGCCGTCCCCCGCATCGACGCCGATCGAACCCAGTTGCACCCAGGTTCCGGTCCGCGCCGCCGCCGCGCGGACCGCCGCCAGCACCGGGTCGTCTGCCTCGGCCCGGCGGTGCGTGGCCGCGCGCGTGCGATCGCGGTCGATCAGATTGCCATTCTCCGGCGTGAACAGCATGACCGCCCCACCCGCGCGCGCCGCTTCGATCGCGGCTGCCAGCCCATCGGCATTGGCCCGCGGATCGATACCGGTCCGGCTCTGATAGACCGCGATCCGCATCAGCCGGCCAGCAACGCGTCCAGCTTGCCCGTCCGGTCCAGCGTGGCAAGATCGTCCGACCCGCCGATATGCTGCCCATCGATGAAGATCTGCGGAACGGTCGACTTGCCGCCGGCGCGCGTGATCATCGTCGGCCGGGCGTCGGGCTGTTGCAGGATATCGGTTTCGGCATAGGACACGCCCTTCCCGTCCAGCAGGCGTTTGGCGCGCTGGCAGTAGGGGCATGTCGCCTTGGTGTAGATTTCGACGGTCGCCATCATCGGTTCCTTTCTCGGGTTGCCGGGCGCGGTGTCGCGCTCCGTCCGGCTTGTCAACGCACGGGATCGTCTTCGCGTACCACCACCCGCGCCCAGCAGAGCAGGCGCACCTCCTGCGCCCCCGCCTTCATCAACACCCGCGCACAGGCATCGGCGGTCGCCCCGGTGGTAAAGATATCGTCGATCAGCACCACCCGCCGCCCCGCCACGCGGGCCGGATCGGCTATGCGAAACGCGCCGCGGACCGTTTTCGCGCGCTGCGTCGGGTTCATGTCGCGCAGCGGCGGGGTCCGGCGATGCCGTTCGACCGCGTCCAGCGCGACCGTCAACCCGCGTCGCCGTGCCAATGCGCGCGCGATCAGCGCCGATTGATTATAACCCCGCGTCCAGATCCGCCAGCGATGCAGCGGCACGGGCACCAGCAGGATATCGTCACTTTCGGGCAACAGGCGTTCCATCAGCCGCGCCATCGTCCGCGCGACGCCCGGTCGCCGTCCATATTTCAGCTTGAGCGCCAGGGTGCGTGCGGTCGGGCCATAACCGACGGCCGCCGCGGCATGGTGAAATGCGGGCGGCCGCGCCAGGCAGCCACCACAGTGCAGTGCGCCGCTCTCCGCCTCCGCCAGGGGACGCCCGCACCGCGCGCAGGCTGGACCACCCAGAAAATCCAGACCTTGCCAGCAACTCAGGCAGAACCGATGGTCGCCCGCCACCACCATGCCACATCCGGGGCAGCGCGGCGGCAACGCAAATCCGACGAGGGCCGCCGCAAAGTCCCTGGCAATGGTCATCCCTGCTTGTCGGGCGGCATCGGGCCGGGCACAAGCCCCGTCATGGCCAGTGCCCCTCCCGAAATCTTCGTGCGCGCCCGCCGTCGCGCCCGCCGCGACCGTGCCGCCGCACGCTTCGCCGATCATGCCTTCCTCGTCGATGCGATCGGCGACGAACTGCTCGACCGGCTCGACGATGTCACCCGCCATTTCGATCACGCCCTCGACCTCGGCTGTCATGACGGCCGGTTGGGGGAGCGGTTGAAGTTGCGGGGCATGCGCGTGACATCGGCCGACGCCGGATTTCGGTTCGCCAGCGCCGCGGGTGGCGTGCAATGCGACGAGGATCGGCTGCCGTTTGCGGACGCGAGTTTCGATCTGGTCGTGTCGGCGGGCGTGCTGGATCAGGTCAGCGACATTCCCGGCGCACTGGCGCTCATCCGGCGCGTGCTCAAACCCGACGGTCTGTTTCTGGCGGGCTTTTTGGGTGCCGGTAGCCTGCCCGTGCTGCGCGACACGATGATGGCGGCGGACATGGCCGCGGATCGGGGAGTCGGACCCCGCCTCCATCCGCAGATCGACGTGCGCGCCGCCGGTGACCTGCTCCACCGTGCCGGCTTCGCGCTGCCGGTCGCGGACAGCAGACCCCTGGCGGTGCGCTACGGCGATCCGCTGCGCCTGATCCATGATCTGCGCGGCATGGCGGCGACGAACCTGCTGGTGGACGGCGGGCGCGCACCGTTGACCCGGATCGGACTTGCCGCCGCGGCCGCGCGCTTCGCCGAAGGTGCGGATCTCGACGGCCGCCGCGCCGAAACCTTTGAACTGATGGTCATGACCGGCTGGGCGCCCGATCCGGCATCGGCATCCCGCCCGCCGCCGTCCGAACCACGCCGCATTTTCTGACGCAACAGGATACCGCCATGCATTTCTTTGAACAGCTGATCGCGGTCGTGGCCGCCTGGATCGTCGCCTTCATGACAGCGACCGGCTATTGGGGTGTCGCCGGGTTGATGGCGATTGAAAGCGCCTGCATCCCGCTGCCGTCCGAAATCATCATGCCGTTCGCCGGCTACCTCGCCTCGATCGGCACGCTTAACCTGTTCTGGGCGGCGACTGCGGGTGCGGTCGGCTGCAACATCGGGTCGATCTTCGCCTATGAAGCGGGCAAGCATGGCGGCCGGCGTTTCGTCGCGCGCTATGGCCGGTTCGTGCTGATGTCCGAACATGATCTCGACCGCGCCGAACATTTCTTCCGCCGCTACGGGTCGATCGCGGTGCTGGTCTGCCGGCTGCTGCCCGGCATCCGGTCGTTCATCGCGTTTCCGGCCGGGGTCGCGCGAATGCCGCTCGGGCGTTTCCACTTCTACACCTTCGTGGGTTCCTGGCCGTGGTGCTTCGGCCTTGCCTGGGCCGGCCATGCGCTGGGCAAGAGCTGGCAGACCGATCCGCGGCTGTCCGGCTGGCTGCACCGCGTCGATGCGGTGCTTGGCCTGGTCCTGGTGGTCGGCGCCGTCTGGTTCATCTGGCACCGCGTGAAAGGCTCGAAATCCGCATAGAGCCCTCTCCCATCGGGAGAGGGAGCGGCCCATGCGCCCGCGCGCATGGGGGGTGAGAGCGACCCGCCCTCACGAAACTTACCCTCACCTTTCCCTCTCCCGGCGGGAGAGGGAAAGTAAGGACCCTTACCGCCCGCCGACCTTGCGAACGGCACCCTTGTGCGCGCCGACCGATCCACTGCGACGCGGTGGGAAGCGGCGCTTTTCGGCCGACGGCGCACCCGGGCCGTCGTGGCGGCGCGGGGCCCCACGGTCGCCGCGGCGCTCGTCGCCGGGCGCGGACGGTGCCGGCTTCGGCAGCTTGGCCTTTTCCGCCAGGAAATTGTCCGGCAGCGGCAGCATCTCCATCTTCACGCGGGTCAGTTTCTCGATCGACCGCAGATAAGCCTTTTCGTCATCGGCCACGAACGCGATCGCGATCCCGCTCGCCCCGGCGCGCGCGGTCCGCCCGATGCGGTGGACATATTGCTCGGACACGTTCGGCAGTTCGAAGTTGAACACATGGCTGACGCCGCCGACGTCGATCCCGCGCGCGGCGATATCGGTCGCCACCAGGATCTTGATCTCGCCGGTCCGGAACATGCCCAGCGCCCGCTCGCGCTGCGGCTGGCTCTTGTTGCCGTGGATTGCCTCCGCCCCGATGCCGGATGCCTTCAGATGCTTCACGATCTTGTCCGCGCCGTGCTTCGTGCGGCTGAATACCAGCGCGCGGTCGATCGGTTCGCTGCGGATCTTCATGATCAGCAGCGCGGCTTTTTCGGTCTGATTGCACAGGATCGCATATTGCTCGACGCGCTCGGCCGTCGTCGATTGCGGCGCGACCGATACCTTTACTGGATCGGTCAGGAACCGGTCGCCCAGTTCCGCGATCGCCTTCGGCATGGTGGCGGAAAAGAACAGCGACTGGCGCTTGGTCGGCAGCAGCTGGTCGATGCGCTTCAGCGCGTGGATGAAGCCCAGGTCCAGCATCTGGTCGGCCTCGTCCAGGACGAAGATCTCGACATTCTTCAGGCTGAGCGCGCGCTGATCGATCAGGTCGAGCAGCCGGCCCGGCGTGGCCACCAGGATGTCGACGCCTGAACCCATCTGCCGGATCTGCTTGCCGATCGGCACGCCTCCGAACACGGTCGCAACCGACAACCGCATGAACTTGCCATAATCGACGAAGCTTTCGGCGATCTGGCTGGCCAGTTCCCGCGTCGGGGCCAGCACCAGCATCCGGCATCCGCCGGGCGGACGCGGGCGCGGATTGGCGGCCAGCCGATGCAGCGACGGCAGCGCGAACGCCGCGGTCTTGCCGGTGCCGGTCTGCGCGATGCCGCACAGGTCGCGTCCGTCGAGCAGCGGCGGAATGGCCTGCGCCTGGATCGGAGTCGGGATTTCATAGCCCTTGGCGGCCAGCGCCTTGTGCAGCGGCTCGGCAAGGTAGAGGTCGGAAAATTTCGTCATGACTGGCTTTCGCGAGAACGCCACGCGCGCCAGCACAGCCGACGACACGAAGCGGGTTCGTGTGACGACCCGCGTGAATGGGGAAGCCCTTGGGGATCGCATCCAAGCGGGGGAGCCGGTCTGCCATTTGGAGCGACAGATATTCACGCTGCTCTAGCCCTAACGACCGGTTCCGGCCGTCGATGCAGATCGCCATATGGCAGCGTTGTCATGGAAAGGCAAGGCAGGTCTTCACATTGGTTGTCGCACAATCGTCCAGATCGCCAGACTGCGCAATTGACGGGCCGCGCCCATGATCGAACCGCAGGGGTTCAGGTGCCCCGTGCGCAGTCGGCCACGGCGGGGCTCGCCGCCAGCGGGACCGCGGCGGAAATCGGGACGCACTACCGCGTCTCGCTGAGCACGGTCCGCAGCCCGCTCAGGCCGATCTCATCATGCTGCTGTCGAGCCATGCGCACGCGAACCTGCGGAGGACATCATCCCGCCCCCGTCCCTGCCATATCCCGCGGTTCACCTCGACACCGGACCGGGCTAAGGATGACCTCTGCCTGCGCCGACAAGGGATGTCCGATGAAGCCTTTTGCCGCCCTCCTGCTTGCCGCCACATCCCTGCCGGCGTTGGCGGCGCCTTCGCCTGCGGAACGGCGGGCCGTGGCTGCGGTCGATGCGGATCAGCCGCGGGCAATCGCCCTGCTCGAACGGCTGGTGAACCAGAATAGTGGCACGATGAACGTGGCCGGTGTCGAAACGGTCGGGCGGATGCTGCGTGCCGAACTCGAACCGCTGGGTTTCACGGTCGTCTGGAAACCGTTGCCGCAGACCAAGCGCGCCGGCCACCTGATCGCCACCAGGATGGGCGCCAAGGGTACGAAGCGCCTGCTGTTGATCGGCCATCTCGACACCGTGTTCGAAGCAGACAGCCCGTTTCAGTCATACAGGCGCACCGGTGACACGGCCGAAGGGCCGGGGGTGGGCGACGACAAGGGCGGGATGGTCGTGATGCTGAGCGCGTTGCGCGCGATGAAGATCGCTGGCACGATCGACGACGCCACCTTCGAAATCGTCCTGACCGGCGATGAGGAACGGACCGGCGATCCCGTCGATATCGCGCGTGCCGACCTGATCGCCGCGGGCAGGCGCGCCGATGTTGCGCTCGATTTCGAAGGGCTGGTCCGCCAGGATGGCCGCGACATGGGGTCGATCGCGCGGCGGTCTTCGAACAGCTGGCAACTGACCACCACCGGCACCACGGGGCATAGCAGCCTGATCTTCGACGCCGCGCATGGCGATGGCGCGATCAACGAGATGGCGCGCATCCTGGCCGCGTTCCGGACGCAGCTTCCGGAAAAGAACCTGACCTTCAACACCGGGCTGCTGGTCGGCGGCGCGACCGCGGCGTTCGATGCCGATGCCGTCCGCGGCACGGCAACCGGCAAGCCGAACATCATTCCGGCCGTCGCCACTGCCCGCGGCGATTTCCGCACCCTGTCCGACGAACAGACCGCACGCGTCCGCGCCCGGATGATCGCGATCGTTGCCGCCCATGCACCCGGCACGGATGCAAAGATCCTGTTCGACGAAGGGTATCCACCGATGGCCCCCACCGCCGGTAACCGCGCGATCCTGGCAAAACTGAACATGGTCAACCGCGACCTTGGCCTTGCCGAAATGCCGGAGCTCGATCCGCTGAAACGCGGCGCGGGGGATATCGCGTTCGTGGCGAAGGATGTCGACGGGCTGGCCGGGCTCGGTCCCTACAGCGTCGGCGATCACGCGCCCGGTGAAACCGTGGATCTGCCCAGCATCGCGGTCCAGGCCAAGCGCGCGGCGCTGTTGATGGCCCGGCTGGGGCGCGGTGGTTGATCGGTTCGAACACCCTTGATCCTGCCCGCGCATCGGACCACATGCGGGGTATGCTGATCGAAACGGAACCCACGCCCAACCCGGCGACGCTCAAATTCCTGCCTGGCCGTACGGTGATGGAAGCAGGCACCCGCGACTTTGCCGAGCCGGAGGAAGCCGACGCCTCCCCGCTCGCGGCCGCGCTGTTTTCGCTGGGCGATGTCGAAGGCGTGTTCTTCGGCCACGATTTCATATCGGTCACCGCGGCGCCGGGCGGCGAATGGCACGACCTGAAGCCACAGGTGTTGGGCATCCTGCTCGATCATTTTTCCAGCGGCGCACCCTTGTTCACCGGCGGCAGCGCGAACGGGATCCTGGTCGATGCCGATTACAATGACGATCCCGCGGATGCCGACATCGTCGATCAGATCCGCGATCTCATCGACACCCGCGTGCGGCCCGCCGTGGCGCGCGACGGCGGCGACATCGTCTATCGCGGGTTCGACAAGGGCGTCGTCTATCTGGCGATGCAAGGCGCCTGTTCCGGCTGCCCTTCATCGACCGCGACGCTGAAGCAGGGCATCGAATCCCTGCTGAAACATTATGTGCCCGAAGTGACCGAGGTCCGCGCGGCCTGACGACGCGACGAAGGGGGACGATTCATGACCGCACTGCCGGATCCTGCGCTGGATCAACTGTTCCGTACCGCACGCAGCTATAATGGCTACACCGACGCTCCCGTGACGGACGCGGATCTGCACGCCATCTGGGATCTGGCCAAGATGGGGCCGACATCGGCCAACATGCTGCCCATGCGGATCGTCTGGTGCACCAGTGCGGATGCGAAGGCGACGCTGGCGTCGCTGGCAAGCGGCACCAATGGGCCCAAGATCCTGAAGGCGCCGGTCACGGCGATCATCGGCACCGATCTGGATTTCCCCGATCATCTGCCCGAACTGTTCCCGCATGCCGACGCGCGGTCCTGGTATGCCGGCAAACCCGACATGATCGCCACCGCCGGCCTCCGCAACAGTTCGATGCAGGCCGCCTATGTCATTCTGGCCGCGCGGGCGCTCGGTTTCGACACCGGGCCGATGTCGGGCTTCGACAACGCCAAGGTCGACGCGGCGTTCTTCGCAGGCACGCATATTCAGTCGAACCTGATCATGACGCTGGGTCATGGCGACCCCGCGACCATCCATGAACGACTGCCACGTCCGGCGTTCGAGGCCTATAATCGAATCGCCTGACGTGCGCGTGCTCGTGCTCGATGCAGCCACCGACGCCTGTTCGGTGGCGCTGATCGCGAACGGCACCGTGCTGGCTTCCAGGCATGCGGTGGTCGGTCGCGGTCATGCCGAACGGCTAGTCCCGATGGTGGATGATCTGTTGGGGGATGTACGGCCCGATGCGGTCCTGGTCGATTGCGGGCCCGGCAGCTTCACGGGCGTGCGCGTTGGTCTGGCCGCCGCCCGCGCCTTCGCCTTCGCGTGGCAGGTGCCCGTCCAGGGATATAGCGCACTCGCGCTGCTGGCGGCGACTGCGCTGGTCGAGGATCCGGCGCTCCGCGGCGTGACGGCCGCGATCATCGGCGGACATGGCGAACTGTTCGTGCAGCGCTTCACCGGACCGGAGCTGATCGCGCAGGGCGAGCTCCGTTCACTGGTGCCGGCTGACGCCGCACGCTTTGCGGAGGATGATCTGGTCGTCGGATCCGGGGCCCCGGCCCTGCTGGTGGCGCGGGGCGATCATCATGGTGACGACCGGCTGCCGATCGCGGCCAACGCGGTGCACCTGCCACCGGCGTTCACGCACTTGCCCGCCACGCCGATCTACGGGCGGGCACCGGATGCGAAACCCGCCGCATGATGCCGGCGGTCGTCCTGCGCGACGCGGGCGTCGCCGATCTGGGCGAGGTCATGGTCACCATGACGGAGGCGTTCGATCCCCGGTTCGGCGAAGCCTGGACGCAAAGCCAATGCCTCGGCATCCTCTCGCTACCGGGTGTCTGGATGACGCTCGCCCGTATCGACGATCGGCCGGTCGGCTTCGCGCTGAGCCGGATCGTCGCAGACGAGGCGGAACTGCTCCTGCTGGCCGTGCGGCCGGGCGATCGGCGCCTGGGTGTCGGAAACCTGTTGCTCGCATCGGTGCGCGATGCGGCTCGCCAACGTGGTGCACGCAAGCTGTTTCTGGAGGTTCGCGACGGCAATCCTGCCCGCCACCTGTACGACTCAGCGGGTTTTCGGGTCGTCGGTTGCCGGCGCGGCTATTATCGCGGGCGGGACGGCGGGGTTCATGACGCATACACGCTGGAAAGTGATCTGGCGCAAACATGATGCAGATCAACGCAAGCATGTTGCTCTGACATCATGATTTTGTGGAGGGAACATCATCTACCGCGAAGCGATCGCGCAGCAGGATTGTTCATGACTCGTACCAATGCCGATACGCTCATCGCGTTGACCGCCGACATCGTTGCGGCGCATGTCGCCTTCAACAAAGTGGCGGTGGATGCCATCGCGGGGCTGATCGCCGACGTCTACGGCGCCCTGTCGCACGTCGACACGCCTGCCGCCGCACCGGAAACCCCGCCGGAACCCGCCGTCCCGATCCGGCAATCGGTGAAGCATGACTATATCGTCTGCCTGGAAGACGGGGCAAAGCTGAAGATGCTGAAGCGCTATCTGATGTCGCGCTACAAGCTGACACCGGATCAATATCGCGCGCGCTGGGGGCTGCCGGCCGACTATCCGATGGTGGCGCCGGCCTATTCCGACCGCCGCCGTTCGCTGGCGAAGGAGATCGGGCTCGGCACCCGCCCCGCGCGGGGCTAAAAGGGTTTCGCGCCTCGCGGGCATGTTCTAGGCTGGACAACGGGCCGGTCGAATCCGGCGGACCGCCACAGACGCCCAAGCTTAGGGATGCCATGCACCGCAGGATCGATGTCGAGGCGCTTTGCGCGGAAAAGGGGCTCCGGATTACCGAGCAGCGTCGCGTGATTGCGCGCGTGTTGTCGGAGGCGGAGGATCATCCCGATGTCGAGGCGCTGCATGTCCGCGCCGCCGCCATCGATCCGGGTATCTCGATCGCCACCGTATACCGGACTGTTCGCCTGTTCGAAGAGGCGGGCATTCTGGCGCGCCACGATTTCGGCGACGGTCGCGCCCGCTACGAGGCGGCACCCGACACGCATCACGATCATCTGATCGACATCGAGTCCGGCCGCGTGATCGAGTTCATCGATGACGAGGTCGAATTGCTGCAGAAGAAGATCGCCGAGAAACTGGGCTTCCGCCTCGTCGATCACCGCATGGAGTTGTACGGCGTTCCGCTGGACCGCGATCACTAGGAACTGCGCCGCAGCATGCGCCCTTCCGCTGGTGACGGGCCGTGGGCCGGCAACCGCCTCAACCTTCGCGCCTTCGGTCGCATTGCGGCCGTGCTGGCGGTGCTGGTCGTCTGCCTGGCGGGCCATGCGCTCGGCCACCTGACGGGGCGGCAACGCATCTGGGTTCAGCGCTTTCTGGCCGGTGCGGCCCGCGCACTGGGGGCCGACATCGGGATCCTGGGCCGGCCACTGGACCGTGACGTGCTGTTCGTGGCCAACCATCTGTCCTGGTTCGATATCCTCGGCCTGGGCGGCGCCACCGGCACGGCGTTCGTATCGAAGGACGCGGTCGCCCGCTGGCCGGTCGTCGGTTGGCTGGCGCGGCTCGGCGGCACGATCTTCATCGCGCATACCAGCCGGACCACCGCGCGCAGCCAGGCCGATGCCCTGACCCACGCGCTTGCCGCCGGCCGGCCGGTCGCGCTGTTTCCCGAAGGCACGACTAACGACGGCACCACGCTCAGGCCGTTCCGCGCCGCTCTGATCGCCGCCGCCACCGCGACCGGCGTCCGGGTCCAGCCGGTCGCGATCGATTATGGCGCGCTTGCACCCGAAATCGCATGGAAGGACGAGGAGTCCGCTCCACAGGTCGCCCGCCGGCTGATCACGCGCGCCGGCCGCATCCCGATCACGCTCCACTTCCTCGATCCGTTACCGCCCTCGGCCGACCGCAAGCAACTGGCGGCCGATGCCCGCGCCGCGATCGTCGCGCGTCTCGGCGGGTAGAAGCGGGCTAGGTGTCCGCGACGCGATGCCCTATAGCGCGCCGATGAACGCCCCGCCCCGCTCCTTCCACGTCAAATCCTTCGGCTGTCAGATGAACGCCTATGACGGCACCCGTATGGCGGAATTGCTGGAGGCCGAGGGGCTGACGGCGGCGGCCGAGATCGGGGATGCCGATCTGGTCGTCCTCAACACCTGCCATATTCGCGAACGGGCCGCGGAGAAGGTATATTCCGATATCGGCCGGCTGAAACGTGCGGACGGCAGCACGCCGATGATTGCCGTTGCCGGCTGCGTCGCGCAGGCCGAAGGCGCGGAGATTCCCCGCCGCGCGCCCAGCGTCGATATCGTGGTGGGCCCGCAAGCCTATCACCGCCTGCCTGCCATGGTGGCGGAGGCCGCCACTGGCCGCCGCGCGCTCGACACCGACATGCCGGCGCTGTCGAAGTTCCAACAACTGCCGGCCCGCCGCCGCCAGGGGCCCAGCGCGTTCCTGACGGTGCAGGAAGGGTGCGACAAGTTCTGCACCTATTGCGTCGTGCCCTACACGCGCGGTGCGGAGGTGTCCCGGCGTTGGACGCAGGTCGTCGATGAGGCCAGGGCGCTGGTCGATGCCGGCGCCCGCGAAATCACGCTGCTTGGCCAGAACGTCAACGCCTGGACCGGCACCGACGCGGCCGGGCGCAGCGGCGGGCTCGACCGCCTGATCGCCGAACTCGATCGCCTGCCCGCGCTGGAGCGCATCCGCTATACCACCAGCCACCCGAACGACATGACGCAAGGCTTGATCGACGCGCACCGCGACGTCGAAAAGCTGATGCCGTTCCTGCATCTTCCGGTTCAGGCGGGGTCCGACCGCATCCTGAAGGCCATGAACCGCAGCCATACGCGCGACAGCTATCTGCGCATCCTCGATCGCGTTCGCGCGGCCCGGCCCGACATCGCCGTCTCCGGGGACTTCATCGTCGGCTTTCCCGGCGAAACCGACGCCGATTTCGAACAGACGCTCGATCTGGTGCGTCAGGTCGGACATGCGCAGGCTTTCAGCTTCAAATACAGTCCGCGCCCCGGCACCCCCGCCGCGACGATGGCGGACCCGGTTCCCGAATCCGTGATGGATGCCCGCCTCCACATGCTCCAGGCATTGATCTGGGAACAGGCGACTGCGTTCAATCAGACCACCGTTGGTCGCCGCACCCGCATCCTGATCGAACGCAACGGCCGCAAACCCGGCCAGCGGATCGGCAAATCGCCCTGGCTACAATCCGTCCACCTGGAAACCGACGCTCCCATCGGCGCGATGGTCGACGTCGCGATCGTCTCGGCGGGACCCAACAGCGTCGGCGGCGCAGCGGTCTAGCGCGTCCAGACGATCGGACCTGTCGGCAACCGTCCGACCAACCCACAGCAGCACTTTCGCATTTCCCCCGCACCCCCCATCTCGGTTAGCATCAGGCCGGCCGGAGTCCCCGGTGGCTGACGGAGTGCAACGCAGATGACGAGCGTCCATGTCGCGTAAACCGGTGCAGGCCCGCGCGGGCGAACGCGCCCGGCTGGAGATCCTGTTCGACAAGCCGCAACTGCTCGGACGGTTGTTCGGGCAATATGACCAGAATCTGATCGCGATCGAAAGCAAGCTGGGCGTCTACATGTCGGCCCGCGGCAACAAGATCCAGATCGAGGGCGAGGCAGAGGCCGCGGCGCGCGCGCGCGAAATCCTCACCGGCCTCTACAACCGCATCGTGCAGGGGCAGGATGTCGATGCCGGCATGGTCGACGGCATCATCCAGATGTCGGCGGAACCGACGCTGGAAGGGATCATCCGCGCGGACGCGGGTGACACCCCGCCGGTGATGATCCGCACGCGCAAGAAGACGATCGTCCCGCGTACCGGCACCCAGATCGGTTACATGGAGGCGCTGGGCCGCGACGATGTGATCTTCGCGCTCGGCCCGGCGGGCACCGGCAAGACCTATCTGGCGGTGGCGCAGGCCGTTCAGCAGCTGATCAACGGATCGGTCCAGCGGTTGATCCTCTCGCGCCCCGCGGTGGAGGCGGGCGAGCGGCTCGGCTTCCTGCCCGGCGACATGAAGGAGAAGGTCGATCCCTATCTCCGTCCACTCTACGACGCGCTCTACGATATGCTGCCCAACGAGCAGGTCGAACGCCGCATCGCCAGTGGCGAGATCGAGATCGCACCGATTGCCTTCATGCGCGGCCGCACCCTGTCCGACGCGTTCATCATCCTGGACGAGGCGCAGAACACCACCATCGCGCAGATGAAGATGTTCCTGACGCGTTTCGGCATGAACAGCCGCATGGTCGTCTGCGGCGATCCGCGGCAGATCGACCTGCCCGGCGTCGGCCAGTCCGGCCTCGCCGACGCGGTCCGCAGGCTGGAGGGTGTGCAGGGCATCGCGACCGTGCGCTTCGGTGCGGCCGACGTGGTCCGCCACCCGATCGTCAGCCGCATCGTCCAGGCCTATGAAGGTCCCGACGATGCGTGATCGTCAGGCGCCTCCTTCCTCACAAGGAAAGGGGGGCTCCCGTCATGATTGAGGTCGCCATCTCTCCGGAGGAAGGCTGGTCCGGCGCCACCGACTGGCAGGCGCTGGCCGATCGCGCCGTGAACACTGCCCTTCGCCACAGCCCGCACGCGGCGCTGGTCGACATGGCCGTCCTGGTCGAAATCTCCGTGCGCTTCACCGACGATGCCGAGGTTCAGGCGTTGAACGCGAGCTATCGCGGCAAGGATCGGCCGACCAACGTGCTCAGCTTTCCGATGGTCGAACCGGATCTTCTACCAACGCTCGCCGATAGCGACGATGGCGAGATCCTGCTCGGCGATATCGTGCTCGCCGCCGGTGTCTGTCTGCGCGAAGCTGCGGATAAGGGCGTGCCAATGGAAACCCACGCCACCCATCTCATCGTCCACGGTACGCTGCATCTGCTCGGCTACGATCATATCGACGAAGCCGAAGGCGATGCGATGGAGTCCGTCGAGCGTACCGCGCTGGCGGCGATCGGCATCGACGATCCTTATGCGATCGAGGACGATTGACGGGACAGGCTTTCTTCGCGCCCTCCCCCCAAATCGTCATCACGGCACGTGCCGGGATCGCCCCTGGGTGAAGGACGACCTAGCCCCACCGAGATCCCGGCCTCCGCCGGGATGACGGTGATGTGAAAACACCTCTGTAACAAAAAACATACCGCCCTATGTCCATGATAGCCGCACCGTCGCACTTCACGCTAGGGTGGACCACACCCACAAGGATCCCGAACCTTCCAATGCCAGACGATTCCAGTAGCAACGAGACCGGCGGCCGATTGTGGGCCGGTCTCCGCAACCTCCTGTTCGGTGAGGACAGCGAGCCCACGCTTCGCGACCAGATCGAGGAAGCGATCGAAGACCATGAGGATGGCGGCGCGCGGCCCGATGCCGGCGACCTGTCCTCCGTGGAGCGTCAAATGCTCCGCAACCTCCTTCATTTCGGCGAGCGCACCGTCCGCGAAATCGGCGTGCCGCGCGCGGACATCATCGCGGTTCCGGAAACCACCGGCTTCACCGAACTGGTCGCGGCGTTCGCCGATGCCGGGCACAGCCGGCTGCCGGTCTACCGCGACAATCTCGATCAGGTCATCGGGATGATCCACGTCAAGGATGTGTTCGCGATCCTGGCCGGCGGCGGCCCGCCTCCGGCCGATCTCACCGCCTTGCTGCGCGAACCGCGCTACGTCCCCGAATCGATGGGCGTACTCGATCTGCTCGCGGAAATGCGGTCGACCCGCACCCATCTCGCCATCGTCGTCGACGAATATTCGGGGACGGAGGGACTCGTCACGATCGAGGACCTTATGGAGGAGATCGTCGGGGAGATCGAGGACGAGCATGACGAGGCCGCCGACGCGCTGTTCGTGCAACTGGAGGACGGCATCTGGGACGCGGCCGCGCGTGCAGAGCTGGAAGATATCGCCATCATCGATCCGCGGCTGACGGAGACGGATGAGGATGTCGATACGCTCGGCGGCCTGGCCTCGACCTTGGCCGGCCATGTTCCGCAACCGGGCGAAACCGTCCTGCATCCCAGCGGCTGGCGGCTGGAGGTGACGGCCGGCGACACCAAGCGCATTCACCGCCTTCGCCTTCATCCGCCCATCCCCGACCCCGACGAAGACTGATCCTACCCGCCTGCATCCGATCGGCATCTTGATCGTTACAGCCGCATAACCATTCCGAAAAAGGCCATGATCCTTGCGCAATCGCATCCTTGCCGTCCTCGCCATTCTGATCGTGGCCGGCGGCGGCCTGTTCTACTGGCTGACGCGCGGTACGACTGCGAAGCTGGCGCTGGAGCAGACGCAGGGCACGAAGCCTGAAATCCCGGATCCCACCACCTCCTGGTTCCCCACGGTCAAGATCGCGAAGCGGATCGGCTGGAAACCCGGCGAAGCCCCCACCCCCGCGCCCGGCCTTGCGGTCAACGACTTTGCCGGCGGGCTCGATCATCCGCGCTGGATGCTGCTGTTGCCCAACGGCGATGTGCTGGTCGCCGAAAGCAATGCTCCGCCCAAGCCCGATGACGGCAAGGGCGTCCGCGGCTGGTTCCAGGCGAAGATCATGAGCCGCGCCGGCGCAGCCGTGCCCAGCGCCAACCGGATCACGCTGCTCCGCGATACCGACGGGAACGGTGTGGCGGACAGCCGCTCGGTGCTGGTGTCCGGCCTGAACTCGCCCTTCGGCATGGCGCTGGTCGGCGGCGATCTCTACGTCGCAAATGCCGATGCGCTCGTCCGTTTCCCGTTCACGCCCGGCCAGACGAAGATCACCACGCCGGCCACCAAGGTGGTCGACCTGCCCGGCGGCCCGATCAATCATCACTGGACCAAGAATGTCATCGCCAGCCCGGATGGATCGCGGCTCTACGTCACCGTCGGGTCAAACAGCAATGTCGGCGAGCGCGGCATGGCCGCCGAGGAAGGTCGCGCCGCGATCTGGGAAGTGGACCCTGCCACCGGGCGTCACCGCATCTATGCCTATGGCCTCCGCAACCCGAACGGCATGGCATGGGAACCCGGCAGCAAATCGCTGTTCACCGTCGTCAACGAACGCGACGAACTCGGATCCGACATGGTGCCAGACTATCTGACCAAGGTCGATTTCGGCGGCTTCTATGGCTGGCCCTTCTACTATTGGGGCGGTTATATCGACAAACGGGCGCCGGTTCCGGACGAAGATCTGCGGCAATATTCCATCCGGCCCGACTATGCGCTCGGCCCGCACACCGCGTCGCTTGGTCTGGCGTTCGCGGACGGAACGACGCTGGGGCCGCGCTTCGCGAACGGGGCCTTCATCGGTCAGCATGGATCCTGGAACCGGAAACCGATGTCGGGGTACAAGGTGATCTATGTCCCCTTCACGGCGGGGCGCCCGACGGGCAAGCCGGTGGATGTCCTAACCGGGTTCCTCGATCCGAAAGAACAGGCACGCGGTCGCCCGGTCGGGGTTATCAAGGACAGGACCGGTGCCTTGCTGGTCGCCGACGATGTGGGCAACCACATCTGGCGGGTCACCGCCGCCGATCAGGGTGTCCGCACCGCATCGCGCTGATCCTGCGGGATTATGTCGCGAACAGCTGGTTCAGGTCGCGAAAGGCCTTGAACTCCAGCGCGTTGCCGGATGGATCGCGAAAGAACATCGTCGCCTGTTCGCCGGGTTGCCCGGCGAACCGGATGTGGGGTTCGATCCCGAACACCGTGCCCGCGGCGCGCAATCGGGCCGCCATCGCCTCCCAATCCGCCATGTCCAGCACCACGCCGAAATGCGGCACCGGCACGTCATGCCCATCGACGCCGTTCGCGCCCGCGTCACCGGTGGATCCCGGGACCAGATGCGCCACGATCTGATGCCCATACAGGTCGAAATCGATCCACTCGGCCGAACTCCGCCCCTCAGGACATTGCAACACGCCGCCGTAAAAGGCACGCGCCGCCGCCAGGTCGTGGACAGGAAAGGCAAGGTGGAAAGGGCGCAGGCTCATCCCGATATCCTATAGGATCCACCGCGACCGACAAGGTCGGCGATGGTTTCGTCCCGCATCGAAATCGGCTAGCGGCGACCATGAAGGAGCCCTCCCGCCTCATGACTACCGGCCTGTCCACACCCGGCCGCCGCTGGCTGCTGGCCGTTCTGCTCGGGCTCGTCTCGGCGACGGGTTTTGCGCCATTGGGCGCGTGGCCATTGACGATCGCGGCGCTGGCCGGCCTCATCTGGTTGCTTGGCCAGACGCAGGGCCCGCGCAGCGCCGCGGCACTCGGCTGGTGGTTCGGGCTCGGCCAATTCGCGCTGGGGCTGAACTGGATCGCGACCGCCTTCACCTATCAGGCCGCGATGCCGGGCTGGCTCGGGTGGGTCGCGGTCATACTGCTCGCGGTCTACCTGGCCGTCTATCCCGCGATCGCCGCCGGCCTCGCACGCGCCGTGGCGGGGCGCCGGCCGCTGCCATTGATCTTTGCGCTGGCCGCTTTCTGGATCGCGTCCGAATGGCTGCGCGCCACGCTGTTCACCGGTTTCGCCTGGAATCCGCTCGGGGTCGTCTGGCTCGGACTGCCGACCGCGCAGGCAGCACGCTATGTCGGCACCTACGGGCTGTCGGCAATCCTGATCCTGGCGGCCGGCACGCTGGTCGCCATCGCCCGCCGCGATCTGCGCGCGACACTTGCCGCTGCGGTCATGCCGGTGGCGCTGTCCTTCTGCGCGACGCCGCCCGTCCAAGGCAGCACGCACGTCGTCCACATCGTTCAGCCGAACATCGATCAGGATGCCCGCAACCAGCCGGACTATGCCTATGACGGCCTGCTGAAGCTCGCCCGCCTGTCGCACCGCCCGCGCGGCGATGCCCCCCCGCGCCTTGTCCTGTGGCCGGAGGCGGCGGTCGACTATTATCTGGAGACCGACCGGTTGGCGCGGGAAGCGTTGACTGATCTCTTGCGTCCGGGCGACCTGCTGCTGACCGGCGGCACGCGCCTGGAACGCGATGACGGTGGGGAGGCGGTCGGCGCGCGCAACAGCCTGTTCGTCATGGATGCGCGCGGGCGCCTGCTCCACCGGTACGACAAGGCGCATCTTGTGCCGTACGGCGAATATCTGCCGATGCGCGCGCTGCTGGCGCCGATCGGACTGTCGCGGCTGGTGCCGGGCGATATCGATTTCTGGTCCGGCCCGGGACCGCGATCCTATAGGTTGCCCGGCTTCGGCAAGGTCGGGGTCCAGATCTGCTACGAGATCATCTTTTCCGGGCACGTCGTCGATCGCGCCAATCGCCCTGACTTCCTCTTCAACCCTTCCAACGACGCCTGGTTCGGCGCCTGGGGCCCGCCACAGCATCTGGCCCAGGCGCGGCTGCGCGCGATCGAAGAAGGAATCCCGATCGTCCGATCGACACCGAACGGCATTTCGGCGGTCGTCGATCCCGCCGGACGCCTGCTGCACGACATCCCCCGGCACCGTGCCGGTGCGATCGATGCCGTGCTGCCATCGGCGTTCGCGCCGCCTCCGTTCGCGCGTCATGGCAACCTGTTGCCGGGCCTCCTGGCACTCGCGCTGGGTGGGGTGGCGATGATTGCACGCCGGGCCAAGCGCCGCTAAGAGCGATATAAGGATAGCTTTATATCTTTATATACGGGCGCCTCCTATCACGTCCGTATCCCAGAAAAGGCGACTTGCACCCATGCGCGACAATTTCCTGTTCACCTCCGAAAGCGTGTCCGAGGGGCATCCCGACAAGGTCGCCGATCAGATTTCCGACGCGGTGGTGGATCTGTTCCTGGGCAAGGACGCCCAGGCGCGCGTTGCCTGCGAAACCATGGTCACCACGCAGCGGATCGTACTGGCCGGCGAAGTCCGCGGCGACGGCATGATCGACACGGCCGGCAACTGGACGCCAGGCGCGCTGGCGGAGATCGAGGTCGCCGCGCGGGAAACCGTCAAGCGCATCGGCTACGAACAGGAAGGCTTTCACTGGCAGACCGCCGATTTCGCGAACCATCTCCACCCGCAATCCGCGCACATTGCGCAGGGTGTGGATGAAAGCGGCAACAAGGACGAAGGCGCCGGCGATCAAGGCATCATGTTCGGCTATGCCACCGACGAAACGCCGGATCTGATGCCGGCGACGCTCTATTACGCGCATCGCATCCTCGAAACGATGGCCGCGGACCGTCACAGCGGCGCGGCCCCCTTCCTGGAGCCCGATGCCAAGAGCCAGGTCACGCTTGCCTATGAACTGGAAAAGCCGGTCCGCGCGACCGCACTGGTCGTTTCGACCCAGCATGGCAAAGGCGTCGATCAGGGCCTGCTGCGCGAATATGCCAAGGGCGTCATGGCCGGCGTGCTGCCCGATGGCTGGATGCCGAACGAGGCATCGATCTTCGTCAACCCGACCGGCCTGTTCGAAATCGGCGGGCCGGACGGCGACGCCGGGCTCACCGGTCGCAAGATCATCGTCGACACCTACGGCGGTGCGGCCCCCCACGGCGGCGGCGCCTTCTCCGGCAAGGACCCGACGAAGGTCGACCGCTCCGCCGCCTATGTCACGCGCTACATGGCCAAGAACATCGTCGCCGCCGGGCTGGCCCGCCGGGTCACGATCCAGCTGAGCTATGCGATCGGCGTGGCGGAACCGCTGTCACTCTATGTCGACACGCATGGCACCGGCCAGGTCGACGAGGCGGCGATCGAACGCATCCTGCCGCAGCTGGTCCGCCTGACCCCCAAGGGCATCCGTACTCACCTGAAGCTCAACGCCCCGATCTACGCCCGCACTGCTGCCTATGGCCATTTCGGGCGGCAGCCCGACGGCGATTTCTTCACCTGGGAAAAGACCGATCTGGTCGAGGAACTGAAGCGCGCCTTCTGATCGCGTCCGACATCGGTTATGCTGGCCGCGCCGAATGAAGGAGCGGCCGGCATGAACATCTTTTCCCCCGTCCGTGATCCCGGTCCGGTCCGGGTCGTGTCCACGCCCGGTATTCTGGGCGGCATGCCCTGCGTCTCCGGCACGCGCGTCCCGGCCGAGGTCATCCGCGTATCGCTGAATGCGGGCGAATCGAAGTTCGAGATTTTCTGTGCCTACCCCTACCTGCCGATGGGATCGGTGGAAGCAGTGATCCGATGGGCGCAGGAGAGTGGCCTGGATGTTAAGATTCCTGATTGACGAGTGTCTTTCGCCTGCGATTGCGCTGAAAGCGATATCGTTGGAAATTGAGGCAACCCATCTCAACTGGTTCAATCAGGCAGGATATCGGGATCAGTCATTAATCCCGCTCGTCTTGCAGGGCGATTATATATTCGTCACCAATAATGGTGTTGATTTCCGTCCGATCTACAGATCCATGGATATACATCCTGCCCTGATTGTCATTTTACCGAGCGTCCCTAAGGTCAAGCAGGTCGACCTATTCTTGGTGGTTTTGGATTGCCTGCAACGAGAACCCGACACCATCAACAAATTGATCGAGATTGATGCCGATGGCGTCATCACGATCGCTGATTTTCCTCCGTTTCGTGACAATCTATGATGATCCAAAATGATCCCACTACCCTCCGCCGGCTCTATGGACGCCGCACCGGACATAAATTGCGCGACGGTCAGGCCGGCCTCGTGGAACGGCTGCTGCCCGAACTCTCGGTGCCCGCCACCGGGTCGCTCGACGCGCGCGCCCTGTTCGGTGACGACCGCCCGCTGGAGGTGGAAATCGGTTTCGGCAAGGGCGAACATCTGGTCGGCCAGGCGGCGATGCGGCCGGGCAGCGGGTTCATCGGCTGCGAACCCTTTCTGGACGGCGTCGTCGGTGCGTTGATGAAGATCGATGCCGACGCCGTCGCCAATGTCCGCCTGCACATGGGCGACGCGCTCGACGTGCTCGAACGGCTGCCGGATGCATCGCTCGACCGTGTCTACCTGCTCCATCCGGATCCCTGGCCGAAGGCGCGCCACGCCAAACGCCGCTTCATGAACGCCGGCCCGGTCGATCGCATCGCCGCAAAGCTCAAGCCGGGTGCGGAGTTTCGGTTCGGCACCGATCATCCGGTCTATGTCCGCTGGGCGATGATGATCATGGGCAGCCGCAGTGACTTCGCATGGCTCGCGGACAGCCCGCGCGATTTCCTCGTTCGCCCCGACGATTGGCCGGAAACCCGCTATGAACAAAAGGCGCGCAGCAAGGGGCACGAGGTCTGGTACTTCCGTTACCGGCGGGTGTGACACCGGCCGGCGCTGTTTGACCGTATCCTGATTTTGGTCTTGTCTGCTGCCGTCCGCCCCTCAGCGATCGGAGCCTTCTTCCTTGACCCGCCGCCTCCTGCCTGCGCTCTGCGTCGTGCTTCTCGTCAGCGCCACTACTGTTCGGGCGGAGCCCGGGGGCGCCGATGCGGCGCTTCGGCGCCTGTACGACACCGAATGGACCTGGCGACAGAAGGAGATGGCGCGGCAGGATCTCGACGACGGCGCATCCGAGGCTGCCGATCATCTGCCGCGCGTCGATGCTGCCTCGGAAACGGCGCGCATCGGTTACTGGACGCGGACCCTGGCCGCGCTTGACGCCATTCCGGTCGCGCAGCTTTCGCCCGAAGAAGCCATCAACGCCGCCGTGTTCCGCACCAGCCTGGAGGCGTTCGTCGCCAGCGGCCGCTACCGCGTGTGGGAGATGCCGTTCAATGCGGACAGCAATTTCTGGTCGGGCCTGAACGGTCGCGCCGGCTATCGCAAGGCGGATGACTATCGCCGCTATCTGGGCCGCATGCGTGACCTCCCGCGCTATTTTGACGAGCAGATCGCGAACATGCGGGCCGGTCTCGCCCGCGGCTTTTCCGTACCACGCGCCACGCTCGTCGGGCGCGATGCGTCGATCGCGGCCTATGCGGTGACCGACGCGGTGAGAAACCCGTTCTTCCTGCCATTCGCCGACATGCCTACTGTCATCCCCGCCGCCGATCAGGCGGCGCTCCGGCGCGATGCGCAGGTCGTCATTGCGCAGTCGGTGGTCCCCGCTTACGCAAAGCTGCTCACCTTCTTTCGAACGGAATATTTGCCCCGAACCCGAACCACGCTGGCGGCGGAGGCGATGCCGGATGGCAAGGCCTTTTATCAGGCGCAGATCCGCGAATACACGACGCTCGACCTCACGGCCGACCAGATCCACGGTATCGGCTTAAAGGAAGTTGCCCGGATCACGGCAGAAATGGAGACGACCAAGGCCGCCGCGGGCTTCAAGGGCAGCCTGGCTACGTTCATCCGGTTCCTGCGCACCGATCCGCAATTCTATGCGCGGACGCCCGATGAACTGCTGGGTGTCTCCGCCTTTGCGGCGAAACGCGTCGATGGACAGCTGAAATATACGATCGGTCTTCTACCTCGCTATCGCTTCACGATCCGCCCCGTTCCGGATGCGATCGCCCCCTATTATACTGCGGGTCGCGGCGGTCTCGAAAGCTGCCTGATGAATACCTACGACCTGAAATCGCGCCCGCTGTACCAGATCCCCGCGCTGACCCTGCACGAATGCAATCCCGGGCACAGCTTCCAGGCCGCGCTCGCGCTGGAAGGGCCGAACCGCCCCGCGTTCCGCCGCGAAACCTATTTCTCCGGATATGGCGAGGGTTGGGGGCTGTACACGGAATGGCTCGGCACCGTGATGGGCATCTATCGCACCCCTTACGAAGCCTTTGGTCGCTTGTCCTACGAGATGTGGCGCGCCTGCCGATTGGTGATCGACACCGGCATCCATCATGACGGCTGGACCCGCGCGCAGGCGATCACCTATCTCGCCAGCCATACCGCCTTGTCGCAGCACGAGGTGGAGACCGAGGTCGACCGCTACATAAGCTGGCCGGGTCAGGCCTTGGCCTACAAGCTCGGCGAGATGACGATCCGGCGCAAGCGCGCCGATGCCGAGCGACGGCTTGGCCCGGCATTCGATCAGCGCTGGTTCCATGATGTCGTGCTGGGCACGGGTTCCGTCCCGTTGCCGGTGCTCGAACAGCAGATTGACCTCTGGATCGCGGGCGGCGGCAAAGATCCACATGCCGGGCAAAGTGCACCCACGGCCCCATGAGCCAGGCATCCTCCTCTTATCACGTGTGAATTCCACCACGACCAAAACGTAATCCCATGCGGAACAGGCTTTAGGATTTTAATACCAATGTAATGCCAAATATTGTAGGACCGCCGGCAGCCGCATCTTCAGGGGGGGAAGGTGCGACCGTCCGCCGGATGCCGCCCCAAGACGACGGTTCGCGACAGGGGCAGCATGTTGACCAACACTCCGATGATGCGCAGGGACCACGCGATGGTGCCTTCGGAGGGCCGTGAGGCGCGGTTGAGTGTCAGCCTTTCGGGAACAAACCTCGCCAGGGCAGGCGATTATAATCAGCGGATCGTGCTTCAGGCGATCCGTGTCGCGGGCGAAACGACGCGCACGGCACTTGCGGAGATTACCGGTCTCACACCGCCCACCATCGCCAACATCACGCGCCATCTCCTGCAGCAGAAGCTGATCGTTCCGTCCGGGCGCAACACCGGCACCCGCGGGCAACCCGCGGTTCGGCTGACGATCAATCCGGACGGCGCCTTTGCGATCGGCGTCAATCTCGATGGCGATCATCTCACCATCCTGCTCGTCGATCTTGGCGGACAGGTCCGCTACCGGTCGACACACCAACAGGCGTTCACGACACCCGACCAGGTGGTCGCGCTGTTGAAGAAGGCGATCGGCGCGATGCGTGACGCGACACCGCTCGACGACAGGCGGGTGCTCGGCATCGGCATCGCCCTGCCCAGGCAGCTCGGCGACGGCGGCGAACGGCCACCAACGGGCTATGAAGCTTGGGCAGGGGTGGACATCAGGCATTGGATTGGTCCTGCCCTACCCTGGCCGGTCCATGTCGACCATGAAGCCGCCGCCGCCGCGATCGGGGAGGCGCGGTTCGGCAGCGGGCTTACCCTGTCCAGCTTCTTCTACGTCCTGATCGGCACCGGGCTCAGCGGCGGCCTGGTGGTCGACGGCTGCTATTTTCGTGGGGCCGACGCGCGGAGTGGCGCGATCGGGTCGTTGCCGGATGTCGGCGCCGGGTCGCCCCGGACGGTCCAGGACACGGTATCGCTGACCGCCTTGTTCGCGCGCCTGGCCGAAGCGGGACATCCCTCGGTCACTGTCGACGGGCTGTTGAGCGATGATCCTACAGTCGCGGCGATCGTGGCCCGGTGGATCGAGGATGCAGCCCGCGCGCTGATCGAGCCGCTGGTTTCGGTGCACTGTCTGATCGATCCCGGCGCCGTGCTGATCGGCGGTCGCCTGCCCGCGCCGCTGATCGATCGCCTCGTCATCCAGCTGCGTCGTGGCTTGGCGCAGGCGCGGATCCCCTCCCCTGCGCCGGTCCTGCGCGCGCGGATTTCGGATGATGCCGCGGCGGTCGGTGCGGCGATCCTGCCGTTCCTGGATCGGGTCCTGCCGTCGGACGCCATTCTGATGCAGGCGGGACGCGGTTAGCACGTCACGCTCCCGCCTTTTTGCGGAAGACCCTTGCCGTTGTCGCACGTCCGGTCGAAAAGCCTGCCGATGACCGCGCCACCTCCGCCAGCCGCCACCATATTCACGCCCGGCAAGAACAGCTGGTGCGTCGATCAGGCGGATCGTTTCGCGGTGATCGTCGACGCCGCCGCCTATTTCCGGTTCGCACGCGCAGCGATGATGAAGGCGGAACGCCGCATCATGCTGATCGGGTGGGATTTCGATGCCCGCATCATGCTGCATGGCGAGCCGCTTGAACCCGGCGAGCCGGAGACGGTCGGCGAGTTCATTCTCTGGCTGGCGGACCGCAACCCCAAGCTCGACGTCTATCTCCTGCGCTGGGACATGGGCGCCATCAAGGCGCTGTTCCGGGGCCGCACCATCTTCACCGTCCTGCGCTGGATGCGTCATCCGCGTATCCACACCAAGCTGGATGGCAAGCACCCGACCGGCGCCTCGCATCACCAGAAGATCGTGGTGATCGATGACAGCTTCACCTTCTGTGGCGGTATCGACATGACGTCGGAACGCTGGGACGATTGCGATCATCGCGATGCCCATCCGTTGCGGGTCCTGCCGAACGGCACGCCGCACCCACCCTGGCACGACGCGACCAGCGCGCTGTCCGGACCCATCACGCGACGGTTCGGCGATCTCGCCCGTCACCGCTGGCACCTGGCGGGGGGCAAACCCCTCGCTCCGGTTCAGGGCGGTGCGGATTGCTGGCCGAACGATCTGGTTCCGGACTTCCGGGACGTCACCGTCGCCATCGCCCGCACGCAGCCCGAAATGGCGGACGTGCGGGAGGTCGTGGAGATCGAGCAGCTTTATCTCGACATGATCGCCGCGGCCCGCCGCCGTATCTATGCCGAAAGCCAGTATTTTGCGTCACGCCGGATCGCGGAGGCGATCGCCGCCCGCCTGCGGGAGCCCGACGGCCCGGAAATCGTGCTGGTCAATCCGGTCAGCGCGCATGGCTGGCTGGAACCGATCGCCATGGATACCGCCCGCGCGCGCCTGTTCGAAACGCTGCGCCGGATTGATCTGCACGGCCGGTTCCGCATCTACCACCCGTTCACCGCGGGCGGCACGCCGATCTATGTCCATGCCAAGATCATGATCGTCGATGAACATATGCTTCGCGTGGGATCGTCGAACATGAACAACCGCTCGCTCCGGCTCGATACCGAATGCGACGTCGCGGTGGATCTGCGGGCCGACGCGGATGACCCGCGCTGTGCCCGGATCGGCGCCATCCAGCATGCCCTGATCGCCGAGCATCTGGGGGTCGATTCCGAACAGGTCGCGGATCGTATCCAGCAGACGGGATCACTGATCGCCGCGATCGAGGGCCTGCGCGGGCCGGGCCGGTCGCTCCGTCCCTACGAGACGCCGGATCTCAGCGGGGTAGAGAAATGGCTGGCCGACAACGAAATCCTCGATCCCGAAGGACCGGGGGAGATGTTCGAAGGCTTGAGCAAGCGCGGCCTGTTCCGCCGTGCCCGAGCGTGGCGCAGCGCGCACCGCCAGCGGAAGCTGCGTCACCTCCGGCGATGACGCCTACCGGGTCAGCGCGGCGGCCGCTTCGGCCATCGCCCGGATCGCCGCCACATCCGGTTCGCCAGCGGGCACCAGCCACGATCCACCCACACACAGCACCTGCGGGATCGCCAGCCAGTCCGCAGCGGTCGCCTGGGTAACGCCGCCCGTCGGGCAGATCGCGATTTTCCCGAACGGCCCCAGCAGGCTCTTCAACGCCGGGATGCCACCATTCGCCACCGCCGGGAAGAATTTGAAATGCGACAGGCCGAGATCGAGTCCGCGCATGATGTCGCCGGAATTGGCCACGCCCGGCAACAGCGCGACGTCCGCCTTCTCCGCGGCACGCGCCAGCTTCTTCGTCAGCCCGGGCGATACGATGAAGGTGGCGCCCGCATCCTGCGCACGCGCCAGATCGTCCGGGTTCAACACGGTGCCCGCACCGACGATCGCACCCTCCACCTTCGCCATTTCGCGGATCACCGCCAGCGCGCTGTCGGTGCGCAGCGTCACTTCCAGCACCGGCAGGCCGCCGGCCACCAACGCCTCGGCGATCGGGCGGGCCTGCGCGACGTCCTCGATGACCAGCACCGGAATGACCGGTGCCGCCCGCATGACTGTTTCTACCGGCTTCATGAACGATGCGCTCCTGCAAAGGCGGCCGCGGCCCCGAACAGGCCCGGCTGCGGATGGGTGATGAACTTGACCGGCATCGCCGACATGATGCGCTCGAACCGGCCCTTGGCGACGAACCGCTCCGAAAAACCCGATCGCGGCAGATGATCCGCGATGCGCAGGCCCAACCCGCCCGCGATCACCACCGCCTTCGCGCCGTGCGCCAGCGCCAGGTCGCCCGCCACCGCGCCCAGGCTGAGACAGAACCGGTCGAGCGCCGCCGCCGCACGGCTGTCCGTGCCGGCCAGCGCCGCGGTCCACAGCTCCTTGTCATCAATCGGTCGCAACGCGGCGCTGGTCGATGGCGGCAGCGATTCGTAGATGTTGACCAGTCCCGGCCCCGATACGATCCGTTCCACCGAAACCCGGCGATACTGCTTGCGCAGCGTCTTCAGGATGCCGTCCTCCAGCACGTCAAGCGGCGCGAAGTCGATATGACCGCCTTCGCAGGGCAGGACATGATAGCCGGCCGGCGTCTTCAGCAGATGCGCCACGCCCAGCCCCGTGCCGGGCCCGACGATCGTGATGATCCCGGTGTCCGGCAGCGGGTCGTCCGGACCACATAGATGCTGCAGATATTCGGCGCCGACCTGCGCCACCGCATGACCGACGGCCTCGAAATCATTGACCAGCACATAGGAGTCCACGCCGAGCTTCGACTGGATCAGCGCCGGACGGATCACCCAGGGATTGTTGGTGAGCTTCAGCACCTCGCCGCCGATCGGCGTGGCGATCGCGATACCGGCGGCACGCGGGATCGGCCGACCCAGCGCCTCGCCGGCGGCCTCCCACGCCAGTTGCAGGCTGCCATGCTCGGCGGTCTTCAACGTCACGGGTTCGCCCAGCGACAACACATGCCCGTCGCCCACCTCGGCGATCGCGAACCGGGCATGCGTGCCCCCGATATCGACGGCGACGATTTCCATCACAGGCCTCCCGCTGCCAGCATCGCAGATGCACCGCGCTCCGCCTCGTCCGCGCCGTGCCGCATGAACGCGAACAGTTCGCGTCCGGTGCCATAGGGTGGCGGCGGCGCTTCCGCCGGCACACGGGTGGCCAGCACCTCCGCATCCACCAACAGGTCGAGCGTACCGGCATCGCCCGACACGCGGATGACATCGCCGTCCTGGACCCGCGCCAGCATGCCCCCGGCGAGAGCTTCGGGCGAGACATGGATCGCGGCCGGCACCTTGCCCGATGCGCCCGACATCCGCCCGTCGGTCACCAGCGCGACGCGAAATCCCCGGTCCTGCAACACGCCCAGCGGCGTTGTCAGCTTGTGCAGTTCGGGCATGCCATTGGCGCGCGGTCCCTGGAACCGCATCACCACCACCACGTCGCCGGTCAGGTCACCGGACTTGAACGCCGCCAGCACCGCGTCCTGATCGGTGAACACCCGCGCTGGCGCCTCGATCGTCCAGCGGGCGGGGTCGACCGCGCTGGTCTTCATCGTCGCGCGGCCGAGATTGCCCTGCACCAGCCGCATGCCGCCATCGGGCAGGAACGGATCCGACACCGGCCGCAGCATCGATGCGTCCAGCGGCTCGGCCGGCGCGTCGATCCAGGTCAGCGCATCGTCGCGCAACACCGGGTCGCGCGCATAATCCTCCAGCCCGCCGCCAGACACCGTCATGATGTCACTGTGCAACAGGCCATGGTCGATCAGGGTCCGGATGACATAGGCCATCCCGCCGGCCGCCTGGAAATGGTTCACGTCGCCGGAGCCATTCGGATAGACGCGCGCGATCAGCGGCACCGCCGCCGACAGCCGGTCGATATCCTCCCAATCGATCACGATCCCGGCCGCACGGGCAATCGCCGGGATATGGATCGCGTGGTTGGTCGAACCCCCGGTCGCGAGGAGACCGACGACCGCGTTCACGATCGCCTTCTCGTCGACGCACAGGCCCAGCGGGCGATAGTCG
>NZ_DASVTO010000116.1:0-10687 GCF_036387535.1 Sphingomonas sp.
GGCGGCACCGGGCTGGGGCTGGCGATCGCGCGGCAGATCGTGCGGGCGCATGGCGGCGCGCTGTGGTTCGAACCCCGGCCGGGGGGTGGCGCGCGGTTCCGGTTCTCGATCGACCTGCGCGATGCGGGTGGCGAGCCGCCCCATCTGCTGATCTGTGCCGAGGCGCCGGACGGCGCGCGCCAGTTGCGGGAACTGGCCGAGGCGGGCGGTTGCAGTGCCGATCGCGTCGAGACACCGGCCGATGCGCGCGTCGCGATCCGATCGGCGGCCTATGACGCGGTGCTGATCGATCTGGATGCGGGTGGGCCAGCCGCCGCCCAGTTGCTGGCGCAAATGCAGGATGAGGCGGTGGGCGGATGCCTGCCGATCCCGGTGGTGGCGCGGACGAAGGGCGTGGTGCGCGTCGGTGTCGGCCTGGACCAGGCGGCGTGGAGCCGGATCCGCGAGGCGGACGGCGGCCTGGCCGCGCGGTTGCAGCGGATCATGGAAGGGCTGGGCGACGAAAAGCCGCTGATCGTGCAGATCGACGGCGACGGACGCCTGTTCGATCGCACGGCCGCGGCGTTGCACCCGCAGGCGCGGATGCGGCATGCGCCCGATCTGGCCGCGGTGGACGCGATCCTGCGGCAGGAAAAGCCCGCGCTGATCATCGCGGAACAGGAATTGCCCGACGGGCAGGTGGACGACCTGCTGATCCGGTTGCGCGACTCCGCGGTGCTGCGCGACATTCCGGTCATCCTCTATTCCGCGCGGCCCGTGCCGGCGGCGCGCGAACGGAATGTCGAGGTTGCCGTGATGAAATCGCCGCGGTCGTCGCGGAACCTGGCGGTGGCGGTCGATCGGTTGCTGGCGCGTGCCGGGGTGCCGATCGGCGGCGCGGGCGACGATGCGGGCGTGGCGACGGACGTCATGGCATCATGACGCCATGACCGTGCGGTGGCGCATCCTGCACGTCGAGGATGATCCGGACATCCGGATGGTGACGGGTCTGGCGCTTGGGCTGGATCCGTCGCTGTCGGTGCGGTCCGTGGAGTCCGGCGGCGCGGCGTTGGCGCTGCTGGCGCAGGGGGATTATGTGCCCGACCTGTTGCTGGTCGACGTGATGATGCCGGACATGGACGGCATGCGGCTGATCGCGGAGGCCCGCGCGCTGGATGGGCTGCGATCGGTGCCGGCGATCGTCATGACCGCACGGGCGCGGCCCGGCGACGTCGAACGGTACCGCGCGGCGGGATCGCTGGGGCTGATCGTCAAGCCGTTCGACCCGGTCACGCTGGCGGCGCGGATCCGGGGGATGATGGCGGACGCGGTGTGACCGGCCAGCCGTCACCCGCGGGCATGATGCGGCGCCGCAGGAACGCCTCCGGCATGTCGGCCGCGATATAGGCGAGCAGGGCTTCGCGGACGGCGCAGCGCAGGTCGAAGGCGGTCGGTCCGTCCTTTGCGGTCATCAGCGCGCGGACCTCGATCATGTCCTCCTTCATGTCGGTGACCTGAAGATTGTGGAAGCGCCGGTCCCAGAGCGGATTGCCGTCCATCACCGTCGCCAGATGCGCGCGGAGCCGCGGGATATCGGTCGCGGGATCGAGATAGAGGACGATGCTGCCGAGCAGCTGGGCCGAATCGCGCGTCCAGTTCTGGAAAGGCTGTTCCAGGAATCGCGAGACCGGCACGACCAGCCGGCGATCGTCCCAGATGCGGATGATGACATAGGTGAGCCGGATTTCCTCGATCCGGCCCCATTCATTGTCCAGCACGACGACATCGTCGATCCGGATCGGTTCGGTGAACGCCATCTGGATCCCGGCGATCAGGTTCTTGAGCGCCGGCTGCGCCGCGGCACCCACCGCCAGCGCGGCCAGACCGGCGGACGCGATCAGGGTGACGCCGATCGCCCGCACGCTGGGGATCGACATCAGCATCATGCAGAGCGTCACCACCAGCAGCAGGAAGACGATGATGCGGTGGAGTATGCCGGCGCGCGTGCGTTTCCGCCGCGCGCGAAGGTTGTTTTCGACATTGATGTCGGTCTTCGCGATCAGCACGTCCTGCAGCGCGTTCAGCATCGCGATCAACAGCCAGCCGACCAGCGCCGGTACCGCGAGCCCGACGATGCGCTGCCAGACCGTGGCGGCCGCATCGTTGAGGTCGAGCCCCGGCAGGGCGGCGCTGAGTGCCAGCGCCGCAAATACCCAGCGCAGCGGTTGCGACAGGCGTTCGACGACAATGTCGTCGGTGCTGGTGGGCGTGCGCGCGGCGGCCTTGCGCGCGACCAGCATCATCAGGTGATGGACGAGCAAGGCCGCGATGACCGCGCCGACCATGACGGCCGCCCCGGTCGCGAGATGCAGGGCCGCGCCGTCATAGGGTGCGATCAGCCGCCGGAAATCCATCATGGGCGCCTTCGATTGGTTGTGCGATGCAGCGAAAAAGGGGAACGGGAGAGCGCCGGGGCGGTTCCAATCGCGCAAGCCTTGCCTATCTGGACTGCGGGAAGTCGCCGCCGAACGGGGCGATTTCGCGGCGTGCCGTGTGCGCGGGAGTGTTGATCGACGGAGAGCGCGCATGGATATCACCGCCACCCCCGACCCGCGGCGGGGACCGCCCGCATGAGGTTGCGGCGGCGCGGGCTGGCGTCGATCAATTCGGAAATCCGCGACGGCATCCTGCCGGCCGCCGATGCGGTCGCGCTGGTGCCGAAGGGCGAGGCGGTCGGCGCGCCCAGCACCCAGAATTATCGCCTGATCGCGCTGATCATCGCGTGCGCGCTGTTCATGGAGCAGATGGACGCCACCGTGCTGGCGACGGCGTTGCCGACGATGGCCCGCGATTTCGGGGTGCAGGCGACCGCGATGAGCGCGGCTCTGACCAGCTATCTGCTGGCGCTTGCGATCTTCATCCCCGCCAGCGGGCAGATGGCGGACCGGTTCGGATCGCGGACGATGTTCCGGATCGCGATCCTGCTGTTCATGATCGGATCATTGCTGTGCGGACAGGCGACCAGCCTGCCGTTCATGATCGCCGCGCGGTTCGTGCAGGGACTGGGCGGCGCGATGATGATCCCGATCGGACGGTTGGTGCTGCTGCGCAGTGTCAACAAGGCAGACATGGTGTCCGCCATGTCCTGGCTGATCATGCCGGCGCTGATCGGGCCGATCCTGGGGCCGCCGGTCGGCGGGTTCATCGTGACCTATCTCGACTGGCGCTGGATCTTCTGGCTCAACCTGCCGATCGGGATGCTGGGCGTCGTGCTGGTGACGCGGTTCATCGGCGAGTTTCGCGAGGCGCAGCCGGCGCGGTTCGACGCGCCCGGTTTCCTGTTGTCGGGTGTGTCGCTGGGGTGCCTGCTGTTCGGGTTCGAGATAGCGAGCCGGCCGGGCGAGGCGGCGGTGGGCGCGATCCTGGCGGTGGTCGGGCTGGTCGTCGGGCTGGCCTATATCCGCTATGCCGCGCGGACAGCGGACCCGATCCTGGACCTGTCGCTGATGCGGGTCCCGTCGTTCCGGCTGTCGGTGATCGCGGGATCGCTGACGCGGATCACGCAAGGGGCGCAGCCCTTCCTGCTGCCGCTGATGCTGCAGCTGGGGTTCGGAATGAGTGCGGCGGCGAGCGGATCGATCACGGTCGCCGGTGCGATGGGATCGCTGGCGATGAAGGGACTGGCGCCGCGGCTGCTCCGCCGGTTCGGGTTCCGCCGCGCGCTGGTGACCAACGGGCTGGTGGCGAGCATCGGTTATGCGGTGTGCGGGCTGTTCCGGCCCGACTGGCCGATCGCCGCGATCTTTGCCACGTTGCTGGCGTGCGGGTTCTTCATGTCGTTCCAGTTCACGGCGTACAACACCATCGCCTATGACGAGATCCCGAAGGCGCGGATGAGCGCGGCGACCAGCTTCTATGCTACGTTCCAGCAACTGATGCTGTCGCTGGGCATCTGCATAGGCGCGGCGGCGCTGCATGCGGGCATGCTGGTGTCGGGCACCAGCGTGCCGGCGCTGGCGGATTTCACGATCGCGTTCCTGGTGGTGACGGCGATTTCGGCATCGGCGACGCTGTTCAACCTGCGGTTCGCGCCCGATGCGGGCGCGGACCTGAGCGGGCATCGCGGCTGATCAGGAGGCGCCGCCGCCGCCCGCAAGCGCCGTCATCACCGCCTCCCGCTGTTGCGCCATGCGGCCGATATAGGTGTCGAAATCCGCGACGCGGGCCTGCGCGATCGGCAGCGTCTTGGGATGCGTGGTGATCATGAAGCGTTCGTCGCGGATCGCCTGGAGGGTGACGTCGACCAGCTGTTCGACCGGGATCGCGGTACGGCGGAGATATTCGGCATGTTCGGTCATGCGGGTAAGCACGCCTTCCGGGCAAAGGACCGACACGCGGATGCCGCGCGCGCGGTAGGCGACCGCGAGCCATTCCGCGAACCCCACGGCGGCATGTTTCGTCATCGTGTAGGCGGCACCGAAATGTTCGACCAGCAAGCCCGCGGCGGACGCGGTGTTGAGCAGATAGCCTTCCCCCCGTTCCAGCATGGCCGGCAGGACATGGCGCGCGGCCCAGACATGGCTCATCTGGTTGATGGCGAGTGTGCGTTGCCATTCGGCCTCGTCCGTCATCGGATCGGTGATGCTGGCGATACCCGCATTGGAGCAGAACAGGTCGATGCGCCCCTCCCGCGCCAGGACGTCGGCGACCAGCGCGGCGATCTCCGCCTCCTTTCCCACATCGGCGGGGACGAAGCGGGCGCCGATCCATGTCGCGGCGGCGGACGCCGTGTCGCCAGGTAGGTCGGAGGCGATGACGGTCGCGCCTTCGGCCACGAACCGGGCCGCCAGGCCGTGCCCGATGCCGTTGGCGGCACCGGTGACGACGACGATCTTGTCCTTGAATTCCATCAGTGAACATCCTTGGCAGGCAGGAGGAGGGGGGCGACGCCGGGGCTGGTTTCGACCGATGGGCGGAAGCTGGGCGGGATCGCGCGGTGGCTGGCCTGTTCATAGGCGAAGCCGAGGCCGAGCAGCCGCGCCTCCGACCAGGCCGGGCCGATGAAGGACAGCCCGACCGGCAGGCCGCGCACCGCGCCCATCGGCACGGTCAGGTGCGGATAGCCGGCGACGGCGGCGAGACCGCCCGCGCCGCCGCCGGAAATCTGATCGCCATTGACGCTGTCGATCATCCAGGCGGGCGGCATGGTAGGCGCAACCAGCGCGCTGACCCGGTTCGCCGCGAGCAGGGCATCGATCCCGTCGCGCCCCGCCAGCCGGACGGACAGCGCGCGCGCGGCGATGTAGGCGGGATCGGTGAGGCCCCTGGTCTGCTGCGCCTCCAGGAATGTCTCCTGTCCGAACAGCGCCAGTTCCTGTGCCGCGTGCGCGGTGTTGAAGGCGATGACATCCGCCAGCGTCCGGGTGCGGACCGCCGCCGGCGTGGTCGCCAGATAGGCGTCGAGATCGGCCTTCAGCTCGGTCATCAGGACCGTGTTTTCCGCGGGGCCGATCGCGTCGCGTCCTTTCAGATCGCGGATGTCGACCAGCGTGGCACCCTGCGCCATCAGCACCGCGAGCGCCTGGTCGAACAGCGCGTCCACGGGCGCGGACCAGCCGGTGGCGAAGCGCAGCACACCGATACGGACGCCCTTCAGCGCGGCGGGATCGAGCGCGGCGAGATAGTCGGTGCGATGCGCATCGGCGGCGGCGGTGGCCGGATCGGCGGGGTCGGACCCGGCGATGGCGGTCAGGATGCGCGCGGCGGTGCGGACATCCTTCGTCATCGGGCCGGCCGTATCCTGGCTGTGGCTGATCGGGACGATATGCGTGCGGCTGACGAGACCCACGGTCGGTTTCAGCCCGACGATGCCGTTCAGCGCGGCGGGGCAGGTGATCGAGCCATCGGTTTCGGTGCCGATCGCGGCATCGACCATTCCGGCTGCCACCGCGGCCGCGCTGCCCGAGGAGGAGCCGCAGGGGTTGCGATCCAGCGCATGCGGGTTGCGCGTCTGGCCGCCGACCGCGCTCCACCCCGAAATCGAATGGCCGGAGCGGATGTTCGCCCATTCGGACAGGTTGGTCTTGCCCAGGATGACGGCGCCGGCCGCACGCAGCGACGCGGTGACGGGGGCGTCGCGGCCGGTGACATTGTCGATCAGCGCGAGGCTACCGGCCGTGGTGGGCAGCGGGCCCTTCGCTTCGATATTGTCCTTGAGCAGTATCGGCATGCCGAACAGCGGGCCGCGCGTCCGGCGTTGCCGATCGAGCGCGCGCGCCTGCGCCAGGGCGGTCGGATCGACCGCCAGGACCGCACCGACACGCGGGTTCAACCGGGCGATGCGCGCCAAGGCGGCTTGGGTCGTCGCGGTTGCGGTCTGCGCAGGGGCCGGGGCAGTCGTGGACAGCAGGATGAGCGGGAGCAGAACGCGCATAAGACCCCTTCGGACGGACCGGTGCAGCATGGCGCAGCCGTTCGGGGAAAGCGAGCGGAACGGCGTGGCCCGCGACCGCGTTGGCACCCGGAGGAGACCGATCATGGAAGAGAAGCAGTCGGGTCAGGACCCGCAAGCCGAGCAACGCACGGCGACCGACGCTACGGCGGGGCGGACCCGGCCGATCGACGCGACGGGCGACCTGCCGCCCGATCCGGAGGGTGTGCGCGTGGCCCAGCGCGCGGCCGATGGCGAAGTCGCGACCATGAAAGCGCGTGGCTTCGGCAGTCACAAGGGGACCGAAGCCGATTGAAGTCCGAGTCGGATCCTCAGCGCATGTGCCCGGCGAGCAGCATTTCGGACGATTTGACGAGCGCCTGGGAAGGCCCCTGCGTGGCGGAGGTATGGCGGCTGCCGGCGGCGCCCTCGATCAACAGCAGCAGACCGTCGGCCAGGCCATCCGGATCGGCGATGTCGAGCCGGCGGGCGAGGGTATAGAGGCGGTCGCGCATCGCCGCCTTGCACTGCTGCGATGCATGGCGGGCGGGATGATCCTGTTCGGGAAACTCGACCGCGGCATTTGTGGCGGGACAGCCGCGAAAGGCGGGATCGGCGATATCCGCCGCGAACCCGGCCACGATCGCGCGGATCTGGCCCAGCGGATCATCGGGCAGACGCGCGGCGATCGCATCCCAATTGGCGGCCACGACCTCCATCTGCGTCCGGATGCAGGTGGCGACCAGATCGTCTTTCGACGCAAAGCTGCGATACAGCGTCGGCTTCGTCACGCCGGTCTCGTTAACGATCTCGTCCACGCCGACCGCGCGAATCCCCCGCCGGTAGAACAGCCCGGTCGCAACCTCGCACAGCCGATCGGCGGCCGTGCGGCGGGCGGGTTGCAGCATGTGGCCGACAGGATTTTCGATGGTCATGGGTTGACATCATGTTACCGGTCGGTACGGAAGTCAACGTACCGGTCAGTAACGTCGCCCGGTGAGTCAAGGAACAGGGAACCGGGCTGATGGCCTATCTGAATTTCAGTGAGCTTGCACCGGCCGGCGCGGGCGTGCGCGATGCGGCCATGATCGATCCGGCGGCGCTGGATTCGCGGGCCTGGACCGTGATCCGGCTGGCGCGTCGCGACGGGATGGCCAGCCTGGCGGATCAGCTGCGGTTCGGGCGGTTGCGGGCCATGCTGTTCGGGACGCGGCCGGCGTCGAAGCTGGCTGATCCGCAGCTGGAGGCGGTGCGCCGCGTGGCGGTGCATGCGTGGCAGCATGGCTATGCCGTGCCGGAGCGCGAGGTTGCGGGCTTCCTGTCGGCGGGTCACACGCTGGCGCAGCTGGAGACGCTGGTCACCTGGATCGACGCGCAGCGCGGATGACGCCAATCAGGAATCGGCGATCGGCGCGGCGATGATGATGCGCAGGCCGGGCCGGTTGTCGAGTTCCTCCATCGTACCGGACAGCTGATCGACCATCGCGGCAAGCATGCGCGTGCCGAACCCCTCCCGCGTGCGCGCCTTGCCGATGCCGCGATCGGCGACCACCAGCCGAAAACGATTCTGCCGTTCGTCGAGCGCGATCGTGATCGGGCCGGCTTCTCCGCCATAGGCATATTTGCTGGCGTTGATGACGAGTTCCGTCAGGATCAACCCGATGGTGACCGCCTTGTCCGTCGGGACGAGCACCGGCGCGAGATCCAGATGGATCGCATGCGCGCCCTCATTGCCCATCGATTCGCGGATCTCGCCGCAGAGATCCTCGATATAACGCGCCAGATCGACGGTTTCGACGCGATCGTCGCTGTAAAGCCGGCGGTGGACCAGCGCGACCGCCGACAACCGGCGCTGCGCCTCGTCCAGATGGCCGCTGAGTGTCGGATCGTCGACAGACCGCCCCTGGAGCCGGAGGAAGGCGGAGACGAGCTGCAGGCTGTTTTGAACGCGGTGGTTGACCTCCTTCAGCAGGTAATCCTTCTGCAGCAGCAGCGCCTCCTTTTCGGAGACGGTCGCGGTCAGTTCGGCGTTCAGTTCGCGCAGGCGGCGGTTCTGGCGCGCGTCGACCAGCATCCGGCGGATGCGCGCTGCGGCCTCGATCTCCGCCAGCGTCCAGCGGCGGGCGCGGCCATGCACCGCCTCCCGCCAGGCCGCGAAGGACGCGCGCGGGGTGAGGTGGGCGGCGGGATCGGCGCCGACCGCCTTGTGCGGATTGCCGGCCCAGTTGACGACCTCCACCATCTCCGCCCGCAACCAGATCAAGGTGACGGGATCGTCGCCGGGCAAGGTGACCGCCATCAGCCCGCTGGCGGTATCAATATGGGGCGCGGCGTTGGGCAGCAGCGCGGACAGGTGGTGCGTGGAAAAAGGCTGCGTCCCGGTCCGTTCGCGGAGCCAGCCGGCCAGCATCCGCACCGTATCGCGATCGGGCGTATGCCCCGACAGGATGACGTCGCCGCCCTGCACGGCCGCGAAGCCGTCCGCGGCGAGCAGGCGACGAAGTTCGTCCGCGGTATTGCCCAGGAACGGGGCGAGCATGCTGTTGCCGCCCAGCCGCGCCGCGATCATGTCCTCCGACGCGCGCAGACGAATCCGTTCGCGGTAGGTTTCCGCATCCTCGCGCGCGGTGATCTGCCGCGCGAGGCCGCCGACCAGCGCCTTGCAGAACAGGCGCGCGCGAACGTCCAGCCGGCGGGGCTGGCGATCATGACAGGCGATCAGGCCCCAGAGCACGCCGTCGCGCACGATCGAAACCGACGCCGAGGCCAGCACCCCCATGTTGCGCAGATATTGCAGGTGGATCGGGGACACCGAGCGGATCGCGACGTCGCTCATGTCCGTGGCCGGCATGGCGTCGGATGCGGGGCGAAGCGGGGCGGGGCGGTAGCGAATATCCGGGATCACGCGGACGCGGTTGCGGACATAGAGCGCACGCGCCTGGCGCGGGATGTCGCTGGCCGGGAAATGATGGTTGAGGAAACTGTCGAGCGCCGGATCGCGATCCTCCGCGATCACGACGCCGGTATCGTCGTCGAGAAAGCGATAGACCATGACGCGTTCGAACCCGGTCAATTGCCGGAAGGCGATCGCCGCGCGTTCGGCGAGCGCCCGCAGATCGGTCGCGCGTTCGAACGCGGCGCTGACCGTGTCGAGATCGGTCAGCAGCGCGACGGCATCGACCGGTTGCGAGGTCACCGGTTCGAGTTCGACCAGAATATGGTCGCCCGACCGATGGCAGGACACATCGAACGTCTCCCGCAGGCCGCGATGCTGCGCCAGGACCGCGACGCTGGCGGCGGCGGTGGATGCGCGGCTCGCGTCCGGCCCCAGCAGGTCCGCCAACGGGCGATCGAGCCAGTCGACGGCCAGCCGCCCCTCGATATCGCCCGCGCCGGCGACCACGGTCATGGTGCCGGGATCGACCACCAGCAGCAGTCCGTGCGGCTGAATCGCGCCGGGAATGTGGATCGGTTCCCAATCGCACGACGTGACGTCCGCGCCCAGAGCGGACATGCTGGCGCCGGCCTTCAGATCATGGTCGATTGGACGCACCGCAGTCTCCCTATGGCGTGGGGGATCGGGCGCCGATCGGCGCCGGGTCGGCATGCGTGGAAACGGACGGGGTGCGTCAAGGACGCCAGACACATGGCATGAAGGGAAAAAGCTGATAAACCCAGCCGGTTCCGCCGTTTGCCGAGTTTTTTGCTTATGCCGCCACGTCATCCCGTCCGGTTCTTCCTGCGGGATGCGACTGCGGCCTGTCATGCGCGGGTCGATGCCGCCTATGGCCGGTTCGATCTGGCGGATCGCCGATCCTATGCGGCGTTCCTGACGGCGCATGCGCGGGTGTTGCCGCCGCTGGAGGCCATGCTGGACGCGGCCGCGCTCTGGCCGGAATGGGTGGCGCGCGCGCCGTTCCTGATCCGCGATCTGGCGGCGTTCGGCATTCCCCGGCCCCCTGCGATGACGCTGCCCGCAATTCCCGCCATGTCGACGCCTGCGGAGCGCTGGGGCCTGCTGTATGTGCTGGAGGGATCGCGGCTGGGCGGGGCGATGCTGGCGCGGCAGGTTCCGGGCGACTGGCCGACCGCCTATCTGGCCGCGGCGCACCAGGGCGGCAGCTGGGCGCGATTTGGCGATGCGATCGAGGCGGCGGGCGCGGATGCCGATCCGGCGTGGGGCCAGGCGGTGCTGGCCGGTGCGGAACGCGGGTTCGCGCTGTTCGAACAGGCTGCCCGGATCGAGGAGAATGGCGTGGTGGGCGCGGCAGGGATTGA
>NZ_DASVTO010000117.1:0-9972 GCF_036387535.1 Sphingomonas sp.
CTTCTTCGCCAACCGCGCGCGGCCGTGCCTGCTCTACCAGATCAGGCGCTGCTCGGCGCCGTGCGTCGAGCGGATCGACAAGGCCGGCTATGGCGAGCTCGTCCAGGACGCCAAGGACTTCCTGGGCGGGCGGTCGAACAAGGTCCAGGAGAAGCTCGGCAAGCAGATGCAGGCGGCGGCCGAGGCGATGGATTTCGAGATCGCCGCCGTCTACCGCGATCGCCTCCGCGCGCTGACCTACATCCAGGGGACGCAGACGATCCACGCCGAGGGGTTGGGCGACGCCGACATCTTCGCGCTGGCGGGCAAGGGCGGGACGATCTGCATCCAGGCCTTCTTCATCCGCGGCGGGCAGAATTGGGGGCATCGCAGCTTCTTTCCCGCGCATACCGCCGAGGTGCCGGAGGAAGAGGTGTTGGCGAGTTTCCTGATGCAATTCTACGAGGAGGTCCCGCCGCCGCGGCTGGTGCTGCTCGACCGGGTGCTGGCGGAAGGCGCGCTGATCGAGGCGGCACTGTCGGAACGCGCGGAGCGGAAGGTGCAGTTGAAGCAGCCGCAGCGCGGCGACCAGGTGAAGCTGGTCGCGCAGGCCAGCCGCAATGCGGTGGAGGCGCTGGACCGGCGGCTGGCCGAGTCGACGACGCAGGGCAAGCTGTTGGCCGAGGTGGCCGAGCTGTTCGAACTGGAGGGATCGCCCGGCCGGATCGAGGTGTATGACAACAGCCATATCATGGGCACCAACATGGTCGGCGCGATGATCGTGGCGGGGCCGGAGGGATTCCGGAAGGGCGGCTATCGCAAGTTCAATATCAAGCGGCCGGAAACGACCGCGGGCGACGATTTCGCGATGATGCGCGAGGTGCTGGAACGGCGGTTCGCGCGGCTGGAAAAGGAGGACCCGGACCGGACATCGGGCGAATGGCCGGACCTGCTGCTGATCGACGGCGGCAAGGGGCAGGTGTCCGCCGTGTGCGGCGTGCTGGAGGATATGGGCGTGCAGGATGTGCCGGTGGTCGGCATCTCCAAGGGGCCGGACCGCAACGCGGGGCGGGAACATTTCCACATGCCGGACGGGCGGGAGTCGATGTTGCCGCTCAATTCGCCCGTGCTGTTCTTCCTGCAGAGGCTACGCGACGAGGCGCATCGGTTCGCGATCGGCGCGCATCGGACGAAGCGGGCCAAGGCGTTCACCGCCAACCCGCTGGACGATGTGCCGGGGATCGGGCCGGCGCGGAAGAAGGCGTTGCTGATGCATTTCGGGACCGCGAAGGCGGTGCGCGCGGCGGCGCTGGAGGATCTGCAGAAGGCGCCGGGCGTATCGGCGACGATGGCGCGCGCGATCCACGACCATTTCCATGCGGGGGGATGAGGGCGTTGTGTCAGACCGGCACCCGCCATATCTGATCCCGCATGCCTGAACTGCCCGAAGTCGAAACCACCGTCCGCGGGCTGCGTCCCGTGCTGGAAGGGCAGCGCTTGACGCTGGTGGAACCGCGCCGGGCCGATATCCGCCGGGCGATCCCGGTCGACCTGCGCCAGCGGATGACGGGGGCGACTGTGACGGGGCTGGGCCGGCGCGCCAAATATGGGCTGATCGCGACCGATCGCGGCGATACGATGATCTTTCACCTGGGCATGTCGGGGCGGTGGCGCGTCGACCCGGAGGCGATCGGGACGCACGACCATCTTGTGCTGGAAACTGCGGCCGGGCGGCGGCTGGCGCTGAACGACGCGCGGCGGTTCGGATCGATCGATCTGGTGCGGAGCGACGCCGTGGACGCGTTTGCGCCGTTTCGCGCGCTGGGTCCCGAGCCGCTGGGCCCGGCGTTCGACGCAGGGTATCTGGCCGCCAGGCTGGCGGGGCGAACGGCGCCGATCAAGGCGTTGCTGTTGGATCAGCGGATCGTCGCGGGGCTGGGCAATATCTATGTCTGCGAAGCGCTGAACATGGCGGGGATCGCGCCATCGGCGGCGGGCGGGGCGATTAGGCCCGTGCGGCTGCGCGCACTGGTCGATGCGGCCAAGGCGGTCCTGCTGTCCGCGATCGATGCGGGCGGATCGACCCTGCGCGATTATGCGCGGCCTGATGGGGAATTAGGTTATTTCAGCAAGCAGTTCCGGGTCTATGCCCGTGCGGGCGAAGCCTGTCCGTGCGGGGGTATCGTGGAACGGCGTCCGGACGGAGGGCGATCCACCTTCTGGTGCCCGGAATGCCAGCGCTGACGGTTGACCGATTACGGGAATCGCGATAGGGAACGCGCCTTCACGGAACGGGCGGGGCGCCCGTGCCGCCAGACCATTTGAGCATCCGAGGACCAATTTCTATGGCGAACACGCCGCAAGCCAAGAAGCGTATCCGTCGCAACGAGCGTCGCGCCGAGATCAACGGCGCCCGCGTCAGCCGGATTCGCACCTTCGTCAAGAAGGTCGAGCTTGCGCTGGCGTCCGGGGACAAGGATGCCGCGGCGACGGCCTTGCTGGCGGCGCAGCCGGAAATGATGCGCGGCGTGTCGAAGGGCGTGCTGCACAAGAACACCGTGTCGCGCAAGATTTCGCGCCTGACCAAGCGCGTCGCCGCGCTGGGCTGAACCCGGTCAAAATGGGGTGCCGGCAGGTCGGCTTCTTCATCATGAAAATCCACCCGCCGGCATCCGCCGGCGGGTTTTTTCATGTCCGTTGAAGAAGGCTGTTAAATCCGCAACTTGCGATTTGATTCGGGCATGCACTATCAGGTTAACAAAGTATTAACCTTGTGATTTCAATATGTTAGTAGCAGTCTACGGTTTTCCGCGGCTTTGGGTGTCAAGCCGGTTTATTTCGGTTTGGTGACGTTTCGAGGGATTGATCGGGGCGTCCGGCTGTCTCTAAATAGGGGTCTGCCGCGGGGCGACTCTCCGTCGGTGGCAAACAGTTTCGATGATCCGGTTCCTGGTCGGAAGCGATATCGCTTTCGCGTTGGACCCGCGCGTCCCGCTCTTTGGGTGTCGTGCGGCGTGGCCGATGGTCCGCGGATGGAGCGTGCTGTCCTGCGACCATGATGGCGCGGGCGATGGGGAGATGGGCGTGGCGGCAGTGATGGAGGCGATCGATGATGCGGCCGCGGGGATGTCCCCCGATGAGGCCGCGTGGATCGCCGTCCGCGACATGCTGCGCCGATCGCTCGGTGCGCGCAGCTTCGACGGCTGGCTGAAGCCGCTGGGCCTAGAGCGATTCGATGCCGACACCGGGATCGTGACGCTGGCCGCTCCTTCGGATTTCATGGCGAGCTGGGTCGCGACGCATTTCACCGATCAGCTGCGTCAGGCCTGGCGCGCCGTGCTGCCGCATGTGACCGAGGTGCAGGTCGCGGCGCGGAGCGAAGCGGTGCGTCTGGCGAGCTTCGGTGCAGACAGCGGCCCGGTGGCGGAACCTGCGGTCGCGGCTGCGGCTGAACCCGTCGCGGTGGTGACGCCGATCGGCACCCCGCTGGAGCCGCGGTACACGTTCGACAATTTCGTGGTCGGGAAGGCCAATGAGGTCGCCTACAACGCCGCGCGGACGCTGGCGCTGGGTGGGCCGGTGACGTTCAACCCATTGTTCCTGCATGGCGGCACCGGGCTGGGCAAGACCCACCTGATGCACGCGATCGGGCAGGATTATCTGGCGCGGCACCCGAATGCGCGCGTGATCTATATGTCCGCCGAGAAGTTCATGTTCGAATTCGTGTCGGCGATGCGGGCGAAGGACACGCTGACGTTCAAGGCGCGGTTGCGGTCGGCGGACCTGCTGATGATCGACGATGTGCAGTTCATCGCGGGCAAGGATTCGACGCAGGAAGAATTCTTCCACACGATGAACGAGATCATCTCCGCCGGACGGCGGCTGATCATCACCGCCGATCGCAGCCCCCAGGACCTGGAGGGCATCGAAAGCCGCATCCTGTCGCGGCTGGGCTGGGGCCTGGTCGCCGACGTGAACCCTGCCGATTTCGAGCTGCGGCTCAACATCATCGACAAGAAGCTGGAAGGCATGGCCGGCGCCAAGGTGCCGGACGATGTCGCGATGTTCCTGGCGAAGCGGATCAGCGCCAACGTCCGGGAACTGGAAGGCGCGCTGAACCGCGTCGTGGCCTATGCGACCCTGCTCGACCGGCCGATCGACATGGATTTTGCGCAGGAGACGTTGTCCGACCTGCTGCGCGCCAATCAGCGCCGGATCACGATCGAGGAGATCCAGCGTCGGGTTTCCGATCATTACCGGATCCGCCAGACCGAGATGTCGAGTGCCCGCCGCGCGCGCGAAGTGGCAAGGCCGCGGCAGGTGGCGATGTACCTGTCGAAGCAACTGACGCCGCGGTCGCTGCCGGAAATCGGACGCCGCTTTGGCGGGCGTGACCACACGACGGTGATCCACGCCGTCAAGCAGATCGAGAAACTCCGTGCGCAGGATGCGGAGCTGGACGCCGACGTGCGGCTGCTGATCCGGCAGCTGGAGGGGTGAGCCGGCGTCAGCGCGGCGCGTAGGACAGGCTGGTGACAAACGTCATGCGCGATGCGACGGCTTTGCCCGACGCGTCACGATAGGGAGAAACGTCGTTGCTGGCGCGGATTTCCAGGCATGGATCGCCCGGCGGCAGGGGAACCGGCCCGTTTCTGGCGATGATCGTGCAATCCGTGACATTCCCGTCGACATTCACATCCACCTGCACTTCAAGCCGGAACGGAATACCGAAACGGAACTCGGGCGCCGCCGATTCTTCGTCCGGCAAACGCCATGTAAACCGCAGGGTCTTGGAGGCACTTTCGACGGCGCGCCCGGAGGTATCCAGTTCGGGCCGGTAGCGGGCACGGGTGGTGACCAAGGCGCAACTCATCGCGTCCAGCAACTCCGATCCACTTGAGTCCGTGACTTCGCATCCTGACACGCGTCCCGACGGCAGGACGCGGAACTGGACGCCGGATGTTCCCTGGGCACCCGCGCGCAACGCAGCCGCAGGGTAATCATCGGCAGTGACCCAATCGGCGGGCGAGGAGAGCGATTCGGCCGGGCGCGAACGATCGGACGTGTTTGATACGGATGCCTGCGCCGGCACGAGCGCGGCTAGCATCGCCAGAAAACCAATCATTCATACGCCCCCTGCTGCAGCATCGATCCTAGAGGCATGCAGGAATGCGAGACAACGGCAAACAGCGGCGGGGGCAAACAGCGGCGGGGATGACGGCCTGACACAAAAAAGGCCCCGCGCTGGCGGGGTCTTGATGCTTGCAGACGTGTACGTTCAGCCGACGCGGCGGTTGCGGATCGTGGCGGGGCGCTTGTCTTCGGGAATGGTGATACGAACTTCCTCGCCGGAATGGCCGGGGAAAGCCGTGAACATGGCTTCTACCAGGTTCGGAACGATGTTGGGCAGGCTGTCGGTGCGGGACCGCGCCTTGGCCTTGCCTTCGAACAGACGCTCGCCATCGGAAGTACGACTGATCTGCATATCGAGGAAGCTGGTGAAATAGGTGTAGCTCTGGACGTCGTTATAGCCGCCGAAGAACGGATCACCGAAGCCGTAATAGAAAGGCGAGCCAAAGCCATAGCGGCCATAGCCGAAGCGACCGAAGCGGCCATAGCCGAATCCGCCCCCGAACCCGCCGAAGCCGGGTGTCGAGACGACCTTTTCATTGCCGTTGTCGACGCCATAGTCGAGCGATACGACAAAGCTGGCCGACGCGGGGCTTTCGGCCGGGCGATAGCCCTGACGTGCGAGTTCCTGGGTCACATAGCCGGCATATTGCGCGAATTCGAGGCCACCGCGCTTGTTGGGATCGAGAGCCTGGACAGTGAAGCTCTGCCCTTGCGGGGCGGGCATGCGCTGATAGCGGGCGACATCGGCGGCGAAGGGCGTGGCGCAGGCGCTGAGCGCGAGCAGCGACAGCGGGGCGGCGAGGGTCAGGACTGTGCGACGGAGCGACATGGGGACGACAACCTCTTGGAGCACAAGGCTTGGGGAATTGATCGACGCTGTAGGGCGTTTTGTCTGAACCTTGTTTGAACGCCTGGATAGAGGCTTTCGTTGCCGATGCGCCGGGTGGAGGTGCGGTGCGTCCGTCGGAATGCGTGCGGGGTGCGCAAACGGCGTACAGGAGGCCGGAATCACCGGTCGTCAGGACCGTCGAAAGGGCGTTTAGCGGTCCGGCAGAAGCAAGCTTCGGCGATCAGAGGCCCAGAGCGGCATAGGCCGCAGCGAGGGTCGGGGTGGCAAGGGCGCGGGCGCGGGTGGCGCCGTGATCGAGCAGCCGGTCGAGTTCGGCCGGGTCCGCCCGGAAATGGTTCAGCCGTTCCCGGATCGGGCGGAGCGTTTCCACCGCCAGTTCGGCCAGCGCCGGCTTGAACGTACCGAAGCCCTTGCCTTCGAAGCGGGTGAGGACCTCCGACGCCGTCTGATCCGCCAGCGCGGCGTAGATGCCGACGAGGTTGCGCGCCTCCGGCCGATTGGCGAGTTCCGCGATCGTGGCGGGCAGGGTGTCGGCGTCCGATTTCGCCTTGCGAATCTTGCCGGCGATGGTGTCGGCATCGTCGACCAGCGTGATGCGGCTGGCCTCCGAAGGGTCCGATTTGGACATCTTGGCCGTACCATCGCGCAACGACATGATCCGTGCCGCCGCCGGTGGGATGATCGGGTCGGGCAGCGTGAAGAGGTCGGTGCCGGTGTCCTGATTGAACTTCGTCGCGATGTCGCGCGCGAGTTCGAGATGCTGTTTCTGATCCTCGCCTACCGGCACATGCGTCGCCTGGTACAGCAGGACATCGGCGGCCTGCAGCACGGGATAGCCGAACAGGCCGACCGAGGCGCCCTCGCGGTTCTTGCCCGATTTCTCCTTGAACTGCGTCATGCGGTTCAGCCAGCCGACGCGGGCCGTGCCGTTCAGCAGCCATCCGAGTTCGACATGGGCGGGAACATGACGCTGGCGGAACAGGATCGCGCGGGCGGGATCGATGCCGCAGGCGATGATCGTCGCCGCCATTTCGCGGATGTTGGCCGCCAGCACGACGGGGTCGTTGTGGACCGTGATCGCGTGGAGATCGGCCAGGAAGAACAGGCATTCGCCATCCGCCGGCATCGCATCCTGCATCCGCACCCAGTTGCGGATCGCCCCCAGATAATTGCCTAGGTGCAGGTTTCCGGTGGGCTGGATGCCCGAGACGATACGCATGGCCATGGGCTTGCCCTTTGCGGACGGCGTCGGCGGCGTCAAGCGCGGCGGCGGGTGAACTGCGCCTTCAGTTCCGCAATCGAAAAGGCGCCGAACAGGAAAGCTGCCGCGAAATAGGCGAGCCCGCCCACCCCGATCAGTACGGCCAGTGCCGCGACACGGACCGGCAGCGCGCCGGCGGTATGGGCATCGACATGAGGATTGAGCAGCAGCAGGACGCCACCCATGGCGAGGCTGGCCGCAGCGAGGCGCAGCGTGCGGCGGCGAAGCTGGGCATCGACCGCGAACAGGCCGCGGCGGTGGAGTGTCGCGTAGAGCAGCAGCACGTTGAGCCAGGCGGAGGCGGCCGTGGAGAAAGCGAGCCCGACATAAGCGAGCGGCGTCAGGAAGACGAAGCCGAGATTGAGCACGAGATTGGCGACCATCGCGACCATGGCGATCCGCAGTGGGGTGCGCGTGTCCGACCGGGCATAGAAGCCCGGGGTCAGCACCTTGATGAGGATGTAAGCGGGCAGACCGAACGAAAAGGCGGTGAGCGCCGCGGCACAACCCTGCGTCGCGTCCGGCGTGAAGCGCAGCCCCTGGAACAGCCCGCGCACCAGCGGAGTCGCCGACAGCATCAGCGCGATGGTGGCGGGCAGGGTGAGCAGCAGCGACAGTTCGATCGCACGGTTCTGGGTATGGACGGCGGCGGTGTCGTTGCCCGCACCGATCTGCCGCGACAAGGCAGGCAGAATCGCGGTGCCGACGCCGATGCCGATCAGCCCGAGCGGAAGCTGGTTCAGCCGATCCGCATAATAGAGATAGGATACCGCGCCTTCGCCGAGGAAACCGGAGGCGAGATTGGTCGAGATGAGCAGGTTGAACTGCACCGCGCCGGCCCCGATCGCGGCGGGCCAGATGATCGTCAGCAGCTTGCGCACCTGCGGGCTGAGGCGCGGACGGCGGAGCGCGAGCGTCATGCCGGCGCGGTGGCATGACCAGATGAGCCAACCGAGCTGCGCCACGCCGGAGACGGTGACGGCGATCGCCTGCGTCCGGGCGGTGGCGATATCGTCATGGCCGCGAAAGAACAGCAGCCCCGCGATCATGCACAGGTTGAGCAGCACCGGGGCCGCGGCATTGACCCAGAAGCGGCCGAGCGAATTGAGGATGCCGCCGAGCAGCGACACCAGCGAGATGAGCAGCAGATAGGGAAAGGTGATCCGGGTGAGTTCGGTGGCGAGCGCCAGTTTCGGCGCGCCGCCGCTTTCGCGGAAGCCGAAGGTGATCGCCCAGACAATCGGCCCCGGAAACAGGATCATGACCGTGGTGAAAACCGCCAGGAAGGGGAACAGCACCGACAGCACGTCTTCCGCGAAGCGGCGGCCGGCGGGCAGGCCATCGCCGCTCAGCTTCTCCGCCTCCGCAATGGTGCGATTGAACATGGGTACGAACGCCGATGCGAACGCTCCTTCCGCGAACAAGGCGCGGAAGAGGTTCGGCAGGCGCCATGCGACCAGAAACGCGTCGGAGGCGAAGCCCGCCCCCACGAACCGCGCCATCAGCACATCGCGGACGAGGCCGAGGATGCGGCTGAGCAGGGTGAAGCCGCCGATGGTGGCGGTGTTGCGGACGAGGCTCATGATGGACGTCCCTCGTCACCGGCGGTGCGTGCCCCCGCGGATGCGGGGGTACGTGGCGTGATGGCGATGATCGCCGGTTGCGTCAGGCGTGGCCGATCGGCTGACCCTGGCCATCGGTCGCGCCCTGCTGTTGCGACAGGTACAGCGCGGCGAAATCGATCGGTTCGAGCATCAGCGGCGGGAAATTGCCGTCGCGGGTCGCGTCCGCCACGATCCGGCGGGCAAACGGAAACAGCAGGCGCGGCGCTTCGGCGAGCAGGAAGGGCTGAAGCTGGTCCGCGGGCACATTGCGGATGCCGAACAGACCGGCATAGGACAGTTCGACCGCGAACGCCGTCTGACCATCGACGGTCGCCTTCGCGTCGATCTTGAGAATGACTTCGTAGATGTCCTCGCCAACGGCGGCCGAGCCGATGTTGAACTGCACATCGATCTGCGGCTGTGCCTGTTGCTGGTAGATCATCGGCGCGTTCGGGTTCTCGAACGAGAAATCCTTCACATATTGCGCGATGACGCCGACCTGCGGTGCGGTATCGTCGCCGGCGAACATCGGCTCTTCGCCGGTCATGCCTTCATTCTCGGCCATGTCGTGATCCTGATCGCTGAATGGAAAGCGCGGGCGATAGCCGTCCCGCGCGGGCGGGGCAATGGGGGGCACGCCACCCCATGCCGCCCGCCCGTCCGACCGTCAGCGCGGCTTGACGAATTTCAGGGTCATGCGGTCGCTTTCACCGATTGCGAGATAGCGGGCCCTGTCCTTGTCGCCTTCGCGCAGCACCGGCGGCAAGGTCCAGACACCCTGCGGATAATCGGCCTTGTCCTTGGGATTGGCGTTGACCTGGCTTTCACCGGCCAGCCTGAACCCCGCGGCCTGCGCCAGCGCGACGACGGTGGCGCGCTTTAGATAACCGCTAGTCTTTTCGTCCGCGACGTTGCGGTTCGCGGGCAGGCGGTGGTCGACCACGCCCAGCGTGCCACCCGGACGCAGCATGGCATACCATGCCTTGAAGACGTTCGCCGCGGTGGGCCCGCCATTCATGGTGAGATTGTGAATGTTGCGGAATGTCAGCACCACGTCCGCCGAGCCGGGTGCGACCGTCGAGGTGCCGGCGGCGGCATCGATGGTGGCGACGGTGCCTGCAAGCTGCTTGGTTTCCAACCTCGTG
>NZ_DASVTO010000118.1:0-22401 GCF_036387535.1 Sphingomonas sp.
ACGGGAAGGCTATGCCTGAAGCGAACGGGAAGACGATGCTCGACGCGAACGGGGACGCGATGAAGGTCGGTCCAGATGGGAAATCCGCTGGGGCCGGGCGTGTCGAGACGCCTCCGACCGGTTCGAGGCGGCCGGGAACGCCTGCCGGCAGCCGGAGCCTCACGATGCGGCCGCCGACGCGTTGAGGCCGTCGTAGCGGACGTGCCAGCTGTCGCGGGGAGAGGCGATGCGGGCGTCAATAGTGCCGCCGAGCCCGTCGACGCCGATCGGAACCGGCGCCGGGGTGACACCCGACAGCGTGAGGCCGGACGGCAGGGCGTGACGGGCGAGCAGCGCGCTGTCGCCGCCGGTCCATCGGCGGCCGTCCCAGGTGACGAAGCCATAGCCTTTCGCATCGGCGGTGAAGGCGATGGCGCGGTCGGTGACCATCACGTCGTCGGCGGCCAGGCGGATGCGCGCCGCCAGTCGCCGCGCCTCGCTTTCCGCGCTGGCCCCGCGATCGGCGGCGCCGAAGCCCAACGTCACCGCGCCAGCGGCGATGCCGATGATGACCAGCACGACCAGCATTTCGACAAGCGTCATCCCGCGTTCCGACGAGGACGGTCGCATGGCGATCAGCGACGGCGTTCGCTGAGGTCCGCGTCGAGCCCTTCGCCGCCGGGCTTGCCATCCTTGCCGAGCGACAGCAGGTCGAAGCCGGATCCGCCCTCGCCCGGATTCTTGTAGGCGTAGGGATGGCCCCACGGATCCATCGGCACCTGCGGCAGATAGCCTTCGGAGGCGTAGTTGGTCGGCACGGGCGCGCCGGTGGGACGCTGCGCCAGCGCGGCCAACCCCTGTTGCGTCGAGGGGTAATCGCCATTGTCCAGCCGGTACATCTTGAGCGCGGCGGCGATCGTCTTGAGATCGGTGCGCGCGACGGTGACGCGCGCCTCGTCCGGGCGACCGATGACGTTGGGCACGATCAGCGCGGCGACCAGCGCGATGATCGCCAGCACGACGATCATCTCGATCAGGGTCAGTCCGGATTCGCTGTCACGCAAATGTCTTTGTTCGAGCGGTACCCGTCGGGCTTGTGCTAGGCTAAGGTCGGTCGGCGAAGTCGTCATCGGGACTACCAATAAGGCTTAATGTGAAACTAGCGTTACACGCGATCCGCCTCGACGACTATCTGGTTCGTCTGCGCCCCGTCCTAGCGCCGGCGGGGCCGGCCGGCGTCTGGACGCTGGGGCCGGACGCGCCCCGGCTGCGCGAAACGGCGACGGGCGGTCCGGCCGTCGTGCTGGTGCCGACCGAACAGGTGCTGGTCACTGCGGTCGACCTGCCGCTGCCGTCGCGGCGGCAGCGGATCGCCGCGCTTCCGTTCGCGATCGAGGACCGGATCGCAGAACCGATCGAAGCGGTGCATGTCGCGCTGGGTGCCGTCACGGTGGCCGGCCGCTATCTGGCGGGCGTGGTCGCGCCGGCGGCGATGGCGGTCTGGGTCCGCGAGGCGGAGGCCGCGGGGCTGGGGCAGGCGGTGCTGATGCCCGATGCGCTGGCGTTGCCGGTCCCGGCGGACGGCGCGTGGAGCGTGGAGCGGAGCGCGGACCGCATCCTGGTGCGGGTGCCGGACGGAACGGGATTCGCGGTGTCGGCGGTGCGGTTCGCGGCGCTGTGGGCGGCGGCGGGACGTCCCGACTGCATCCTGTACGGTGCCGAATTGCCGGACGGCATTGCGGGGGTGGCGGCGGACCTGGCGCCCGAGCCGCTGGCCGAGCGGTTGCGCGTGCCGGCGCTGGACCTGCGTCAGGGCGCGTTCGCGCGCACGCGGCGGGCGGTATCGTCCCTGTGGCGGCGGGCGGCGATCGTCGCCGGGTGCGGCCTGCTGGCGCATGGCGCGATCGCGGCGGCGGACACGCTGGCGTTGCAGCGGATCGCCGCGGCGCGGAAGGCGGAGACGCGCGCGATCGTCGACCGGATCGCGCCGGGCACCGCGACGGACGACACGCTGGCCGAGGTTGCGGGCGACCTGTTGCCCGCGGGCGGACCGCGGGGCGCGGCGTTCGTGCCGCTGGTCGGGCGCGTGTCCGAAGCGTTGGGGCCCGGGGTGACGTTGCGCGCCCTAGCCTATGATGCCGGCGCGGGCAGCCTGGTGCTGGACGTGAGCGCGCCCGACCTGGCGGCGTTGCAGGCGGTGGAGGCACGGATGCGCGCGGCCGGGCTGGCGGCGACCGGCGGCGGCGGAACCACGGCGGCGGGTGGTGCCGAAGGGCAGATCACGATCCGCACCGGAGGCGCATCCTGATGGCGATCCCGTTCGAACCCCATGTCGCGCGGGTCCGGTCCTGGTGGACGGCGCGATCGACGCGAGAGCGCGCGTTGCTGGCGGCGCTGGGCGCGGTGGCGGTGATCGCGTTGCTGCTGGTGCTGGTGGTCAAGCCGTTGCAGGCGGCGCGTGGACAGGCGCTGGCCGATATCCGCACCTATGAGACGCTGTCCGCCGGGCTGACCGCCGCGGGGAGCAGCGCGCGGCCGGCGGCACCGGGACGCAGCGGACCGGTGGCGCAGATCCTGACCACCACCGCCGCCGGTTTCGGGCTGACGGTGCAACGGGTGGAGCCGGAGGGCGGCCAGACGCGGGTCGTGATGGACGGCGTACCCTATGACGCCGTGATGCGCTGGTTGGCGGATCTGGAGACCGGCGGCGGGGTGACGATCGCGGAGGTGCGGCTGGACCGTGCCGATGCGGCGGGCCAGGTGAATGTGCAGGTGGTGGTGCAGGGATCGTGATGATCGAGGGTGAGACGCTGGAGCCCGTCACCGCGGAGCCGGTCGCCGTCGCGGGGCTGCCTTATGGCTTTGCCCGGCGGCACGGGGTGCTGGTGCGCGCGACGCCGGGAGGGGGCGAATGCGTGACGCGCGGCACGCCGCCGCTGGCGGCCGTGCTGGAGGTGCAGCGGCTGTTCGGCGACACGTTGCCGATCGTGGCGCTGGACGATGCCGGGTTCGACGCGGCGTTGAGCGCGCAATATCGCGACAGCGCCGCATTGGCATCCGACGCGGCATCGGCGAGCGACCAGGACCTGGCGGCGTTGGCGGACAGTGCGTCGGCGGTGGACGACCTGCTCGACAATCGCGACGATTCGCCGGTGATCAGGCTGATCAACGCTTTGCTGCTGGAGGCGGTGAAGGAAAGCGCGTCCGACATCCATGTCGAAACGCAGGAAAAGCGGTTGCTGGTGCGATTCCGGATCGACGGCGTGCTGCGCGACCGGGTGGAGCCGAAGCGCGCGCTGGCGCCGTTGCTGGTCAGCCGGATCAAGGTGATGGCCAAGCTGGACATCGCCGAGAAACGCGTGCCGCAGGACGGGCGCGTGACGTTGCGCGTCGGCGGCTATGATATCGATGCCCGCGTTTCCACCATCCCGACGCAGCATGGCGAGCGGGTTGTGATGCGGTTGCTGGACCGCGGGGCAACGCAGCTGGACCTGCAGGCGCTGGGGATGAACGAACGCGATATCGGCGTGTTTCACGGGCTTCTGCAGCGGCCGCACGGGATCGTACTGGTGACCGGGCCGACCGGATCGGGGAAAACGACGACGCTGTACGCCGCGCTGACCCGGCTGAACGATCGCCAGCGCAACATCATGACGGTCGAGGATCCGATCGAATATGAGCTGGAGGGCGTCGGGCAGACGCAGGTCAACCCGAAGACCGAGCTGACCTTCGCCCGCGGACTGCGCGCGATCCTGCGGCAGGATCCGGACGTCATCATGGTCGGCGAGATCCGTGACGACGAAACCGCGGAAGTGGCGGTGCGATCCAGCATGACCGGGCATTTCGTGCTGTCGACCCTGCACACCAACAGCGCGATCGGCAGCGTGACCCGGCTGATCGACATGGGCGTCGAACGCTATCTGCTGGCGCCGATGCTGGTGGGGTTGATCGCGCAGCGGCTGGTACGGCGGCTGTGCCAGGCGTGCCGGGCGGAGGATATGGCGGGAACGCGCGACGTGGCGCTGCTGTCAGGGGCGGTGGCGCTGGGCGATCCGGTGTTCCGGCCGGTGGGGTGTGCCGCGTGCCATGGCGACGGGTATCGCGGTCGGCTGGGCCTGTATGAACTGGTGACGATCGACGAACGGATGCAGGCGATGATCCATGACGGCGCGTCCGAAGCGGCACTGGTGACCGCGGCGCGCACGCGGAGCCCGAGCCTGCTGGACGACGGGATCGCGAAGGTGCGGGCGGGGCTGACCTCCGTGGACGAGGTGGCGCGGGTGGTGAGGGATGATGTGTGAGTTCGTATCGTCGTTCAGTTCCGTTCGGTTCGAGCCTGTCGAGAACGCTGCGGAGGGTTCTCGACAGGCTCGAACCGGACGTATGAAGGCGTTGGGGCAGGATCCTGACGCGCGTTCTCGGTACGCGCGAACGGCTCGGCGGGTTCTCGACAGGCTCGAACCGAACAGGGATGTTGCGAGGGGTGGCCGCCATCTACGTTTCGGTCGGTTCGAGCCTGTCGAGAAGCCTTTGCGGCGAAAGACCGCCTGATGCCCGCTTTCTCCTACAAGGCCGTCGACGCGACGGGGAAGCCGTCCAAGGGCGTGCTGGAGGCGGCGAATGCCGGTGCGGCGCGGCGGGCATTGCGCGAACGCAACCTGTTACCCACCGCGGTGGAGATCACCGACAAGCCGGTCGGCGCGGCGGGGAAGGGCGGGATCGACCTGTCGGCGCTGTTCCGCAAGCGGGTCGGCGCCCGTGCGCTGTCCACGGTGACGCGGCAGATCGCAACGCTGGTGAGCAGCGATATCCGGATCGAGGAGGCGTTGCGGCTGGTGGCGGCGCAGGCGGACACGCCGGCGATGGCGGGGTTGCTGCTGAACGTCCGGGGCGGGATCCTGGACGGGCGATCCTTTGCGCAGGCGCTGGGCGATCATCCCGCGGCCTTTCCGGAATTCTATCGGGCATCCGTGGCGGCGGGCGAACAGTCCGGGCGGTTGCCCGAGGTGCTGAACCATCTGGCCGAGTTCGTGGAGCATCGCCACCGCAACCAGCAGAAGGTGCAGCTGGCCTTGCTGTACCCGGCGTTGCTGGCGGTGGTATCGATCGGGATGATGGTGCTGCTGCTGGTCTATGTCGTCCCGGACATTGTGAAGGTGTTCGTGTCGCGCGGCGCGGAACTGCCGTTCCTGACGCGCGCGCTGATCGGATTGAGCGCCGGGTTCCAGCGATATGGCCTGGTGATAGCCGCGGCGATCGCGCTGGCGGTGATCGGTTGGCGCGGCTGGGTGAAGCAGGCGGGCAACCGGCTGCGTTTCCACCGGTTTCTGGCAACGACGCGGCCGGTGGCGGGGTTCAGCCGCAAGCATAATGCCGCGCGCTTCGCCGGTTCGCTGGCGACATTGGTGCAGAGCATGGTGCCGCTGGTCGAGGCGTTGAACGCGGCGGCGGCGGTGACGCCCAACCTGCATGTCCGCGAACGCGCGCGGGCGGTGGCGGCGCGGGTGCGCGAGGGCGCGAGCCTGCAGACCGGCATGACCGAGGCCGCGATCTTCCCGTCGATGCTGGTGGCGATCGTCGCATCGGGCGAATCGAGCGGGCGGCTGGGCCCGGCGCTGGGCCGCGCGGCGGGCGAGCTGGACCGCGAACTGGAACAGGCGGTGTCGACGCTGGTGGCGCTGGTCGAGCCGGCGGTGCTGCTGATGATGGGCGGACTGGTGCTGTTGATGGTGCTGGCGATCCTGTTGCCGATCATCAACCTGAACAATCTGGTCGGGGTCTAAGGATCGGTGACGCCGACGGTGCGGGCGACAATCCCTTGCCACCCGCACGACGACACGCCATCTGCCCGCCGTCCCGCCTTCGCCCCGCCCTTTGCCATAGCCATTGAGGATCCTCATGCCACATTGCCAGCCTCCGGAATGGGCGCCGCATGACCGTGTGTGGATCGGTTTCCCAAGCCATGCCGCGCTCTGGCTGGACGATCTTGCCCCCGCGCGCGACGAGGTGGTGGCGTTTGCGCGCGCGGTGCGGGCGGGCGGCCGGGGCGAGCGGGTCGTGCTGGTCGCGGCGGACGGTGCCGCCGCGGACGCCGCCCGCGCGCTGGCCGGCGACGATATCGATGTTCAGGTGGCGGCGTTCGGCGACATCTGGCTGCGCGATACCGGCCCGATCCTGTTGAGCGGAGACGGCGGCCCCCGCGCCGCGCTGTTCCGGTTCAACGGCTGGGGCGGCAAATATGACCTGGCGCATGACGATACTGTCGGCCGGACGCTGGCGGATGCCGCCGGCATCACCGCCGCGGCGCACGACTGGGTGCTGGAAGGCGGGGCGATCGACGTCGATGGCACCGGGCTGGCCGTCACCACCGAACAGTGCCTGCTGAACCCCAACCGCAACCCCGGCCTGTCGCGCGATGATGTCGCGGCGCGCCTGGCGTCGGATCTGGGGATCCATCATGTCCTGTGGCTGGGCGACGGTCTGGCCAATGATCATACCGATGGCCATGTCGACAATCTTGCGCGGTTCGTCGCACCCGGCCGGATCGCGATCCCGGTCGCGGACGGCGCCGACGATCCCAACGCCGCAGTCTATGCCGATGCCGCCGCCCGCGCGCGTGCCTTCGGACTGGAGGTGGTCGCGATTCCGTCGCCCGGCGCGGTCGAGCGGGATGGCGAGATCGTGCCGGCATCCTATATGAACTTCTACATCGGGAATGCCGCGGTGGTGGTGCCGCTCTACGGCGCGGCGAATGACGATGCCGCGGTGGCGGCGATCGCGGCGCTGTTTCCCGACCGGATCGTCACCGGGTTCCGCGCGGATCATATCCTGACCGGCGGCGGCAGTTTCCACTGCATTTCGCAACAGGTGCCCGCGTCATAAGCCCGGCGCGGTCGCGGCCACGCGCGGTTTTCGCCATCGCCCGATCCGGGCGGCACCCCGTGAGAAGGATCTTTGCATGACCACCATCACCGTCGCCGCGTTGCAGCTGGGTTTCGGCGCCGACATCCACGAGAATATCGCCAATGTTGCCGCGCTGGTGCGCGAGGCGGCGGGAAAGGGTGCGCAGGTGGTCCTGCCGCCCGAGCTGTTCGAGGGACCCTATTTCTGCCGGGTCGAGGATGAGGGCCTGTTCGCGCGCGCGATGTCGGTCGATACGCACCCCGCCGTTCTGGCGATGCGCGCGCTGGCCGACGAGCTGAACATCCATATCCCGACGAGCTTCTTCGAGGCGGACGGGCCGCATCATTACAATTCGCTGGCGATGATCGGGCCGGATGGCGCGGTGCAGGGCGTGTACCGCAAGAGCCATATTCCCGATGGTCCGGGATATGAGGAGAAATTCTATTTCCGGCCCGGCAACACCGGGTTCAAGGTGTGGAAGGATGCGCCCGTGCCGCTGGGGGTGGGCGTCTGCTGGGACCAGTGGTATCCGGAAACCGCGCGCGCGATGATGCTGATGGGCGCGGAAATCCTGTTCTATCCCACCGCGATCGGGAATGAACCGCATGACCCGTCGCTGGACACGTCACGGCTGTGGCGGCGGGCGATGATCGGCCATGCGGTATCGAACGTGGTGCCCGTCATCGCCGCCAACCGGATCGGGACGGAAGACGGCCAGACTTTTTACGGGCACAGCTTCATCGCGGACGAGCGCGGCGACCTGATCGCCGAATTCGGGGTGCAGGAAACCGGCGTGCTGGTCGCGACGCTGGATATCGACCGGGTCAAGCGCCACCGCGCGGCGTTCGGATTCTTCCGGGATCGCCGCCCGGAACTGTACGGCCGGCTGGTCCAGGATATCTGATCCTCAGCCGCGCGGTCGCCGGCGGCCGCGCACCAGCCGCCACATGCCCCAGCCGATGGCACCCGCACCCGCCGCCGCCGCGACGATCCAGCCCATCGCGCCCAGCGCGGCCATGATCAGGATCATCATGAAATCGGCGATGGCGAGCGTCAGGTGGATCATGGCGCGACGGCGGCCGCCTCGCGTTCCGATGCGGCCCGCAGGACCAGCGCGCGCGCAATCACGGCTTCGAACATGTCGGGCGACAGCCGGGGCGCCCCGGCATCCAGATCCGCCGGGTGCCAGCTGTCGATCAGGCGGACGCCGCTGGGGAACCGATGTTCGGCCAGATGCGCGAACCGCGCCTTGGGCAGCTTGCCGCCGAGTGCCTTGACCGCGGAGCGATGCGCGTCTTCGCCCAGCGCCACCACCACGCGCAGTTCGGGCAGGGCGGCGAGCGGCCCGGACAGGAACGGCCGGCAGGTGCGGGCTTCCTCCCGCGTCGGTTGGTTGTTGGGCGGGACGCAGCGCACCGCGTCGATGACCGCGACACCGTCCAGCATCAGCCCGTCATCGGCGCGCCCGCCATATTCCCCCTCCGCCAGCACCATCGCGAGCAGGGTTTGGAACAGCAGGACGCCGGCCTTTTCGCCCGTGAATACCCGCCCGGTGCGGTTGCCGCCCTTCATGCCCGGCGACAGGCCGACGATCGCCAGCCAGGCGTCGGGATCGCCGAACATGGGCACCGGCGCGTTGTACCAGTCGGGATGCGCGACGCGCAGTTCCGCCCGGTAAGCGGCCAGACGCGGACAGAGCGGGCAATCGTGCGGCGGCTCGCGTTCGGCGAGCAGGGCGGGCAGGGCGGAAGGATCGTCAATCATCGCCACGGCATAGCGACCCGGCCCGCGATCCCCAAGCCCGCGCCGGCATCGGGCCGCGTCACCCCTGGTCCTGATAGGCCAGCTGCAGAATGCCCCAGTGCCGACCGGCGACATGGATCGACGCGATCACCTGTTTCAACAGCATCACGCCGCCGTCGGCCAGCGCGCGGCGATAGGCCTTGATCCGGAACGGCGCGGTGGTTTCGCACAGCGGACGTTGATGCGCATCGCTGAAGATCGCGCCTTCGCGGCTCCACTCCGCATTCCAGATCGGATCGTCTCGCTGCGGCTGCGCGCGTTCCGGCATCTGGACCGCGGAAAAGCAGCGCCGATCCGACAGGCTCATCCCGAAGAATCCGGGCAGATCGCGGGCCCGTTCCTGGAACGGGCGCATCGCCGTCGCCAAGACCGGCATGCAGGGATGGCGGAAGATCGGCGGGTTGCTGCCGAGGACCGGTTCATAGGTTTCGCCGAAGAACACGGGGAGCGTGATCCGCCCGGCGGCAATTTCGGCTTCGACGTGCGCCGCCACGGCGGCGGCGGCGGCCATGCCGAACGCGATATAGGGACTGTCGGGGATGTCCTGCCCGCTTTCGGCGATGCTCTGCAGCAGCATGTTGGTGTCGTCGCTGATCCCGGTCAGCATCTGGCTGAGCGTCGTCAGGCCGGCGGCATTGTCGCGCGACGTGATGCTGAGCGCCCCGATCCCCTGACGGACCCCGGACACCGCGCCCACGATCGATTCGGTCGCGCTGGCCACCGCATCGCTATCGTCCGACAGGCCGAGCATCAGGCGGCGCAGTTCGTCCGCCATGGTTTCGATCTGCCGCGTGCCGGCATGCGCCGCGCGGGCCTTGTCCACGCCGCCCTGGATCCGGGTCAGCATCGTTTCGGCCTCGCCCGTCAGCGTCTGGACCGAATCGTCGATCTTGCGCGTGGCGGCGGCAGTTTCCAGCGCGAGTTTCTTCACCTCCTGCGCCACCACTGCAAAGCCGCGGCCGGCATCGCCCGCGCGGGCCGCCTCGATCGTGGCGTTCAGCGACAGCATGTTCACCTGCCGCGTGATCCGGCTGATCGCGCGCGTGACCTGCGCCACGGTATCGAGCGCGGTGTTGAAGCTGCCGAGGCCGTCATGGATCGCGCTGACCTGATCGATCAGGTCGACGACGTCGGCGGTCGCGACCGAAAGCCGCTGCGTCGAATCGTCGATCACGCCGTGCGCGGCCGATGCCTTGCCCTTCGCTTCCCGCGCCGCATAGGACACGGATTGCTGGTCGCGCTCCAGCCGGTCGGCCTCCGCGCCGATCTCCACCAGGGTCGACGCCTGTTCCGTCACGCGTTCGGCCAATTCGGCGACATTCGCCTGAAGATCGAGCGTGCGAAGCCCCAGCGCCCCCGACAGGCGCGCGGCGTTGCGAACGGTTTCGGCAAGCATTACAGGCCTTTCCTCATGGGATCGCTTTTGCGCCGATCTTGCCTAAATCTTTGTTAAGCCTGTCCGGCGGTGGCGACACTGGACGATGCGGCGCAAAGCGTGTCTGGGTCGCGCCATGTCTTCCCGTCCGTTTCGCTATGCCATCGCTCTGGGCGGCAATCGCCGTACGCGGTGGGGCGGGCCGCCGGCCACGCTGCACGCCGCGATCCAGATCCTGACGGCGGCGGGGCTGAAGATCGACCGGGTTTCCCCGATCGTCGCGACGCCGGCGATGGGACCGGCGGGACGCGGGTTCGCCAACGCCGCACTCTGCATCACCACGACGCTGGCGCCCGTGGATCTGCTGACCCTGCTCAAGCGGACCGAGCGGGCGTTCGGCCGCCGTGCCGGTCGCCGCTGGGGACCGCGACCGCTCGATCTCGATATCCTGCTCTGGTCCGAAGGCGTCTGGCCGCCCGGCCATGCCCGCAGTGCGCCCGGCCGGTTGCAGATCCCGCATGTCGGGCTTGCCAGCCGTCGATTCGTCCTGGATCCGCTGGTCCGGATCGCGCCAGACTGGCCGTTGCCGGGGACGCGGCGTACGATAAGGCAGTTGCACGCGCGCGCCAAAGGTTGACCCGCCGCCGCTCCCGCCATAGATGCCGCTGCGGTCGGGCCCATAGCTCAGTTGGTAGAGCACGTGACTTTTAATCACTAGGTCGATGGTTCGAATCCATCTGGGCTCACCAGTCCCCGCTCCCGATGCCCGCGGAGGATCGTTCCTGACCGGTTCCACGCCCGTTCCCGCCGCCACGCTGATCCTGATCCGTGACCGCGGGCCGGGCGATCCGTTCGACCTGCTGATGATGGAACGCGCCAGCACGATGGCGTTCGCCGCGGGGGCGATGGTGTTTCCGGGTGGCCGGATCGATCGCGGCGATCGTGCGGATGGCGGGTCGCCCGACGCGGAATCGGACCTGCCCGCGCGGACAGCCGCGATCCGCGAAACGATCGAGGAAGTGGGCATTGCAGTCGGGCTGACGCCGGAGCCGTCGGCGGACTGCGTCGCGCAGCTGCGACGTGAACTGGCGGGCGGTTCGGCGTTTCGCGACCTGCTGGCCGACGCGCGACTGACGATCGATCCGGGGGCGCTGACGCCGTTCGCACGCTGGTGCCCGAACTTCGCCGAGACGCGCAGCTTCGATACGCTGTTCTTCCTGGCGCGCGCGCCGGCCGGCGCGGAGGCGCAGCCGGACGGGAGCGAGGCGGTGAGCGCCGCCTGGGCGAGCGCCGCGACCTTTCTGGCGGACGCCGACGCCGGTCGGCGGCACCTGATCTTTCCTACCCGCCGGACGCTGGAACGGCTTGCCACCTTCCCCAACTTTGCGGCCGCCGTCGCACAGGCAACCGCGATCCCGCCGCGCCGCATCACACCGTGGATCGAACAGCGCGCGGATGGGCGCTGGCTCTGCATCTCCGAGGATTGCGGTTATCCGATCACTGCCGAACGGCTCGACAGCGCGCACCGCGGATAGCGTCGCATGCTGGTGCACCGCGTCGTCCGGGTGATGATCCTGGTGCTGTTGCTGGCGGCGGCGGGCCTGGCGGTGCTGGTGATCGGGCATCGACAGCCGCAGGACGTGCCATGGGCGCCCCTCGATCTGGGGGACAGCATCGGGCTGTTCACCGGGCGCAAGCTGACGGCGCTCAACCGCGATCCGGCGCTGTGTCGTGCGGTACTGGACCGCGCCGGTATCGCCTATGTCCGGCTGCCCGATCGCGATGACGGCCCGACATGTGGGTATCGCGACGGTGTGCGTGTCGCCACCACCGGGCCGCTGCTGATCCGTTATCGCCCGCCGGTCGGCATATCCTGCGCCGTCGCGGCCGGCCTGGCGACATGGGAGTGGCAGGTGGTGCAACCCGCCGCGCTCCGCCATTTCGGGACGCGGGTCACGCAGATCGAGGATTTCGGCAGTTACAATTGCCGGCGGATCGGCGGTGGGGCCCGGCCGGCAGCACGATCCGGCTGGTCCGAGCATGCCTCCGCCAATGCGATCGACATCGCCGGTTTTCGTCTGGCCGATGGCCGCCGGATCAGGGTGGCGGCGGATTGGCGCGGAACGGGTTCCAAGGCGGCGTTTCTGCGCGACGTGCGCGATGGCGCGTGCGACCTGTTCGCGACCACCTTGTCACCCGATTATAACGCCGCCCATCGCGACCACCTGCACCTGGATCAGGCCGATCGCGGCGCGGCCGGCTGGCGTGCCTGCCGCTGATCGGTTGCCGGGATCAGCTTGCCAGCCGCTGCTCCACCTTTTCCACCCATTGCGGGTAGAAGCAGGGTTCGCGATTGGACCAGCCGGGGGCGGTTGCGGCGGCTTCGCTGATCGATTGCAGGAAGATCCGGCGCTTTTCGGGATGCAGGTGCGGCAAGGCGGCAGCGGCACAGAAGGCGCCCGGCAGCCATGGCCGAACCTGGCCGCCGACCAGTCGTTCGTACAGGAACCGATAAGCGGCGAAGCCCGACAGGCGATCCTGCCCCAAGTCGAACGCCGTCATGGTGACCAGTGGTGCGAGGAACGGTTCCACAGCGTCCAGCCCGCTATCCTCCGGGACCAGGTTGCGGATATGATCGAGCCGGCTGTAGACGCGCATCTGCGCGCGGATGCTGGCGGCTTCCACCACGTCGCGGGACCAGCAGGACATCGCGTCGCCGCGGTCCAGGCCGATGTCGAGCGACCGCCGGATGTAGCGCTGCGTCGACGAGGGGAAGCTCGCAAACTCCTTCATTTCGGCCAGCGACATCGCTCCCAGCGCCGGCTTCGACTTGGCACCCATGTTGAAAGTTCCTCCGCTTGCACCCTTCGATCTGGAGCGATCATGCGCCCGACAGATTGCCCGAGCGTTAACCGTGACCGCCGTCACCGGGAGCAAAGGAAGCACGGACGCTGCTGCAGCGCAACATCCGGAACGATTATTCGTCTGTTGCGGATATTTGTCACATATCCGCAACAGACAGGTCGACGCAGGCCGCTCACGCGCAATAATGATGCCGCACGCGTCGCGGCGTGGGTCGGTCGGACCGATTATTCCTTGCCGGCGCGCGCCGCTTCGGCGGTGGCGTCGTAGCCGCTGGAGGGCGCGGGGTCCTTGCCCTTGCCGGGCTGGGTGTTGGAGGGCGAGTCCGAGGTGGGAAAGGTCTCGTCCAGCGCGACGTCCAGCTTGGCATCCTCGTTGGAGGGATCGTCGCTCAATCGCTGATCATCGGTCGCGTCGCGCGCTTCGCGGACCGGATCGATGTCGGCAACCGCGGATTCACCTTCCTCGCCTCCGGGCGGCGGGGGTGCGACCGACAGGCCATCATCTTCATCGAAACCTTCATTGCCTGCGGACATGATCCGTCTCCTTGTTGACAGGGTACTGAACGGCTGTCGCGTCCGCCGCGTTCCCTGCGCGCCACGATGCCAGCGCCGACCCCCTTGCCGACAGGCGGAGTTCGGGATTAATCGCCGGTCATGAAGCCACAGGCGGATCAGACCGGCGATGCCGCGGCGACCGGCGTCGGAACAACCGCGGCGTTGGGTTCGATCATCGCGTTCTGGACCTTCTACTGCGTCATCGCCACGCTGCGTTCGGCGGTGCTGGGGTTTGACGATCAGCTGGACCTGCTCGGCCGGCGGCTGATCGTGACCGGGGTGTCGATGGCGATCAGCTGGGCGATGTGGCGGGCGCTGCGGCCGCTGGCGGGCGCGGGCCTCACCCGCGCCCTCATGGCGGCATCGATCCTGTCGGTGCCGGCGGCACTGGCCTATGCCGTGGTCAACCAGCATGTCTTTGCACCCACCCGTCCGGCACCGGCCACGCGCGCCGTGCAGGTCGGCGACGACAGCCAGCGCAACGATCCGCCCGGCGCGCTGGCGGAGGGCGCCGATGTCGCGGTCAACGGCTATTTCTTCTTCACGGCCTGGGCCGCGCTCTACATGGCGCTGGCGTTTGCGGCGGAAGGGCGCGCCGCCGAACGCCGCGCCGCCCGCTTCCGCGCCGCGGCGCAGGCCGCCGAACTCCGCGCGCTGCGCTATCAGGTCAATCCGCACTTCCTGTTCAACACGCTCAATTCGCTGTCCGCACTGGTGATGACCGGCAAGCCGGACGAGGCAGAACGGATGATCCTGAACCTGTCGACTTTCTTCCGGTCCAGCCTGGCGGGCGATCCGGTCGCGGACACCCCGCTGACCGACGAGATCGCGTTGCAGCGGCTGTACCTTGCGATCGAGGCTGTGCGGTTTCCGGACCGGATCGTGATCGTGGAGGATATTGCCGATGCGGTCGCCGATGTGCAGGTGCCGGGATTGATCCTGCAACCGCTGGTCGAAAACGCGGTCAAGCATGGCGTGTCGCGCACGCGCGCGCCGGTGACCGTGGCGATCCGCGCCTGGGCGGAAGATGGCATGCTCGCGCTGTCCGTCACCGACGATGCGCCGGTGCACGACCATGGCGGCGGGACGGAGAGTAGCGGCATCGGCCTGCGCAATGTCGCCGATCGGCTGACCGCGCGGTTCGGGGATCAGGCGCTGTGCCGTGCCGGGCCGCTGGATCATGGCGGCTATGCGGCGACCATCGTCATGCCGCTGGTGCGCGGTGGCTGACACGCCGTTGCGCATCCTGATCGCGGACGACGAACCGCTGGCGCGCGACCGGCTGGCGGCGCTGTGCGCGCACTGGCCCGATCTGGTGATCGTCGGCGTCGCCGAAGACGGGCCGGCCACGCTGGCGCAAGTCGCGGCGCTGGCCCCCGACCTGATCCTGCTCGACATCGCCATGCCGGGGCTGAACGGGCTGGAGGTTGCCGCCGCGATCGAATTATTGGCGGTTCGGCCGGCCATCCTGTTCTGCACCGCGCATGACCGGTTCGCGGTTGCCGCGTTCGATGTCGCCGCGGTCGATTATCTGCTGAAACCCGTATCGGTCGAGCGGCTGGGCCGCGCCATCCCCCGGGCCCGCAGCGCGCGCACCGCGACTCCGTCCGCCCCGTCCGACCCGCGCGGCGCCGTTGGCAGCGACGAATTCTGGGTGCCGGTCCGCAACGAAATGATCCGTATCGCCGCCGCCGATATCGACCGGATCGATGCGGAACGCGACTATATGCGTCTGCATGTCGGCCCGCGCAGCTATCTGCTCCACGAAACGATCGGCGCGCTGGAGCGCCGGCTGGACCCCGCCCGCTTCCTGCGCGTGCATCGTTCGACCATCCTGCGCCGCGATCGGATCGACTCGCTTCGCCATGACGGTCTTGGCGGCTGGTATGCCGACCTGATCGACGGAAACAGCGTGCGGATCGGCCGCACATATCTTCCTGCCGCGCGGGCGCTGATCGGGCGATAGCGTCCGGGACCTAGGCTCGCCATCCTCAAAAGGCCAGCGTCGGCGCCTGATCCGGCACCGCCGCCCCGCGCCACCGGCCGATCGCGATCACCTCCACCCCGGCCGCCGTCCGCCGCCGCTGTAGCAGGCTGGTCAGCTGTTGCGGGGTATCGCCGATCGTGACCCGCGTCCGTACCCAGAACAGGTCTGACGTGAACCCCGTGCCGGGTGGCATCGCCGTGCCCGCACGCTGGAAATCGTCGGGCGTGAGGAACCCCTGGCGCGTGCGGATCGCCACCAGCTTTGCCGCGGCCGCGGGATCGTCGAGCAGGATCGCCAGCAAGCTCTCGCTTGCCGCGTTGAGGTTGACGGTCGTCTTCCCAGGCAACGCGGTCGCGAGTTGGGCGAGCGCCGCCATCCGCGCCGGATCCAGCCCGAACAGGCGGAGCGGCGACAAATCGGTCACCGGTCCGCTTTGCCGCAGGAACTCCGTGGCGCGCATCGCCAGTTCCGGCGGCACCTTCAGCGCCGTCGCCAGCCGCATCGCTACCAGGTTGGCATCGACGCCGTTGCCGGCCAGCATGTTGATGTTGAACCGGCCCTGCGCATCGGCGATCGCCAGATCGAACGTGCCGCCCGCAATCTTTGCACCGCGTTCCGACAGGGCGCCCCAGGGTTCGGCGGGGTAATCCGCGGCCGGTGCCAGCACCGCGTCACGGCGCAGCGCGACGATCGCCGAGGTTTCCGCACCGCGTGCCGCCGCCTGCGCCGCCGCGGCGTCGCGCATCCGCTGCGCGCGGCCCAGCGCGGCATCCTCCCCCGACAGCATCAGCGCGACCACACCCGTCGCCAGTGCCACGAACAGCAGCACGGTGATCAGGATCATGCCCTGTTCGCGGTCGTCGGCCGGTGTCACAGCCGCACCACCGTGGTGTCCGCCGGTTTCGGGACCTGGGCAGGCAGCGCCACGATCCGGCGGAGCGTGCCCGCCGGGCGGCCGCGCCCCGGGGTCAGCACCATCGTCACCTCGATCGCGTCGGGCCAGTCGTCCTTGCGATCCGCCGCCGCGGGGGGCCAGGCGTCGCGCCAGCCCGCACGCCCGTCGCGGTAGCGCCAGCGGGCCGCCGAAACCCCATCGAGCAGGCGTTGCACCCGCGCCGGCGCACCGGGCACCGTCGGCGACAGCGTCCGCACCAGCCCGCCGCCGGACACGGCATAGGCGACCGGCGCGCCATAACCGCCGAGCGCCTGCGCATGGCGGCGGAACGCGATCCCCGCCGCGTTGCCGGTGATCGCGCCGTCCGACACCTGTTCCAGATCGCTGGTCAGCACGAACATCGCGCGTTGCAGATCGCCCAGCCGTTCCAGCCGGCCATCGGTCTGCGCCTGCACCCCCAGCACATTTTCCACCAGCGCCAGCCCCGCGACCGCGATCAGCCCGAACAGCGCGAGCGAGACGATCAGTTCGATCAGGGTGAAACCCTGCTCCCCAACTGCGGCCGGCCGGTGGGCGATCATGCCGACGCGCTCGTCGCCGCGACCTGATACCCGTCCGGACCGGCGACCAGGATCGACAGTTCACGCACGCAGCTGCCGTCCGAGCGAAATTTCAGGGTGCCGGTGACGCCGCGATAGCCATCCAGCGCCAGCAGGCCGGCGCGATCGATCCGGTTCTGCGCGCGCAGCGTGGCAACGATCCCGGCCGCATCATAGGCCAGCGCGGCGATCGTGCCGGGCGTGCCGCCATGCTGCGCCTGATAGGCGGTGGCGAAGGTGCCGAACGCCGCCGGATCGGGCGCCGCTATCCAGGCGCCGGCGGTCGCCTGCAACGCGGACGGCGTATAATCCACGCTCTGCATCAGTCCGAGCAGTTGTATCCCGCTGCCGGCGAGGCCGCGCGCCGCCGCGACGAAACCCGCGCCGGCATCGGGCACCAACAGCGCGTCCGGCGCGCCGCCCGCGACCCGGCCGAGCGCGATGCCCAGCCCCGCGAGATCCGCCGGTCGCGCCACCGGCACCAGTTCATAGCCCAGTTCCCCCTGCAACCGCGTCATCACTGCCGCGACCTGCGCAGTCCACGGGTCGGTGCCGGACAGCAGCCCGATCCGCCGTAGCCCGCGCTGGCGGCCATAGCGCAGCACCGCCGATGCCAGTTGCGATGCCGTGATCCCCAGCACGAACGCGCCGCTGTCATACAGTCCGACATCGTTGCTGAACGTCAGCACCGGGACGCGCCCCGCGACCTCCGCCAGCACCGCGCGCACGTCGGCCGCGAACACCGGTCCCAGCAGGATCCGTGCGCCGCCCTTCAACGCCGTGCGCGCGGCCAGTGCCGCACCCTTCGCCGTATCGACCAGGATCGGGTTCTGGACCCTGGGTCCGGGTGCGACCAGCGCCGCTGCGCGTTGCAGGTTCAACCCGAGGTTGGCGGATGGACCCGTCAGCGGTAGCAGGAGGGCGGCCGGCCCGCGATCGACGCGCGTCGCCGCCAGCAAGGGGATCGACGATGCCACCGACAGCAACCCCGCGGATCGGACGAGGCGCAGCAACCGGCGGCGGTCCATCGGCAATGACATCGACATCGGACCCCAATCTCCTTCACCCCGGTCGCCACCGGCGCCGGATCCTGCTGTTCGGCGGGATCGGGGTCGCGGCGTATCTGCTGACTCTGCTGGCCACCGTGCCCGCGCGGTTGTTCGTGCCGTCGGACGTTCCTGCGCTGCGCGCTGTATCAGGAACCATCTGGCACGGCGAGGTGGCGTTGCCGGGTGGCGATCGGTTGACCTGGCGGTTCGCGCCGCTGCGTACGATCGCCAGCCTGGCCTATGCCGCGGACCTGACCGTGACCGGGCGCACGACCGACCTGGCGGGTCGCGTCGCGCTGGGTCGCCGGATGGTCCGGTTCGATTCGGTCGCGGGTCGCGCCGACGGCGCGTTCGTGGCGGCGGTGTTCCCCGATCTGCCCTTCACCTGCGATCTGGGGCTGGTGATCGATATCCCGCGGTTGGCGATCGGCACGGAGATACCGGATGCGGCGGGCGAGATCCGCAGCGCGCCCGGCCGCTGCACCCCGCGTGGCGGCGGGACCGCCACCGCGGTGCCGGCTCTGCTCGCCACCACCCGCGTCGCGGGGACGGCGACCGTGGTGACGATCACGCCGCCCACCCAGCGTCGCCAGATCCTGGCGCGGACCCGGATCGATGCGGATGGCCGTGTCGCGATCACCATCCCGCCCGCCGGCGCCCGGCGTTTCCCCTTCGCCAGCCCACCGGGCGGCCTATCGCTGGAAACCACGATGTAGCCGTGCGGGGCAGAGATACAGAAAAAGGGCGGCCCCGTTGCCGGGACCGCCCTTTTTCCTGCATCGGAAATGCCGTGGCTCAGCGGCTGTAGAACTCGACCACCAGGTTCGGTTCCATCTTCACCGGATAGGGAACCTCGTCCAGCGTGGGCACGCGGACATAGGTGACCTTGGTGTTGCCGTCGGGCGTGACATAATCGGGGATGTCCCGTTCGGACAGGCCCTGCGCTTCCATGACCAGGGTCATTTCCTGCGCCTTGGAGCCCAGCGAGATTTCATCGCCCGGGTTCACGCGGCGTGACGAGATATTGCACTTCACGCCGTTGACGCGGATGTGGCCGTGATTGACGATCTGGCGCGCGGCAAAGATCGTCGGGGCGAACTTGGCGCGATAGACGACCATGTCCAGACGCCGTTCCAGCAGACCGATCAGGTTCTGGGACGTATCGCCCTTCATCTTGGCGGCATCGGTGTAGGAGCGCTTGAACTGCTTCTCCGTCACTTCGCCATAATAGCCCTTCAGCTTCTGCTTGGCCTTCAGCTGGATACCATAGTCCGAAACCTTGGACTTGCGGCGCTGGCCGTGCTGGCCGGGGCCATATTCGCGCTTGTTGACCGGGGACTTGGGACGGCCCCAGATATTTTCGCCCATGCGGCGGTCGATCTTGTGCTTGGCGCTATGGCGCTTCGACATGACGTCGATCCTTCAATTGCGTGTGACATTGCTGTCGGATAGTCCCGGAACCGCGCTGCTGGCATATCCCGAACGGGTATGGGCAGGGCCGCCGCTTCACCGGGGGTGCGGAGCCAATTGCGAAGCGGCGCCTATGATCGATTCCACGCGCCGGGTCAAGCTGGACGCGAGGCCGGCACTGGCGATGGGAGCCGGGCATGACCGATCCGATCCTGCCCCCCGACCAGTGCACCACGATGGCGGACGTGCGCCGCGGCGTCGACGCGCTGGACCGCGATCTGGTCGCGATGCTGGCGACGCGCTTCGGCTATATGCGTGCCGCGGCGCGGATCAAGCCGAACCGGGCGATGGTTCGGGATGAGGCCCGCAAGGCGACCGTGATCGCCCAGGCGGTGACACAGGCAGACGCGACCGGCACGCCGCCCGATGTGGTGGCCGATCTGTGGGAAAGGCTGGTGGAGGCATCGATCGGCTATGAACTGGCGCAGTTCGATGCGCGCCGTCCCGATCACCCATAGGCGCGGTAGAAGAACACCGCCGTCGTCGCGGCGGTGACCAGCAGCGTCCAGATCCGGATATGCAGCGGCTTCAGACGCTTGCCGATGTGAGCGCCCAGCCAGCCGCCGGCAATCCCGCCGATCAGCATCGGAATTGCGGCGCCCCAAGCGACCAGCCCGGCCAGAATGAAGACGATGGCGGCGGCGCCATTCGCAACCGCCAGCATCAGCGTGCGCGGCGCGAACATCGCCCGTGGGGAGGCGCCCGCAAGCAGGCCGTAGAGCGCGGTCGTCATCATGCCGATGCCCCCGCCGAAATAGCCGCCATAGATGCCGAGCAAACCCTGCATCGTCATCAGCACGCCGGGCCGGATCGTGATGCGCGCGCGCAGGGCGTCGGCGGCGCGCGGGCCGGCCGCCAGCACGACCATCGCGAACAGCAGCAGCCAGGGCACGATGAAGTCGAACAGCCGCGTCGGCGTCCAGGCGAGCAGCGTGGCCCCGATCAGCCCGCCGACAAAGGTGATCGCCGACAGCGTGACGATGGGCACGCCGCCGACACCCGTCAGTTCGCGGCGGAAGGCATGCGCACTGGTGGCGGCGCCGGGCAACAGCGCGATGTTGGACGTCGCGTTGGCGACGTTTGCGGGCAGGCCGATCGCGATCAGCGCCGGCATGGTGGCGAAAGTGCCGCCGCCCGCCAGCGCGTTCATCGCGCCGCCCGCGACGCCGGCGGACAAGGCCAGCGCGGGTATCGTCAGTCCGTTCATCGCGCTTCGTCGTCCCCACCCGGATCGGGCAGATGACGCTCGATCGAACGGAGCACCCCGCGCAGCGTCCGGACCTCGCCCGCGGTCCAGCCGGGGCGGCTGAGAATGCCGCGCAGTTGGCGCCGATCGACAGGCGCGCGTTCCGGCGGAAAATAATGGCCGGTGGTGACCAGGATCCGATCGAGATGGCCGATCAGCCCGTCCAGTTCCGCCTGTTCGGCGGGCGGATAGGCCTCCACCAGCGTGGGTTGCGACAAGGCGACGCCCTTCGACCATTCATAGGCGATCAGGATGACGGCCTGCGCGAGGTTGAGCGAGCCGAAGTCCGGGTTGATCGGGACGGTGATGATGGTGCGCGCCACCGCGACGTCATCGGTTTCCAGGCCGGAGCGTTCGGGCCCGAACAGGATCGCGGTCTGGCCGATCAGCGCATGGATCTCGGCGGCGGCGGCCTCCGGCGTCACGACCGGCTTGGCCACGCCGCGCTTGCGCACCGTGGTGGCATAGACCGCCGTGCAATCCGCCGTAGCCTCCGCCAGCGTCGCATAGACGCGGGCGTTGGCGAGCACGCTGTCGGCGCCGGATGCCGCCGCGGTCGCCGACAGGTTCGGCCAGCCGTCGCGCGGGGCGACGAGGCGCAGGTCGGTGAGCCCGAAATTGAGCATCGCGCGGGCGGCCTTGCCGATGTTTTCGCCGAGTTGCGGGCGGACGAGGATGATCGCGGGGTGGGGTGTCAGTCTCGCGCCGAGTCTCTCCTCCCGTTCGGTTCGAGCCTGTCGAGAACCTGGTTCCGGGTTCTCGACAGGCTCGAACCGGACGGGATCGGGCGTGTCTGGGGATGCGGCACGAGGTCTGGATTTCGCGGCTTCCGTCAACGCCTGCCAATCGCTGCGGAAGAGTGCTTCCTTTTTCTTGCGAGACCAATCCTTGATCTGGACCTCGCGTTCGAGCGCTTCGATTCGGGTCTGAAAATAATCAGCCCACATCAGTTCTACCGGGCGGCGATCATGGGTGTAGCCGGGCATGGCGCCTGACTGATGCTCGGCGATCCGGCGATCCAGATCATCGGTGTGGCCGGTATAGTAGGTGCCATCGGCGCAGCGCAGGATGTAGGTCCAGAAGCTCATGACTGCGGCCTTTGCGGCGTGTGCGCGGGTTCGACAAGCTGGAACTGCGTTTCTCAGCTCCGGAGGTTCTCGACAGGCTCGAACCGAACGGGATGGTGCAGTCGGTGCGAACGCCGCTGGCGCGTCATTCCTCCACCGCCTCGGCCACGCTGCCGACGAAGTCCCGGAAATCCTGTGCTTCGGTGAAGTCCTTGTAGACGCTGGCGAAGCGGATGTAGGCGACCGTATCGAGCGCGCGGAGGCCGTCCATCAGCATTTCGCCGATGCGGGTGGCCTTCACCTCGTTTTCGCCGGAGGTTTCCAGCTGGCGCTGGATGCCGGAAACCATGCGTTCGACGCGGGCGGGATCGATCGGGCGTTTGCGGCAGGCGATCGCGACCGAGCGTTCCAGCTTGCTGCGGTCGAACGGCTGGCGGTCGCCGTCCTTCTTGATGACGGTCAGGTCGCGCAGCTGCACCCGTTCGAACGTCGTGAAGCGCGCGCCGCAGCCTTCGCACTGGCGGCGGCGGCGGATCGAGGCGCCGTCTTCGGTCGGGCGGCTGTCTTTCACCTGGGTGTCGTCATGGGCGCAGAAGGGGCAGCGCATGG
>NZ_DASVTO010000119.1:0-6083 GCF_036387535.1 Sphingomonas sp.
GGGCCCGCGCGCGCGTCCCGATCGTGGCGGCATCGGTGTCGTGGGCCGACAGCACGTCGGCGCCGGTCCCGGCCAGGATGATCTCGGATCCCGGTTCGAACAGTTCGCCGATTCCGTCCCAGATATCGGAGATGATCGGCGTCCCGCATGCCGCCGCCTCGAACAGCCGCACCGATGGCGACCAGCCCGCACGGATCATGTCCGCACGCGTCACATTCAGCGTGAAGCGTGACGCGCTGTAGAAGGCGGCATGCTCCGCCGGCGGCAGATGCTCGATCCGCTCCACATTGACGGGCCAGTCGATATTCTCGGGATATTGCGGCCCCGCCACGACGAAGCGCAGGTCCGGTCGCATGCGCGCCGGTTCCAGCAACAACCGCTCCAACGTGGGCTGGCGATCGGCGCTGTAGGTGCCGAGATAGGACAGGTCCCAGCGCTTCGCGACCGGCAGTGGCGGATAGGCGGCGAGATCGACGGAGCAGAACAGCGCCCGCGCCGCCGGCGATCCATAGTGCGTTTCCAGCAGGTCGAGCGTCGGCCCGCCGGTGAACGAGAGGTAGACGTCATAACCGGGGATGATCGCGGCCGAGAGATATTCCTCGTCCCCCCGTTCCAGCTTGGCGAGCGTCACCGGCGTGTCGATGTCGTAGAAGGCGGTCACGCCCTGCGCCACCTGCTGGACATGGCGACCGACCGCCACGCCGTCGGGCACATAGGAACCGACGATCACCGCGTCCGCCCCCGCAATCTCCGCCTGCCAGGCATCCAGCCCGGCCACGCTGTCGTAAAAGGCCAGCCGGCAGAAACCGGGATCGATCAGGTCGCGGCGATCCGCATACCAGGGCATGTCCCGTTCCAGGAACAGGATTTCGTGCCCGCGCGCGGCAAAGGCGGCGAGCAGCGCACGAAAGGTGGTGGCATGGCCATTCCCCCAGGCCGATGACAGGCTGAGCCCCAGCACGACCAGTTTCATGCCGCCACCTCGGCCTGCGCGCGGTGCTGCTGAAAGATCGCGTCGACCTGCGCCCCGCGCAGCGCATAGGTGTGATCCGCCAGCACCCGCGCCAGTGCCGCCGCTCCGATCTCGTGCGCGCGCTCCGGGGTCAGCGCCGCCAGGTGATCCGCGACATCCTGCCCGTCGCGCGCGACCAGCACTTCGCGGTCCGGCTTCAGGAACTGCTCGATCCCTTCCCACGCATCAGTGATCAGGCACGCCGCCGCCCCCGCCGCTTCGAACACGCGCGTCGCGGGGGAAAAACCGACATGCGCCATGCTGTCGCGCGCGACGTTGAGCACCGCCAGCGGCGTCGCGTTGAACGCGTTATGTTCGGCGGTATAGACATGGCCGCGGTGCCGGACATTGGCCGGCATCGCCTTGCTCTCCCAGCCATTGCCGCCGATCAGGAAACGCCGTTCGGGCAGTGCCGTCGCGGCGCGCAGGAAGAACTCCTCCACGCGCGCCTCCCGGTCCGGCAGGCGGTTGCCCAGAAAGGCCAGATCGGCCGCAAACCGCGCATCCGCCGGCACCGGATGATGGGTGGTCGGGTCAAGCGCGTTGTAGATCGGCACGCACGCTGCCGCCCCAAACCCGCGATACGCATCCACCACCGGCGGCCCACCGCCATAGGTCAGCACCAGGTCGATATCGGGCAAGGCCCGCCGCACGACATGGCCGGGATCGGCGCGCATCTCGTCCAGCGTCGCTGCGGCATCGACATCCCAGAAGATCCTGAGCGCACCCGGCCGCGCCTGCGCGATGATGCCGTCCAGCAATTCGGTATCGAACACTCCGACGCCGTTCGCCTTGACGACGATGTCGGCATCGGCCGCCTCGGCCAGCACGGCGCGTGCCGCGTCGATCGTCGCGGGATAGACCACCGACCGCGCCCATGCCGGCGGATCGATATCCCGGTGCTGTTGCCGATCGAACGCATCGGGTTCGTAGAAGGTGATCGCATAGCCCCGCGACGCCAGGTCACGCAGGATTCCGCGATAATAGGTCGCAGCGCCGTTCCAGTAGGAGGACAGCAGGCTCGATCCGTAGAAGGCGATCTTCATGCAAGGCTCCGGACGGCGGCAGCGGGCGCGGCCAGCGTGGCGAGGATCGCCAGCAATTCGTCGACGCGGTGGTGGCAACTGTGGCGCGCCCGGATCGTCTCCAGCCCGCTGGCAATGATGGCGGCGCGCAGTTCGGGATCCGCGGCCAGATCACGCAGGTGGCGCGTCATCTCCGCCCCGTCCCGCGCGCGCAAATAGTCGCGGTCGGCGCGGAACAGGCCTTCGCTGTCCTCCCACGGCGCGGAGACCAGCGGGATCCCGCAGGCCAGCGCCTCGAACATGCGGATCGTCGGGATGCCGGGCAGCATCGTGGCATAGAAGCGGCGCGGGACATGCACCGTCGCCAGATGCCGGGCGAAAATGTCCGGCGCGCCCGCATTGGGCGCCCAGCCATGATAGCCGATGCCATAGCGGTCCAGCGTCGCCCGCGCCGTCTCCGGATAGCGCACGCCGTAGATGTCGAGTGGCATCCCGGCCTCGCTGGCCGGGCGGAACAGGAAATCCTCCAGCTGCTCGGTCCGCTCGCCGTCACCCCAGTTGCCGATCCACACCAGCCCGGCGCGGTCGCGTTCCACCGCCGGCGGGTGGAACAGCCGGGTGTCCGCCGCCTCGTGCCAGGTCCACACCCGTCCCGCCCAGCCCCAGTCGCGGTACACCGCGCTCAGCGCCTCTCCGAACGCCAGCACGCCGTCATAGCCGCTAAGGTCGAACGCGCGGATCGCGTCCGGATCGCTCACGGCGCGGTGGTGGGTATCGTGGAACAGCAGCGTGAACCGTCCGCCGGCCTGCCGTGCGCGCCCGACCGCCGCGACCAGCGCCGGCTCGTTCCACTCGTGCATGATGACGACATCGGCGTCGGCCACCAGTGCGGCGGGGTCCGACGCGGGGTCGAAGCTTTGCGGGTTCAGTTCGGGATAGGCGGCTCGGAACGCCGCCAGCCCGGCATCGCCATGGTCGGCGATCAGGTTGGCAAGGCTCCAATTCCCCTCCGGCTCCAGCGCCACCACGTCATGCCCGCGCGCCACCAGGTCGCGCAGCACGCCGCGCACGAAATGCGCATTGCCATGGTTCCAGCACGACCGCAGCGAATGCGTGAAATAGACGATCCTCATGCCGCCATCTCCGGCGTGCCGACCCGCGTCACCGCGTCCCGCTGCGACAGCAGGTCGCGATAGATCGCCAGCATGCCCGATGCCATCGCATCGGGGCGATAGCGGTGCGCCCGCGCCCGCGCCTGCGCACCCAGATGTCGGCGCAGTGGAATATCGCCCACCACCCGATCGATCATGCGTGCGAAGCCATCGACATCATCGGGATCGATGAACAGCGCGCTGTCGCCCCAGATTTCGCGGAACGTCGGAATATCGGACAGGATCAGCGGACATCCCGCCGCCGCCGCTTCCAGCACCGCCAGCCCGAACGGTTCATAGCGCGCGGCCGACACGAACACCGGCTGCGCCGCCAGATGCCGGGCGATCGCGCGATCCTCGACCCGCCCGAGCAGACAGAGATGGTCGCAGGTCACCGCCTCGCCCTGGGGCCCGGTCGTGGCGCCCGCCGCCTTGAACGGAATCGCCAGCCGCGCGGCGATCTGGTCCAGCACGGCGACATTCTTGCCCGCATCCCACAATCGCCCGGCGGTGAAGGCAAAATCGTGCATCGCGGCGGTCGGCCCCGGCGCCAGCGCCCGCCCGTTCAGTACGGCAGTCGGCCGGGTTTCCAGGCGGTAGGTCGCCTGGGTCGCATCGGCGAACGCCTGCGTCGGCGCCACCACGCGCGCCGCGCGGCGCAGCCCGGCACCGTGCAACCGCGCCCGCCATGCCAGATCGGACGGCAATGGGCCGCTCCGCACCGCCTGCCACCAGGTCGCGACGCAGCTGTGCGCGACCGCCACCACCGGCTGCCGGAACGCGCCGCCCGCAGCCAGTGCCGGCGCGTTCAGCTGAACGATGTCGACGGCTTCGGACGCGGCGATCGCGGCGATCCGGCGCCCACCATCCGACAATGTCGCGGCGTCCGCCGCCAGCCAGTCGAGCGCAATCCCGGTATCCACCACGCGCACGCCGGGGATCGCGCGAGCATCCTGCCGTTGCGGGTCCGATGCCGGCGGTCCGGTCAGCGCCAGCACGGTGTCCACCCCATGCGGGGCCAGCGCACGCGCCAGATCCAGCGCATATTGCCAGATGCCGCCGACCGTATCGACCGTCAGCAGCAGGCGGATCCTGTCGCGGCTCATCGCACCGCCTCGATCTCGGGCGCATCCGCGCGGACGATCGGCCAATTCAGCCCACGGCTCTCCGACAGCCACTGTGCCAGCCGTGCGACACCGGTCTGCCACGCCACCCGATCGCGCAGCCCCAGCGCCGCCTGTGCCCGGCGCGTGTCCGCGACGAAATAGCGCTGGTCGCCTTCGCGCCAGTCTGCCGATCGCACATCGATCTCACGGTCGATCAGCTGCGCCATATAGGCCAGCAGCACGCGCAGGCTGACCGCATTGTCCGGTCCGCCGCCCAGGTTGAACGCGGTGCCCGCCACGGCATCGATCCGATCCCACGCGCCGATATAGGCGTCGACCGCATCCGATACGTCCAGGATGTCGCGGACCTGATGCCCGTCGCCGTACAGCGTGATCGGCTGCCCTTCGAGCGCGCGGATCAGGAAATGCGCGACCCAGCCCTGATCTTCGGTTCCCATCTGCCGCTGGCCGTAGATGCAGCTCATGCGGAACACCGCGGTGGGCACGCCGTAACTGCGCGCATAATCCAGCACATATTGGTCGGCCGCCCCCTTGGAACAGCCATAGGGCGTGTGGAAATCCAGCGGGCGCCGCTCGTCGATGCCCGCCGCGCGGATCACCGCATCGGCCGGAACATAGCTGTCGCCCGCCAGCGTGAATGCCAGATCGGCCAGATCGCCATACACCTTGTTGGTGGAGGCGAAGATCAGCGGCGTGCCATCGCCCTTGCGCCGCAGCGCGTCGAGCAGCCCCATGGTCGCGGCGACATTGATTGCGAAATCGGCACGCGGATCGGTCAGGCTGGTGGTGACCGCCACCTGCGCGGCCATGTGATAGACCATCTTGGCGCGACCCGCCGCCGCCGCCAGCCGGTCCTCGTCGCGGATGTCGGCAACGATCGTCTCGATCCGGTCGCCATGCCGCGCCTCCAGCCAATCGAGGTTGGCGCGCACGCCAGGCCGCGCCAGCGCGTCGTAGATCAGGATCGTATGTCCCATTCCGGCAAGCCGGTCGGCGATGTTCGATCCGATGAAGCCCGCCCCGCCCGTCACCAGCACCGGACGCGGATCGCCCAGGTCGTGAGGACCGGCACCGCTCATGCGACCAGGCCCCGCGCTTCCAGTTCGGCCCGCGCTTCGGCGACGCGGTCGTCCGCAGTCTGTTCCGCGACCCATTCCGCCAGTTCCGCCAGGCCCGCGCCGAAATCCTGCCGTGCGCGGAAATCGATGTCGGCGGCCGCCTTCGATGTGTCGCAGAAACAATGGCGGATATCGCCGATCCGCGCCTTGCCGACGATCTCCGGGTCGATCTGGTTCTTGCCCATCGCGCGCGCCAGTTCGGTCGCGACCTCCGTCACCGACCGGTCGGTGCCCGACCCGATATTATAGGTCCCACCCGCGGCCTGCGGCAGGAACAGCGCATCGCCGAAGGCGCGCGCGACATCGCTGACATGCACGAAATCGCGGCGCTGTTCGCCATCCTCGAAGATCATCGGCCGCTGCCCGTTCAACAGCCGCGACGCGAAGATCGCCAGCACGCCGGTATAGGGATTGGACAGCGCCTGCCCCGGACCATAGACGTTGAACAGCCGCAGGCAGACGCCTTCCATTCCATAGGGGGCCGCCATGATATGCGTCGTGCGTTCCTGCACATATTTGTTGAGCGCGTAGATCGACGCGAGGTTCGGCCGCTTCCATTCCGGCGTCGCGACCGGGGTCAGCGCGCGGCCCTGCGCGTCGACTGGTTCCCAGTTGCGCTGATTGTCGCGCAGGCCCTTGCGCTCGGCATC
>NZ_DASVTO010000120.1:0-3659 GCF_036387535.1 Sphingomonas sp.
CGGCGCGCGCAACGTCCACGCTTTGTGCCTGGTCGCGTCGGGCACGGCGATGCTCGCCATTCCGGGGATGACGGACAAGGCGTGGCTGTTCGTGCCGATGCTGGGCATCGGGGTGGGTTGGGCGAGCATGATGGGCAATCCCTACGTGATGCTCACCGACGCGATCCCGCCGGCGCGGACCGGCATCTACATGGGCATCTTCAACATGTTCATCGTCGTGCCGATGCTGATCCAGAGCGTGACGGTGCCGCTGTTCTACCGCGCATGGCTGGGCGCCGACGCGCGCAACATCCTGTACCTGGCCGGGGCCTTCATGCTGGTCGCGGCGGCGGCGACCTTGCTGGTGCGCAGCCCTCGGATCACCCCGCGGTAGATTCGCGCACGATCAACTCGGCAGGCAGCAGCACCGACGACGCCGCCTCACCCGCGATTCGCCGCAGCAAGGTGTCGACCAGCAACGCCGCCCCCTTGGCGATATCCTGCCGGATCGTCGTCAGGCGGGGCGACATCTGCTGGGCAAGCGGTACGTCGTCGTAGCCGACCAGCGCCACGTCGCACGGCACCGTCAGCCCGCGCTCCGTCAGCGCCCGGAACGCACTCACTGCGGTGACGTCCGATGCGGCGAAGATCGCATCCGGAGGGGCGGCGGCGTCCAGATGGGCAGCGACCCCCGCATAGGCGGCCTCCGGCGTCATCGGGATCGTCAGCACGTCGGCGGCCACTCCCGCGGCAGCGGCGGCGGTGACGAAGCCGTTGCAGCGTTCGGCGAATTCCGGCCCGCCCGGATTGCCGACGAACAACAGCCGCCTGCGCCCGAGGCCGATCACATGCTCTGCCGCCAGCGCGCCGCCGCCGCGATTGTCCGATCCGACGGTGACGTGCCGCAGTCCCGGCAAGTCCGCGCCCCACACGACCAGCGGCAGATGACGCGCAGCGGCGCGATCGATCGCCGCGATCTGGTCTGACTGGCCGATCAGGATTACGCCGTCGGTACGCCCTGAATCGACCAGCCGCTCCAGCCAATCCTCATCCGTCGGGGTGACGCGCGACAGCAGCAGGTCATAGCCGTGATCGGTCAGAATATCGGCCAGATGCCCGATCATGCTCATCAGGAAGGGATCGTACAGGTGCTGCCCGCGCTCATGCCCCAGCGGCAGGACCAGCCCGATCGCCTGGGTCCGCCCCATCCGCAGGTTTCGCGCCAGCTGGTTGGGGGTGTAGCCGTGGGCACGCGCCAGCGCCTCGATCCGCTTGCGCGTGCCTGCGTTCACCGCCGATTTGCCCGACAGCGCCCGCGATACCGTCGCCGTCGACACCCCGGCAAGCCGCGCGAGATCGGTCAGGCTGGCGATCGCCCCACCGGTCCGGCCTTCGTTCATAACGCTGCCTCCCGCCAAACCGCCGCGCTCTCAAGCCCAGGGATTTCCATAACGAGCGCAGACGCTTTGGCGACCTATTTCGGCGGCCGGTTCGACGATCGTATCAGCCGCACCGTCGCACGAGGTCGTCACCTCTGTTCCGCCGTCTCGACGGCCACCGGTGATCGGCTCTGCCAAGTCGGGAGGTGTATGATGGCGAGTACGCCAAGCGGCGGTTAACGAGAGAGTTCAAGGCTCTCCTGGGCAAGCTATTCTCTTTGACCCACGACGACCACGTCCGGACCGCCTGGCCTATCATTTCTCCTGTACGGCGTACGCCATGAGAGATGCATGAAACCACGTCTACCATCTCGCCCACTTGGCCCGAATAGCCCATGCCTCTGGGGTTCAGGGTTCGGAGGGGTGCGACGGCTTCGGTGAGCGTGTCGCAACCGTCCCGTCCCCCTCCACCGGCACGATCACCGGCACCAGCAATTGCACCGCCAGCGTCGCCAGCAGATACGATCCCGAACAGATCGCCAGCAGCGGGCCGTAACCCCATCCGGCCGCCAGCAGGGCGGGGGCGAGCTGGATCAGGCCGATCGACCACATGTTGCCGAAGAATGCCGCGATGCCGATCGTCGATCCCACCGCGCGTGCCGGCACCAGATCGGTGGCCAGCGCGAAGATGTTGGTCGAAAATCCCTGATGCGCGAACAGGCCCAGGCCCAGCAGCAACGCCGCGGACCACGCGCTCGACACCACCATCACCAGCGGCACCGGCAGGACCAGGCAGGCATAGATCAGCAGCGTCGTCTTGCGCGCGCGATTGACGCTCCATCCGTTCGCCATCAGCCGCGTCGGCAACCACCCGCCGCTCAGCGCGCCGCACGCCGCCATCAGATAGACCAGCGCCACAGGCAACCCGACCGTCCCTTGCTGAAGCCCGAACATCCGGTGGAACAGGTCGGGCAGCCACGCGAGCATGAAGAACCACACCTGGTCGGACAGCACCTTGGCGATAGCGATCGTCCAGGTGCGGCGTTCGCGGAACAGGCTGGTCCAGGCGATCGGTGCGGGCGCCACCCCTTCGCTGGCGACCGGCATCGGCTTCATCGCCAGCCAGAACACCACCCATACCAGGCCCAGTCCGCCGCCGATCAGGAACGCCGCGCGCCATCCGAACGTGACCGCGATCAGCGGGATGACCAGCGGCGTCACGATCGCGCCGACATTGGGCGCGGTGTTGCCGATGCCCAGCGCGATCGATCGCTCGCGCGCCTCGAAATAGGTCGCGGCCGATTTCACCCCCGCCGGCGTGCCGATCGATTCGGCGGCGCCCAGCACGATGCGCGATGCGATGAAGCCGCCGACGCCGCCGGCAAAGGCATGCGCCATCCCGGCCAGGCTCCACACCGCGACGCCGATGGCATAACCGATGCGCAAGCCGATCCGGTCGAGAAACCAGCCGGTGCCCAGGAACGCGATCGCCGCCGACATCTGGAACGCCGACTGCATGTTGGCGTAATCGCGGTCGGACCAGGCGAATTCCGCCTCCAGCGTCGGCTTCAACAGCGACAGCATCTGGCGGTCGACATAATTCAGCATGGTGGCGAAAAACAGCAAGGCGACGATGCGCCAGCGGCCCCGTTGGGCGATGTCGGTCAAGCGCTTCCCTCCTGCCATCCTCTTTTGCGACAACGGTGTCATACGTCCGCGGCTTAGGCTAGACCCGCATCACCGCTTTCTATCGCATCGCTCTCCATAAGCATCGTCCACGGAGTCCGAAATGGCCGTCACGTCCCGTCCCCCGTATCGGCCGCTCCCGATGGCCGCCGATCTGTACGGCGATATCGAACCCAGCCCGAAGGCGACGTGGCGCCAATATCTGCCCGGCCTGGTCATCGTGCTGGCGGGCACGCTGGCGGCGGGGTTCCTGTCCGACCGTTACGGTGCGCCGTTGACGCTGATGGCGTTGCTGATCGGGCTGGCGCTCAATTTTCTGTCCGCCGATGCGCGGCTCACGCCGGGGCTGGCGTTCGCGTCGCGCTCCTTGCTGCGCTGGGGAATCGTGCTGGTCGGGGTGCGGATCACGTTCGGGCAGATCGTCGCTTTGGGGCCGGTCGCGCTGCTGTGCGTCGTCGTCATCGTCGCGGCGACGATGGGCGCGGGCATCTGGATCGCGCGGCGGCTGGGCTTCGACGCTGCGTTCGGCACGCTGGCGGGCGGCGCCGTCGCGATCTGCGGTGCCAGTGCGGCGATGGCGCTGGCGACCACTTTGGGCGAACGCCGCGCCAATCA
>NZ_DASVTO010000121.1:0-2438 GCF_036387535.1 Sphingomonas sp.
GCGATCGATGCCGAACACCTGCACCTCCTCCGCGCCGAACGATCCGACACCGACTTCGGTCACCCAGCCGGCATCGATCGGCGACATCCCGCCCAGCACACGCGTGATCGCGGGATTGATGCTGGCGATCGCGGCGCCGGCACGGATCACGCATTCGGCATAGCGCGACCAGTCGGGATCGACCTCGACATCCCAATGCGATTTGTTGTTGGGTTCGTTCCAGATCATCGCGGCTTCGATCATGCTGCATCCCCTTTCGCGCGCGTGGCCGGGTAGACGGCACCCGCCCCCCAATCGCCGTACGGCACGGGTGCGGTCCGGCAGACATAGACTTCGTCATGCGGGCCGCTGTCGATCGTGAACCCGGCGGCGCGCAGCATCGCTTCGCAGCCCGCGCGGTTCGGCACCCACCAGTTGGTCCAGTCATGCGCGAATTCGCGCTCGACGAAATGAAGCCTGGGGTAGCCGGGATCGGCGAACGCATCGGGTTCGTCAAAGTCGTAGTCGGGCTTCACGTCGGCAATCTGCTTGCGCTCGCCTCGCTGCAGCGATTGGAACACCAGCAGATCGTCCGCGACATGTTCGCGGATCAGATCGAGCGCCAGCAGCGGATGGCGCAGGTGGTAGAGCACGCCCATGAAGATCACGACATCGAAGCGGCGGCCGAGCGCCGCGACGTCGTAGACCGACAGCTTGCGGAACGCGACACCGTCCACGCCCAGCGCATCGGCCGCAAAGCGCGCCTGCGCCAGATAGGCGTCGTCGCTGTCGATCCCGAGGACATAGGCGGCGCCGCGGCGCTTCATTTCGAACGCGTAGAAGCCGGCGTTGCAGCCGATGTCGAGCACGGACTTGCCGGTCAGGTCGGCCGGCAGCGCCGCAGCGAAGCGTCGGAACTTCGCACGCGGATAATCCCCCAGAAAATGATCGGGCGCGGTCGCGATGCCGCGGATGTCCAGATTCTGGAACCAGGGCGCGAGCGCGGCGATCCGATCCCGGATGGCGGCGTCGGACAAGCTGCTGTCGGTGTCGGCCATCAAAATCCCTCGTTCATGCGCAGCACGCGTCCGCCATGGTCGCCGATCTCCAGCGTGGTGATCGAAGCGGGATCGATGTCGAACGCCAGCATCCGGTCCAGCCCAAGGCCAAGATAATGCGCGACCGCCGCGCGGATCATGTCGCAATGGCTGACGCAGAGCAGCGCGCCGCCATTCGCATCGGCGGCAGCGTGGTCGAGAAAGCGGGTGATGCGCCCGGCCGCAGCGGCCATGGTTTCGCCGCCGGGCGTCGGGGCACGGTCACGCGCCTGGTTCCAATGGTGCCAGGCGGGGTCGGTGGCGAGCGTAGCGAAATCCCGCCCGGCCCATGCGCCGAAATCAACCTCGTCCAGCGCATTCTCCACCTCGACTGCGCATCCCAGCGCCATCGCCAGCATGTCGGCCGTCTGGTGGGTGCGGCGTTGCGGACTGGTCAACAGGCGGACGACGCCGCGACCCCGGATCGCGGTGGCCAGCCGCGCCGCCTCGGCCTCACCCGTGGCGTTCAGCGGCACATCCGTCACGCGGCCGCTCAGCACGCGACCAATCTCGTCATGGGCGGCATGACGCACCAGCAAAATCCGCGCCGTCATCGGCCGAATGCTTCCGACGGAAGGATCAACATAGCCGTTTGCAACCGCCCACCCTGCGGCAGGTTCCCGATCCGGGCGGCCGAACCTAAACTTTCCGATTCATCTAGATCAAGATCGGGAACCATGATGATGAAGAAGCGATTACAGCAACATACACCTGGTGTGGGGTTCATGCCCGACATCACGCCACGCTGTAAACCCCGCGAGTTTGCGGGGTGTCTTCGCCGTCCTGGCGAGACGCGTGGTGCGGGTGATCCGAACGGGGAGTTGCATGGAAACCATCCTGATTACCGGCGGCGCGGGGTTCATCGGCCGGTTCGTTTCGGACGAGCTTCTGCGACGCGGACACCGGGTGCGCGTGCTCGACAGCCTGATCGAGCAGGTGCACGGCGACCGTGAGCGGCCCGAGGGATTGTCGGACGAGGTCGAACTGATCCGCGCCGACGTGCGCAACGGCGATGCCGTGGCGCGCGCGCTGAAGGGCGTCGACAGCGTCGTGCACCTGGCGGCCGAGGTCGGCGTGGGCCAGTCCATGTATGAAGTCGAGCGCTACACCTCCGTCAACGATGTCGGCACCGCGGTGCTGTTCGAAAAGCTGATCGCCAATCCGGTGCGGCGGGTGGTGACCGCATCGTCGATGAGCATTTACGGCGAAGGCCTGTACCGCGATGCCGACGGCAATCGGATCCACGAGGCGAAAAGGCAGGTCCGCACCACCGAGGATCAGAGCTGGGACCCGCTCGATGCGCAGGGGCGGCCGCTGAAGCCCGTCGCCACGCCGGAAACCAAGCGCCCCGACCTCGCGTCC
>NZ_DASVTO010000122.1:0-9827 GCF_036387535.1 Sphingomonas sp.
GACCAGCCCGAACAGGGTCAGCGTGTTGATCGAGAATCCGGCGACCGCGAACACCCCGAACGTGCCAAGCAACACCACCGGAACCGCGATCGCCGGGACAAGCGTCGCCCGCCAGCTTTGCAGGAACACGAACATGACGATCACGACCAGCAAAATCGCTTCGAACAGCGTCTTGATCACTTCATCGATCGACAGTTGTATGAACGCGGTGCTGTCGCGCGGGAACGAGTATTTATACCCCGCGGGGAAGGATTTGGAGCGTCGCTCGATCTCGGACTTCACCAGATCAGCGGTCTTGAGTGCGTCGGCGCCCGGTGCGAGCAGGATCGACAGGCCCGCGCCGGGGTGGCGGTTCAGGCGGCTGACGGTCGTGTAGCTTTCGTTGCCGAGTTCGACCCGTGCGACGTCCGACAGCAACACCTTGGAGCCATTGGTCTGGGTCTTGACGATGATCTTGCGGAACTGTTCGGGTGTGGTCAGCCGCGAACGCGCCGTGACGGTGGCGTTCAGCATCTGGATGTCGGGGGAGGGCTGGCCCCCGATCTGGCCAGCGGCAACCTGCGTATTCTGCGCCTGGATCGCGGACGTGATGTCGGACGGCATCAGCGCGAAGCTTGCCAGCTTGAACGGGTCGAGCCAGATCCGCATCGCATATTGCGCGCCGAATACGTTGAGGTCGCCGACGCCGGGCAGCCGGCCGATCGGATCCTGAAGGTTCGAGATCAGATAGTCGGAAATATCGCCCGCGGTCTGACGGTCGGTGGAGTCGTAGATCGCGACGACCAGCAGCGCATCGGGGTTCGATTTGGTGACGACGAGGCCCTGTTGCTGAACCTGTTGCGGCAGGCGGGGCAGGGCCTGCTGAACCTTGTTCTGAACCTGGACCTGCGCGATGTCGGGGTCGGTCCCCTTTTCAAAGGTGACGGTAACCGTGACGGAACCGGCGGAGTTGGAGGTGGCGGAGAAATACAGCAGGCCGTCGATCCCGGTCAGCTGCTGCTCGATGATCTGCGTGACGCTGGATTCCAGCGTCTCGGCCGATGCGCCCGGAAATGCCGCACGGATGTTGACCGCCGGCGGCGCGATATCGGGATATTGTTCCACCGGTAGCGAGAGGATGCCCCCGATACCCGCGAGCATGATGACGATGGCGATCACCCAGGCGAAAATCGGGCGATCGATGAAGACGCGGCTGATCATGGCCGGCTCAACCGTTGCGGGGCGTAGCGCCCGCCTTCGACCCGGACCCCGATTTGGACGGTGACTGCGGTTTGCTGGGCGGTGATCCGGCGGGGACCGGCTTGATCGCCTGCCCGGCTTTCACCCGCGCGACCCCTTCGACGATCACCCGGTCGCCCGGTGCCAACCCGCCGGTGATGAGCCAGTTGGTGCCGATTGTACGCGGTGCCTGAACGATGCGCTGCACCGCCTTGTTGCCGGGCCCGACCACGAAGACGGTCGCCTGGCCCTTGGGATCGCGGCTGACCCCGGCCTGCGGAACGAGGATGGCGTTCTGGTCGCGCGCCTGATCGAGCGTGGCGCGGACATACATGCCGGGCAGCAGCAGCCCGTCGGGGTTGGGGAAACGGGCGCGCAACGTCACCGTTCCGGTATTCTGATCGACGGTGACATCCGTGAACTGGATCGTTCCGGACAAGGCGTAAGAACTGCCGTCCTCCAATTTCAGCCGGACACGGGCGGAGGCCGGTACGACGCCGCCGCTCGCCAGTTGACGGCGGAGCGCCAGCAGATCAGCCGAGGATTGCTGGATATCGACGAAGATGGGGTCGAGCCGCTGGATGGTGGTGAGCGGATCAGCCTGACCCGACGTCACCAGCGCGCCGGTGGTGAACAGTGACCGACCGATCCTGCCGGTAATGGGCGCCGGAACCCTGGTGAAGCGCAGATTGATCTGCGCCGTTTCCAGCAGAGCTGCGTTCTGCGCGATGCTGGCGCGCGCCTGTGCGGCGAGTGCGGCGGCATCGGTATAATCCTGTTGCGCCACGGCTTCGATCGCGGCGAGCGGCCGCAAGCGATCCGCCTTGACCCGGGCGGCAGCTTCGTTGGCGCGGGCACTGGCAAGGTTGGCTCGCGCTTCAGCGGCGGAGGCACGGTAAAGGCTGGGATCGATCTGGTAGAGAGTCTGCCCCTGACGGACGACCGAGCCCTCCGTAAACAGCCGGGCCTTGATGACGCCGGAGACCTGCGGACGTACCTCCGAAGTCTCATAGGCCGCGGTGCGGCCGGCAAGCTCGGTGGCGAGCGGAACGCTTTCGGTCCGCACCACGATGTATCCAGCCTCTGGCGTCGGCGGTGGCCCCTTTTTCTGATCGGCGTTCGATCCGCACGCAGCGACCGCCAGAAGCAGCATCAAGCAGGGAATCGTGGGGGAAGCGCGAAGGCGCGGCATAGTCATGACCGCACCCATGGATTTGCATGTCGATGTGGTCAACAATTCTTCGATGTCCAATTTGACACAAAGCGAAAGACATTGTTCGGCGGCGACAATTTTGTGCAATATTGTTCCCGATGCTGCGCACCGAAAGCAGTTTCTTGATGAGCGAAGAAAGTGAAGGCGGACCGGTGCTATCGCAGTCTGAAACCGCGACCACGACCGGCCCGCAAGAAAACGGGCTGCGCTCCGGGGGGGGGGAGGATGCGCAGCCCGCAATCTATGTCCGGTCCGAGGGGGGGACGTCGGAAGGGACATGGTGCGAAGCGCATGAAATTGGTTTGGGTTCCGGGCCCCGATGCTTTTTTTACAAAAAGCGCGGCCTCGCCTTTGTACGCCGCAGCCTGTACCGCGGGCGCAACCCCGACCCCTGTTGGAAAAAGACGCATGAACGACCGCCCGACCGGGCGTCCTGACCGCCGGACCTTTGCGATCATCTCGCACCCGGACGCCGGCAAGACGACGCTGACCGAAAAACTGCTGATCGCGGGCGGTGCCATCCACCTGGCCGGGGAGGTCAAGGCGCGCGGGCAGACGCGGCGCGCGCGATCCGACTGGATGAAGATCGAACAGCAGCGCGGAATATCGGTGACGTCGTCGGTGATGACGTTCGAATATGACGGCCTGACATTCAACCTGCTCGATACGCCGGGGCACGAGGATTTTTCTGAAGATACCTATCGGACGCTGACTGCGGTCGACAGCGCCGTGATGGTGATCGACGCGGCGCGCGGCATCGAGGCGCAGACACGCAAGCTGTTCGAGGTGTGCCGGTTGCGATCGGTGCCGATCATCACCTTCGTCAACAAGGTCGACCGTGAGGGACGGTCGCCGTTCGATCTGCTGGACGAAATCGCGGACCAGTTGGCCCTGGATGTCGCGCCGATGATGTGGCCGGCCGGCATGGGCGGCGAGTTCGAAGGCTTGTTCGACGTGGCCGGCAACCGCATGCTGTTGCCCGAAGGGCGGGTCGAGACGGTGGCGGGGCTGGACGATCCCAAGCTGGACACGCTGATTTCCGAGCAGGCGGCGGCGAAGCTGCGTGAGGAGGTCGAGCTGGGTGTCGGCGGTTATGCTGCGTTCGACCGCGCCAAATATCTGCACGGCGACATGACGCCCGTCTATTTCGGATCGGCGTTGCGGGATTTCGGAGTGCCGGAATTGATCCACGCGCTGCGGGACCTGGCGCCCAGCCCACGCCCGCAGCCGGCCGATCCGGCGCCGATCAGCCCCGACGCCGACGGCGTGACCGGGTTCGTGTTCAAGGTGCAGGCCAACATGAACCCGCAGCACCGCGACCGGGTGGCGTTCATGCGGCTGTGTTCGGGCAAGTTCCGGCGCGGCATGAAGCTGAACCAATCGGGCACCGGCAAGGCGATCGCGGTGCATTCCCCGATCCTGTTCTTTGCGCAAAGCCGTGAAGTGGCGGACGAGGCGTGGCCGGGCGACATCATCGGCATCCCGAACCACGGGACGCTGCGGGTGGGCGACTCGCTGGCCGAGGGCGCGCCGGTGGTGTTCACCGGGCTTCCGAACTTCGCGCCGGAAATCCTGCGTCGGGTACAGCTGATCGATCCGACCAAGACCAAGCAGTTGCGCAAGGCACTGGACGATCTTTCCGAGGAAGGAGTGGTGCAGGTGTTCCATCCTGCGATCGGATCGCAGATGATCGTCGGCGTGGTCGGGCAGTTGCAGCTGGAGGTGCTGATCAGCCGGCTGGAGCATGAATATAAGGTCGACGCGCGGCTGGAGCCGTCACCCTGGGACACGGCACGCTGGATCAGCACGGATGCGGCGGCGGACATGAGCGCGTTCCAGTCGCAGCACCGCAGCGCGATGGCCATGGACCGCGACGGACAGCCGGTGTTCCTGGCAAAGGACCTGTGGGATCTGAACTTCGTGAGCGGGCGGGCGCCGACGGTGCGGTTTTCGGCGACGAAGGAGCGGGTGTAGATGTGCAATCTCGAAGCCGGAGCACGGAGCTTGCGACGGGATCGTGCGGGTCGACGGCGGGCGGGGCGGGTCCGATCGGAACAATCCGCCCTCGCTGCGTTCCTACGCGGATGATGGATGCGCTCCCCCCGCCGCCTGACGGCCCGATTGCTGATGTCAGCCTGTATCTGGATTTCGACGGGACGCTGGTCGAGATCGCCGCCACGCCGGATGCGGTGATCGTCGAGAACAGCGTCGCGGTGATGCTGGCCGGCTTGTCGTTGCGGCTGGATGGGCGTGTCGCGCTGATCAGTGGACGGGCGATCGATACGCTGGCGGCGCTGGTGCCGTGCCCCGGGCTTGCGATCAGCGGGAGCCACGGCGTGGAGACGCGGTGGTCGGACGGACGGCGCGACGGGCCAGCGCGAGCGGAAGGGTTGCCGGCCGCAGTCGCGGACCTGAACGCCTTTGCCGCGGCGCGACCGGGATTGCTGGTGGAGGAGAAGCCGTTCGGCGCCGCGCTGCATTACCGCGCCGACCCGGACGTGGGCGATGCCGCCCAGGCGCTGGTGCGGGAACTGGCCGCGGCGAGCGGGCTGGATGTGCAAACCGGCAAGATGGTGGTGGAATTGCGCCCCGCCGGCATCGACAAGGGTGATGCGGTTCGCCGGCTGCATGCCGCCGCACCGTTCGCCGGACACGCCCCGATTTTCGTGGGGGATGACGACACCGATGAGGCCGCCTTCGTGGCGGTGACGGCCTTGGGCGGATATGGCGTGCTGGTGGGACCGATGCGCGCCACCGCTGCGCGGTATCGACTGGACGATGTGACGGCCGTGCGCCGGTGGCTTGGGGGATGGATATGACCGCGATTGAGAGCAAGACGAACCTGAATCTCTGGCCGATCGGCAATTGCCAGGTGTCTGCGCTGATCGACGAACGGGGTCGGTTCGTCTGGGGCTGCGTTCCGCGCGTCGATGGCGATCCGCTGTTTTCCACCCTGGTTGGCGGCGATGATGCCGATCGTGGATATTGGGCGATCGAGATGGAAGGCGGCGTGAAGACGACGCAGGCCTATATTCGCAACACGCCGGTGCTGGTCACGCGGCATGAGGATGCCGAGGGCAATGCCGTCGAGATCATAGATTTCTGCCCCCGGTTCGAGCAGGTCGGTCGCACCTATCGCCCGGTGGCCTATGCCCGCGTGGTGCGGCCGACCGCGGGAAGCCCGCGCATCCGGGTGCGATTGCGACCGACGCATGACTGGAGCACGGCGCCGGTCGAGACGACCAGCGGATCGCATCATATCCGCTATCTTCTCAAGCCGCTGACGCTGCGGCTGTCGACGACCGCGCCGGTCGGACGGATCGAGGCGGAGACGGTGTTCCGGTGCGAACGGCCGCTGCATTTCTTCCTGGGGCCGGACGAGAGTTTTTCCGGCGATATCGGCGCGACGGTCGACCAGATGCTGGAACGCACGATCGCCGAATGGCAGGCCTGGGTCCGGGGGCTGGCGACGCCGGTGGAATGGCAGGATGCCGTGATCCGGTCCGCGATCACGCTGAAGCTGTGCCAGCATGAGGAAACCGGTGCGATCGTCGCGGCGATGACGACGTCCGTACCGGAACATGCCGGATCGGAACGCAACTGGGACTATCGCTACTGTTGGGTGCGCGACGCCTATTACACGGTGCAGGCACTGAACCGGCTGGGCGCGCTGGACGTGCTGGAAGCGTATCTGGAATATCTGCGCAACATCGTCGGCGAGGCAGAAGGCGGGCATATCCAGCCGCTCTACGGCGTGCTGGGCGAGGCGCGGCTGGAGGAACGGATGGCGCCGGGTCTGGCGGGCTATCGCGGGATGGGACCGGTGCGCGTCGGCAACCAGGCCTATGAGCAGATCCAGCATGACGCCTATGGCCAGATCGTGCTGTGCAACGTGCAGGCGTTCGTCGATCGGCGGCTGTTCCGAATGGCGGGCCCGGAGGATTTCCGCGCGCTGGAAAAGGTGGGCGAGCGCGCGTGGAAGTTCCATGACCAGCCCGATGCCGGCCTGTGGGAACTGCGCACGCGGCAATCGGTGCATACCTATTCCGCCGCGATGTGCTGGGCCGCGTGTGACCGGCTTGCCAACGCCGCGGCCGCGCTGGAGATCGAGGATCGGCGCGCATTCTGGCAGGAGCGTGCCGACACCATCCGCACGACGATCATGAATGCGGCATGGCGCGAGGGGACGCAGCGCCTGTCGGCAACCTTTTCGGGCGACGATCTGGACGCGAGCCTGATCCAGCTGCTCGACCTGCGTTTCCTGGCGCCGGACGATCCCCGGTTCCGATCGACCTTGAAGGCGGTTGAGGAAGGGTTGCGCCGCGGCAGCCACATGCTGCGTTATGATAGCGAAGATGATTTCGGTTTGCCGGAAACGGCGTTCAACGTCTGCACCTTCTGGCTGATCGAGGCGTTACATTTCACGGGACGCGAAGCGGATGCGCGCGCGCTGTTCGACGAGATGTTGAGCCGGCGCACGGGTGCCGGGTTGCTGTCCGAGGATATCGATCCCGTCACCGGGGAATTGTGGGGCAATTATCCGCAGACCTACTCGCTGGTCGGCCTCATCAATTGCGCGGTGCTGTTGTCAAAACCATGGAGTGCCGTGCGATGAGTCGATTGGTGATCGTGTCCAACCGGGTTTCGGCGCCGACAGGATCACATTCGGGGGCACAGGGCGGGCTGGCCGTGGCGCTGCAGGCGGCGTTGAAGGAACATGGCGGGATCTGGTTCGGATGGTCGGGCGAGCGCACCGACCATTATACCGGCGACATCAAGTTCACGCAGGGGCACGGCGTCACCACCGCGACGATCGACCTGGAAGACCAGGATATCGAGGAATATTATGACGGCTACGCCAATCGGACATTGTGGCCGTTATTCCATTACCGCATCGATCTGGCCGAATATGAGCGCGGGTTCGAGGATGGCTATCAGCGAACCAACGAACGGTTCGCGGACACGGTGCGGCCGCTGATCGAGCCGGACGATGCAGTGTGGATCCAGGATTATCACATGATCCCGCTGGGCCAGGAACTGCGCAAGCGCGGCGTGGACAACCGGATGGGATTCTTCCTGCACATTCCATGGCCGCCGCGCCGATTGCTGTCGACCTTGCCACACGCGGCCGAACTGGCCGAAACCTTGTTTGCCTATGACGTGGTCGGGTTCCACACGCGGGAATGGCTGGAAAGCTTCCAGGATTTCGCCACCAAGGAATTGGGCGCGGAATTGCTGTCGGACGGGGTGTTGAAGCTAGGCGAGCGGACGGTGACCGCGATTGCCTGCCCGATCGGGATCGACGCCAGCGAGTTCATCGAAGCGTCGCGCGGGGTGCAGGCGCGGCTGGCCCATCGCCGGATGCGCGACAGTGCCGATGGCCGGGACATGATCGTGGGGGTCGATCGGCTGGACTATTCCAAGGGGCTGGAAGAACGCTTCCTGGGATATGAACGGTTCCTGGTCGAGCATCCCGATCAGCGCAAGGAGGTGTTCCTGTTGCAGATTGCGCCGCCGAGCCGGGCGAGCGTGGAAAGCTATCGCAAGATCCGCGCTACGCTGGATGCGATGTCGGGCCGGATCAACGGTGCCTTTGCCGATACCGACTGGGTGCCGATCCGGTACGTCAATCAGGGATATTCGCGGGACGTGCTGGCCGGCATCTATCGCGCCGCCAAGATCGGGCTGGTGACGCCGTTGCGGGACGGCATGAACCTGGTCGCGAAGGAATATGTCGCCGCGCAGGACCCGGAAGATCCCGGCGTGCTGATTCTGTCACGCTTCGCCGGTGCGGCGGAGCAGTTGACTCAGGCGGTGCTGATCAATCCGTATAGCGCGGAGGAAATGGCTGACGCGATATCGATGGCGCTGGCGATGCCGCGCGAGGAACGCATCGAACGCTGGCGCGCGATGATGGACAATATCGAGCGCGAAGACGTGATCTGGTGGCGCGACCGGTTTACCAAGGTGTTGATGGCGGCTTAGACCAGGCTGCGATTCTCAGGTGGACAGGATCCAGCGATCGGCGCCGTCCAGTCCGAGCGCGGTCAGACGGTCACTGGCCCGGGCGGCGGTGTCGATCCCGATCCGGTTGGCGCGCCAGGCGACATCCGGCGTCACGGTATGGCCGTGAACCACCACGAACCCATGATCACGCCGGCTGTTCAGGAAATCGTCGCGAATCCACAGCATGTCGTGCGGACTCTGCTGATCCAGCGCGATGCCGGGGCGGATGCCGGCGTGAACGAACAGATAGTCGCCGTGACGGATGCTGAGCGGCCGAGTGGCGAGCCAGCTGCGTTCCGCCGGCGGGATTGCGGCGTCAGCAGCGGCGCGGATGGCGTCGTCGTCGCCGGTTCGTGCGAGCCGTGGATCGACGCCCCAGCTGGCCAGCGCCGTGCTGCCGCCGTGGGTGCGCCAGAGCCGCAGCATGGCGTCATCGCCGGCTAGGCCATCCAGCATCGCCTGTTCGTGGTTGCCGCAGAGCGCAGTCAGATCGGCCCAGGTGACCCCGGCCATGATCCGTCGTACGACGCCAGCCGAGTCCGGGCCGCGGTCGATCATGTCGCCGAGCTGGATGATCTTCGTTTCGGCGGCCGGGCGTGTGGCCGTGTCGGCGCGGATGAGGTCGAGCAGCGCATCGAGCAGATCGAGCCGGCCGTGCACGTCGCCGATCGCATAGACGCGGGTGCCGATGGGAACGGCGGGCGCACGGCGGCGACGAAACAGCCGCCGGATCATCGCGCGGGCGATACGCCATCGCGGCGGGCGGATCGCCGCGCGACCAGATAGATCAGCAGGCCCGCCGCCGACAGGACCGCGCCGATCGGCCCGGTGGACGTCCAGCCCAATCCGGCGGCGATCGACAGGCCGCCGAGCCAAGCGCCCAGCGCATTGGCCATGTTGAAGGCGCTGTGGTTCAGTGCGGCAGCCAGCGTCTGCGCATCCGCAGCCACGTCCATCAGACGCGTCTGAAGCGCCGGACCGATCGCCAGCCCGGCAAAGCCGACCAGGAACAGGTTGATCGTGACCGCGATCAGATTGTGCGCGCTGAAGGCGAAGGCACCCAGGACAAGGATGTTGAGCAGCAGCAGCACCCAGATCGCCCGAAGGATACCCCGATCCGCGAGCCAGCCGCCGAATAGGCTGCCCGCGACCATGCCGCCACCGACGACGGCCAGCAGCATCGGCACCGCATGTTGGGTGGTTCCCGTCACCTCGATCAGCGTTGGGGTGATATAGCTGTAGACCGCGAACATGCCGCCGAAGCCGATGGCGGCGATCCCCAGCGTCAGCCAGACCTGCGGCCGGCGAAGCGCGCCCAGTTCGGTCAGCGGACTGGCGCCGTCCGCCGCGGGTATCGGGGTGAGGCAGAGCCGTACGAGCAGGGCGGTCA
>NZ_DASVTO010000123.1:0-47632 GCF_036387535.1 Sphingomonas sp.
CTACCGCTACCGCGCCAGCAGGGTGCAGGCGCAGGTCGCAACCTACTATACCAAGTACAAGAACCGCATCGTCAGCGCGACTGACGCCGATCCGGCCAGCCCGACCTTCGGCACCTCGATCGATCGCAACGTCGGCGATGCGACATCGAAGGGCTTCGATGCGTCCGTCGCGTTCCAGCCGGTTCAGCAACTGTCGCTGTCGCCCTTCGTCTCGTACATCAAGAGCAAGATCAAGAACGACATTCTGGGCGCCAACAATGTGGTGCTGGTCCGCACCGGCGGCGCGGAATTCGTCGAAACGCCGAAGTGGCAGTGGGGCGGTCGCGCCGATCTCGACTTCGGATATGTTGCCCTCGGCGCGCAGTGGAAGCATGTCGGCAAGCGCTGGTCGACGGACGACAATGGTCGGACCCTGGCAACAACAACCGCGGCCGGCCAGACCGCGGGAACGCCGTTCGTGCTGACCGGGATCGGCAGCGCGCCCATCTCCGCCAACGGTGCAACGGACGCCTACGACACGGTGGACATCGATGCGCGGATCAGCCTCCAGCCGCTGGGCATGGAAAATACCTTCCTGTCGTTCCGCGTCGATAACGTGTTCAACGAATATTATCTGGGCAACATCACGACGGCGGCCACCCTGTCCGCAGCGCCGCGCTTCCGCGTCGGTTCGCCGCGGACCTGGCAGACGCAGATCCGCTTCGCCTTCTGATCGAGCGGTTTGTAGGAACGAAAGGGCGGCAGGGAAACCTGTCGCCCTTTCTGTTTCACTCCACCACTTCACCCATCTCCACGCCCCACAACTGGCTCGCTTCCACAAAGCCTGCCTTGCCGCCCACGTCGATCCGGCACCAGCCTGCGCTGCACTGGGACAGGCGGCCGATCACGCCAGCCTCCGCGCGCCATTGCACGGCGGCGCCGGTGGCGGGTGCGGTGCGGAGCGCGGCGATCCCGCCCTGCACCATCGCAGTGCGCTTGTCGGTCAGCAGCACCGACGCCATCCAGCCTTCGGTTCCATCCGGCTCGCGCACCTTGCGCCAGCTGTCGTGCACCGCCACCACCTTCAGCGGCAGGCCGATCCGGCGGTAGCGCCAGCTTGCGGGATATTCGCGCCCCGGGCCGTTGCGCATCAACGCATCGCCGGCGGTCAGCGACGCCCAATAGGGCAGCGGGCGTGGCGCCTGCGCCGGGGCGCTGCCACTGGCCATCGCCACGCAGATCGCCGCCATGATCCCGAACCGCGTCGTCATATCCCTGTCCTTGCACCATATCCGTCGGCTTTAGGCGCGCTGGCCACCGCTCGACAACCGTGATGCTTGACGCTGCCCGCGCGGAACGCCAAGCGCTGTGGTCATGGCCGCAACCGATCGTCCGCCCCATCCCCGCGTCGTCGCGACCCGCCGGCTGACCGACGGGATCGAGGCGCGCATGGCCGAACTGTTCGATTTCGTGTCCTCGCCCGACGATCAGCCGATGGACCGCGCGGCGCTGGCCACGGCGATGGCCGGGGCCGATGTTCTGGTGCCCACCATCGCGGACGAGATTGATGGCGACCTGATCCGCGGCGCCGGCCCGCGCCTGCGGCTGATCGCCAATTTTGGCGCCGGCGTCGATCACATCGATCTTGCTGCTGCGCGCGCCGCCGGGATCGTCGTCACCAACACGCCCGGCGTGTTGACGGAGGATACGGCGGACATGGCGCTCGCGCTGATCCTGTCGGTGCCGCGCCGGCTGGCAGAGGGGGAGAAGCTGGTCCGGTCCGGCCGCTGGGCGGGGTGGAGCCCGTGCGGCATGCTGGGCCACCGCATCGGCGGCAAGCGGCTGGGCATCATCGGCATGGGCCGCATCGGCCGCGCGATCGCCCGCCGGGCCGCGCCGTTCGGCCTGTCGATCGCCTATCACAACCGCCGCCGCCTGCCCGCGGCGGTGGAGGCGGATCTTGCCGCGACCTACTACCCCGATCTCGATGCGATGCTGGCCGATGTCGACATCGTGTCGATCAACTGTCCCCACACGCGGGAGACGCACCGGCTGATCGACGCGCGCCGGCTGGGCCTGCTCGGCCGCCACGCCTATCTCATCAACATCGCGCGCGGCGAGATTGTCGCGGAAGCCGCGCTGATCGATGCGCTGGCCTCGGGTGCGATCGCCGGCGCCGGGCTGGACGTGTTCGAACAGGAACCGGCCGTCGATCCGCGTCTGCTCGGCCTCGCCAATGTCGTGCTGCTCCCGCACATGGGATCGGCGACGTTCGAGGGACGGATCGCCACCGGCGACAAGACGATCGCCAATATCAGGGCCTGGATCGATGGTCATCGCCCGCCGGATCAGGTCCTGGACGGGTGGATCTGACGCCGGCTTTTCGCTGAACCTCCGATGAAGGAACCGGGTGGCTTTTGTGCCGTTGTTCCGGATGTGTTTCGATTTCGAAAGGGTGATCTCATGAAGACCAGCAAATATATCGTCGGTGTCGCCGCCATGGCGCTCGGCTTCGCCGCACCGGCCTCGGCGCAGAGCGCGGGTCAGCTGCTGAAGGGCGGCGCGATCGGCGGCGCCGGCGGCGCGGTGGCCGGCGCGCTGATCCCCGGTCTGTCGACCGGCAATGGTGCGTTGATCGGTGCCGCCGGTGGGGCCGCCTATACCGCGCTCAGCAAGAACAAGCGCTATTACCGCGACAATCGCGGCCGCCGCTACTCGCTCGATAAGCGCGGCCGTCGCGTCTATCAGCGCTGATCGCGACGGCTTCGGCCACAAGAAAGGGCGCTCATCCTTGGGATGGGCGCTTTTTTTGTCAGGAGCAGCTGCAGGCTACTCGGCCGATGGATCATAACAGAGCAGGTCAGCCGGCTGGCATTCCAATGTCCGGCAAAGCGCTTCCAGAGTGCTGAAACGGATAGCACGCGCCTTGCCGGTTTTCAGTATCGACAGATTGGCAGGGGTGAGATCAACCTGTTTGGCAAGGTCCGCCAGCGACAGCCGGCGTGCGATCAACAGCTGGTCCAGAGTTACGCGAACAGGCATCCGTCAGATCGTGCCCTCGACATCGTCCCGGAAGCGCATTCCCTCGCGGAATATCTCCGCCAGCACCAGCGCGAGCAGGGCCATCGCGGCGGCAGATCCATTTATGAATGCGTCGAGAAGACCGAGCGAAATCCGGATATCGATCGGGATCAACGGACTCAGAAGCGGACCGAAGCCATAGATTCCGCAGCCAAGGGCCAGCAGGCGTAGCCGTATGATGTTGGATGCGATGAACGGACCGCCTTTTTTCAGGCTGCGCACGATCCCGGCGATCGGCAGGATCATCAAGGCCGCAACCGCAACCATCGCGGCCTCTCTTCCGATGTAGATCAGACGTGCCCATAGATAGACGGTCGGCAACTCGAACCCCGCGATTGCCGTCTTCAGTGTATAGGCTTCCGGCCATTCCGAGGGGGCAAATAGCGCGATCACCAGCAGCCTCACGGCATCCACCGCGAAAAACAGCAAGAAGCCCGTTATCAGCCATGTGACAAGCTCAAGCAGCCAAACACTGACACCCCTCTTCATGAAGCGACTCCCCCCTAATATCGATAAACGATATGCTAGGTTGAGATCGGAATGAAGTCCAGGTCCACGATGAGCGACGATTTTCAGCCTAACTCCGCCAGCCACTCCGCCAGCAAGGCGCGTCCCGCCGCCACCGCGCCCGGACCCTTGGCCGCATACTCCGCGCGGATGGTGTCCGCGTCGGTACCCGCCGCCGCCATCTCCGCCGCGCCACCGTCGATCCAGCGTGCGATCCGTGGATCCTCGCCCATCTCCGGGTGGCATTGCAGCGCCAGCAGGGTGGGTCCGCGGCGATAGGCCTGGTGGCGATACCGATCGGTCGATGCCAGCAATTCGCATCCGTGGGGCAGGTCGAACGTATCACCATGCCAATGCAGCACCGGCACGTCGGCAAGGTGCCGCACCGGCGACGCCAACCCGGCCGCGTTCGGCGTCACCGACGCGAACCCGATTTCCGGCGCCGGCCCCTTGTACACGTCCGCGCCCAGCGCCGCCGCGATCAGCTGCGCCCCCAGGCAGACGCCCAGCGTCGGCAATCCCCCGTCCAGCCGTTCCGCGATCCGCGCGATCTCGCCCCCGATCCACGGATGTGCATCGCGATCATAGACACCCATCGGCCCGCCCATCAGCACCAGCAGGTCGGGCGACAGGAAATCGGCCTCACTGAACGTAGGGTCCAGCACGTCGATTCGCGCGAACGCATAGCCCGCCGCTTCGATCGGCTGGCGAAACCCGGCCGCGCCTTCGAACGAAGTATGCCGTACGATCAGCGCTTGCGGCATGCGATCAGTCTCCCGTCAGGATCCGGTCGACCAGTTGCTCGGTCGATGGCACGAACCCGTTCGAATAGAAGGGGTCCTTCTTGAACCGGAACGCCGAATGGCCGGCGAACATCAGGTTCTGCTCGATCGGTCCGCCATGGGCGATGTCCTGCAACGTCTTCTGGATGCAGAAACTCCGCGGATCGGCCAGCCGGCCGGTCGAATTGCCCTCTGTATCGGCCCAAGAGGAGAAACTGCACTGGCTGAGACACCCCATGCAATCCGCCTGGTCCTTGCGGATCGCCTTCATCTCCTCCGGCGTCACGAACACCAGCGTGTTGTCGGGCGTCTTCAATGCCGATGTGAAGCCCAGCATGTCCCATTCGCGCGCGCGGAGCAGATCGCCCCGCGTCACCCAGAAACTCTTGCCCTTCACCCCGACGTCGAGCTGATATTGATGATCGCCCGCCGCCTCGCCGCTGAACGCGATCTGGCGTTCGGATCGCGCCTCCAGATGGCGCAGGAACGGGTTGCGCACGGCCGACGAATAAAAGCCGGTGGGCGAGAAGCGGTGGAGCAGGATGTCGCCTTCCTCCAGCGTCATCAGCGCATTCTTCCATCCCTCCGGAATCGGGCTTTCGCGGGTCAGCAGCGGTCGCGTCCCGAACTGGAAGGCGATCGATCCCAGCTCGGGATTGTCGATCCAGTCGTTCCAGTCCTTCAGGTTCCAGACGCCGCCCGCCATCACGATCGGTACATCGTCCGAAATCCCCCCTTCGCGCATCGTGTCGCGCAGCGCTTTCACGCGCGGATACGGATCCTGCGGGACCAGCGGGTCCTCGGCGTTGGACAGCCCGTTATGCCCGCCCGCGCGCCACGGATCCTCATACACCACCGCGCCCAGATATTCGGACGCCTTGGAATAGGCGCGCTTCCACAGCGCCCGGAATGCCCGGCCGGACGAGATGATCGGCAGATAGCTGACGCCGTAGGACGCCGCGATCTCGCTCAGCTTGTACGGCATGCCCGCGCCGCAGGTGACGCCCGCGATCATGCCGCGCGTGCGTTCCAGCACCCCGTGCAGCACGCGTTGCGCACCGCCCATCTCCCACAACACGTTGATGTTGATCGCGCCCTTGCCGCCCGACATCTCGAATGCCCGGCGAACCTGCTCGACCGCACCGTCGATCGCATATTGCACCAGTTCCTCATGCCGCGCGCGCCGCGTCAACGCATGATAAACCTGCGGAATGATCTTGCCTTCCGGGTCGTAACTGTCGGCGTTCACCGCCGATACGGTGCCGATCCCGCCCGCCGCGGCCCACGCGCCGCTGCTCATATGGTTGGACACGGCAACACCCTTGCCGCCTTCGATCAGTGGCCAGACTTCGCGACCGCCATAGTGGATCGGCCTGATACCCTTGAACAACGAAATGCCTCCCGGTCGGGCTGATGCCCCAAATCCATACGCGTCCCCATATAACAGGGTTGCGGGGAAAGCACGTCAAAGCGCGATCGGACGCCGCGCCACCCGTTCGTACAGCGCATGATAGGCCGCGATCATCGCATCCTCGCGGTATACCGCCTCCGCCACCGCCCGGTTCGCGGCACCCAGCCGTGTCCGCAGCACCGGATCGTCCGCCAGCGTCGCCAGCGCCGACGCCAGCGGATCGGGGTCCGCGGCACCCACCACGAACCTCCGGTTCTCCCCCGCCACCATCGTCGCGACATCGCCCACATCCGGTGCCGCCACCGGCAGCCCCGCCGCCATCGCCTCCAGCACGGAAATCGGGAACTGTTCGCTTTCCGACGACAGCGCAAAGATGTCGAAATGCCCCAGCACCGCCGCCGGCCGCGCGTGGAACCCGGCCAGATGCACGCGGCCCGCAATGCCCAGCCGCGCTGCCTCCGCCGTGATCGCCGCCCGCTCCGGCCCTTCTCCGACGATCAGCAGCCGAACGTGCGCCGGCAACGCCGCCACCGCACGCACCAGCCGCGGCAAATCCTTGACCGCGCGCAATCCGGCAATCGTCCCGATCACCACGTCCCCCGGCATCGGCGCGAATCCGGGCAAGGGCGCCGGCGGCCCGCCATAGTGATCGACAGCGATCCCGTTCGCGATCCGGTGGATGCGCACCGCCGGTTGTTTCCAGATCGTGCCCGCGATCGCCTCCAGCCGCCGTGACGGCACCACCACCGCGTCGACGGCGCCCAGACCCAGCCGCCGGAACCACACCCGCTTGGGCTTCTGGCCCTGCGTCTCGTCGGCGTTGAACCCGTCCTCATGATGCACGATCGGCGGCATGCGCAGCACCGGCGCATGGATCCGCCGCGCCATCACCGCGTCCATCGCGCCCCAATTATAGGTCAGCACCAGATCGAAACCGGCCATATAACGCGCGAGCCGCCAATAGCGCGCGGGGGCGGGCTTGCCCTGCAACGACGGCGCATCGTCGGGGAATGTCACGCCGATCCCGTCCGCGATGGCCGCTTGCGCGCCCATCTGGTCCGGCATCGCGCTCAGCACGACATGGGTCGCCGCGGCGCCGAATGCGTTCATCAGCCGGACGGCACGCGCCTCCTTCCCGCCCAGTGCAAAGGTCGAATGCAGATGGAGGATGCGGATCGGGTTCATCGCGCGCTGCTGTAGCACCCGCCCGTTAACGCCGTCCCAAGCGTCAGGCCGCAACCTGCGCCAACAGCCGCGTGATCGCCGTGCGCACCTCCGGTTCGTCCAGCGTCGGGGCATGGCCGACATCTGCCACCGTCACCAGTTCGGCGCCGGCATGTCGCGCCACCATCGCGTCTGCCGTGGTGGCGGACAGCAGGTCCGACACCGCGCCGCGCACCAGCAGCAGCGGCACGTCCCGCAACGCGGCAAAGGCCGGCCACATATCCAGCGCGCCTTCGTTCGGAACCCGCATCGGCTCCGCGATGCACATGTCATAATCGAACACCACCCGCCCCGACGGCGTCAGCCGACACAACCGCTTCGCCATCGCCAGCCAGTCGCCGATCTCGAACGTCGGAAAGGCGGCGGCATTGGTTTCGGCGATCGCGCGCGCGGCGTGCAGCCAGGTTGGGAAGCTGGTATTCTTGCCGACATAATTCTTGATCCGCACCAGCCCGGCCGCTTCCAGCACCGGACCGATATCGTTCAGCACCGCGCCCGCGATCCGGTCGCCCCCGGTCGCCGCAAGCAACATCGTCAGGATGCCGCCCAGCGACGTGCCGATCGCCACGAACCGCTGGATGCCGATTGTCTCGAACAGCGCCTCCAGATCCTGCAGATAGACCAGCGGAACATAGCTCATGGGGTCCTTGGCGTAACCGCTTTCGCCGCGCCCGCGCAGCGAGACGCAGATCACCCGCCAGCCCGCCGCCGACAGGTCGGTCGCCAGCGCCTCGAAATCGCGGGGATTACGGGTCAGCCCGGGGATGCACAGGATCGGCGGGCGCGCCGCATCCCCCGGATAGTCGCGATAGTGCAACCGGATGCCGTCCTTCGACCACCAATAGCCGTCCGTCCACGCCGCCATGCTTGCACCCTTCATCGCCCGGCCCACATATCCCTTTATGCAGCCAAGCCCGCAACCCGCCGCCTATCGTCCCGAACGAACGATCCTGTCCCTGCCCGACACGCTCTACGATCCGGTCGTCGCGGCGAACTTCCCGGAAACGATCCTGCGCTTCCGCAACGATCGCCACGCCGCCACGGTCGGGCTCGATACGCTGACGCAGGCGGACTGGATCCGCCATTTCGGGCGGTTCGCTCCGCTTCCCGGCTCGCTGGAACAGCCGTTGGCGCTGCGCTATCACGGCCACCAGTTCCGCTATTACAATCCCGATCTTGGCGACGGCCGCGGTTTCCTGTTCGCGCAGCTTCGCGACGGGGCGGATCGGTTACTCGATCTCGGCACCAAGGGATCGGGCACCACGCCGTGGAGCCGGTCGGGCGACGGCCGCTTGACGCTGAAGGGTGGCGTGCGTGAAATTCTCGCGACCGAAATGCTGGAAGCGCTGGGCGTCCGGACATCCAAGACCTTCTCGCTCATCGAAACCGGGGAGGCACTGCACCGCGGCGACGAACCCTCCCCCACCCGCTCGGCGGTTCTCGTCCGGCTCAGCCACGGGCATATCCGCATCGGATCGTTCCAGCGGCTCGCCCATCTCGGTGACGCCGACAGCATGCGCGCGCTGGTCGAATATTGCCTGGTCCACCTGTACGGCGAAGAACCCGGCGACGCGCCGGAGGCGCAGCTGCTCGCCCATGTCGCGCGCGGGACCGCACGGCTGGCGGCGTCCTACATGGCGGCGGGGTTCGTCCACGGCGTGCTCAACACCGACAATATCGCGATCACCGCCGAAAGCTTCGATTATGGCCCGTGGCGGTTCGCGCCGCGATGGGAGGCCGGCTTCACCGCCGCCTATTTCGATCAGAACGGGCTCTACGCCTTCGGGCGCCAGCCGGCGGCGATCCACTGGAACGTGGTACAACTCGCCATCGCGCTCCGCACCCTGGCCTCGGCGGAGGCGCTGGCGCCGATGGTCGATCTCTACGCACCCGCCTATGAAACCGCGTTCCGCGATGCGATCCTTGCTCGGCTTGGTGTCCGGTCGCGGGGGGAAGCGGAGGATTTCGCGCTGCTCGGCGCGATGGAGGCGGCGCTGGCCGAAAGCGACACCGCGATCGATCGCTTCTTCTTCGACTGGCGCGGCGGCCGGCTGCGCACCGACACCGCCGCCTATGCCGATCCGCGGTTCGATGCGTTTCGCGACATCGCCGCCGGTTTCGGCCCCGCTGCGCCGCTGGACCTTCCCTATTGGTCCGATCCCGACCCCTGCGGCATGGCGATCGCGGAGGTCGAAGCGCTGTGGGCGCCGATCGCGGCCAGTGACGACTGGGCACCGCTGCAGACGAAGATCGCCGCCATCCGCCGCATGGGCGACGCGCTTCGCGGCTAAATACCGCGTTGCCAGCCCCCGTCCCGACCGCCAAGGTGCGCGCCGACATGACCAGTGAACTTATTTCCACCGAACCCGCCACCGGTGCTCTTCTCTGGCGCGGGCCGATCGGCGATGTCGATGCGGAGGTCGCCGCCGTCCGCGCCGGATGGATCGGCTGGGCCGCACGCCCGCTGACCGTCCGGGTCGAAACGCTGCGCCGCTTCGCCAACACCGTCCGCACCCGGGCGGAAGTGTTTGCGGACTTGATCGCGCGCGAAACCGGCAAGCCGATGTGGGAAGCCCGGACCGAGGTCGACAGCGTCATCGCCAAGGTCGACATTTCGGTCGCGGCCTATGCCGAACGCACGCCCCAACGTCGGCTGGAAGGGGCGATGGGCGCGCGCATCGCGGTCCGCCACAAACCGCATGGCGTGATGGCGGTGCTGGGGCCGTTCAACTTTCCGGCGCATCTGCCGAACGGGCATATCGTTCCCGCGCTGATCGCGGGCAACGGCATCCTGTTCAAACCGTCGGAGAAGACACCCGCCACCGGTGCCTTCCTTGTCGAATGCCTGCATGCGGCGGGCGTGCCCGAAAATGTCGTCCGCTGTGTGCAGGGTGGCCCCGCCACCGGCCGCGCGCTGGCGGGGCATGACGGAATCGATGGGCTGCTCTTCACCGGGTCCGCCGCCGCCGGCGCCGCGCTTCACCGCCAGTTCGCGGATATGCCGCACAAGATGCTGGCGCTGGAACTGGGCGGCAACAACCCACTGGTGGTGTGGGACACGCCGGACATCTACTCCGCCGCGGTGATCGCGGTGCAATCGGCCTATATGTCCGCGGGGCAGCGCTGCACCGCGGCCCGGCGCCTGATCGTGCATGACGGCGCGCATGACGCGCTGGTGGATCAGATCGGCCGGCTGATCGATCGCATCATCGTCGACGAACCCCATGCCAGCCCGGCGCCATTCATGGGGCCGGTGATCGACAATGACGCCGCCGACCGCGTGCAGGAAGCGTTTCTGGACCTGATCCTGGCCGGTGGCCGCGCGATCAAGCAGATGATCCGCCCCTCCCCCGACCACCCATTCCTCAGCCCCGCGCTGATCGACGTCACGGGGGTGCAGAACCGTTCCGATGACGAGATCTTCGGCCCGGTGCTGCAAATCGTGCGCGTTCCCGATTTCGATGCCGCCATTGCGGAGGCGAACGCCACCCGCTTCGGCCTGGCGGCGTCGCTGGTCAGCGGTACGCCCGAACTCTATGACCGCTTCTGGGCGAACATTCGTGCCGGCGTCGTCAACTGGAACCGTCCCACCAACGGCGCGCCGTCAAAGGCGCCGTTCGGCGGCGTCGGCCTGTCCGGCAATCACCGCCCCAGCGCCTATTATGCGGCCGATTACTGCGCCTATCCCGTCGTGTCGACCGAGGCGGAACAACCGCGCGCCTCGATGGGCATCGGCCTGCGCGACGGTTGACGGATGGGCGGGCAACTCCCCGCCCGCCACCGCGTTCACCCCGAACACCCCCGCCGGAGCATGTCCATGCCATATGTGAAGACCAAGGATTCGACCGATCTTTACGTAAAGGATTGGGGCAGCGGCCGGCCGGTCATCCTGCTCCATGGCTGGCCGCTGACCGCCGACAGCTGGGACGATCAGGCCCTCGCGCTCGCCCATGCCGGCCACCGCGTGATCTTTTACGATCGTCGCGGGTTCGGCCGGTCGGGGCAGCCATGGACCGGCTATGACTATGACACGCTGGCCGACGATCTGGCCGACGTGATCGACGCGACCGGCGTACAGGACGCCACGCTCGTCGGCTTCTCGATGGGCGGGGGCGAGGTTGCACGCTACATGTCGCGCCATGACGGTCGCGGCATCGTCCAGGCCGGGCTGATCTCCTCCGTCGCGCCCTACATGCTGAAGACGGACGACAATCCCCACGGCGTCGACGCCGGCATGTTCGATCAGATCCAGGCCGGCATCGCAAAGGATCGCCCGAACTTCATGGCGACCTTCGCGCAGCAGTTTTACGGCGTCGGCTGGATCTCCAGCCCAGTCAGCCAGGAGGTTCTGGACGACTTCACCCGCCAGGCGCTGATGGCCGGACTGAAAGGCACGCTCGATTGCGTCCATGCCTTCGGCACCACCGATTTCCGTCCCGATCTCGCGGCCTTCCGCGTACCGACGCTGGTCCTGCACGGCACCGATGACAGCACGGTTCCGATCGCTCCCACCGGCCGCGCTGCCGCCGCGGGCATCACCCAGGCGCAGTTGATCGAATATTCCGGCGCGCCGCACGGCCTGACCGTGACGGAAAAGGACCGTTTCACGGAAGACCTGCTGGCCTTCGTGAAGGGATGAACCTGCAATACGCGCAACCGGATACCGTGACCCTTTCGACCACCCGCCATCACCCCGGCGAAAGCCGGGGTTCACGGCCGACCGATCGGATCGGCCATCACGGCAATCCGTCGGCCGAGGTGAGGACAAGGACCGGACACTGCGTCTTTCCCGATGCAAATCGGAACCCGCCTTGCCGCCGCCGTCCCACCCCGCCTAGACACGCATCGTGACCAAGCCCCCCCATCCCCTCCGCTTTCCCGACTACCGGGCCTATCTGATCGCGCGCTTCTGTTCGACGCTCGCGCAGAATGCGATGGTCGTGGTGATCGGCTGGCAAGTCTATGATATTGCCCGCCGCACGATGGCGCCGAAGGAAGCCGCATTTCAGCTCGGGCTGATCGGCGTCGCGCAATTCGTGCCGCTGCTGCTGCTGACGCTCGTCGTCGGCTGGACCGCGGACCGGATCGACCGGCGCTGGATCGCGCGCGGCGCCGTGCTGCTGGAGGCGGGATGCGCCGGCACCCTGGCCTGGTTCGCCTGGACCAACAGCACCACATTGCCGATATTGTTCACGATCGCGGCGCTGCTCGGCGTGGCTCGCGCCTTTGCCGGTCCGGCGCTGGGTGCCCTCGCCCCCAATCTCGTTCCCGCCGCGATTCTTCCTACCGCGATCGCGCTCAGTTCGATCGCCTGGCAGACCGGCGGCATTGTCGGTCCGGCGGCCGGCGGCTATCTCTATGCGCACAGCCATTGGCTGCCCTTCGCCACCGCCACCGGGTTGTTTCTCATCACCTTCCTCGCGCTGATGGCGATCGGCCCGATCGCGCGCACCACGCTGGATCGCGGCGCCAATCCGTGGCGACAGATGATCGACGGTCTTCATTATGTCCGGCATAATCGCATCGTCTTCGGCGCGATCTCGCTCGATCTGTTCGCCGTTCTGCTCGGCGGGGCGACCGCGATGCTTCCCATCTATGCGCGCGACGTGCTCCATGTCGGGGCGGAGGGGCTCGGCCACCTCCGGGCCGCGCCCGCCTTCGGGGCGGCGGCGACCGCGCTGTGGTTCGCGTTCCGCCCTTTGAAACAGGATGTGGGGGTCAAGATGCTGGCCGCGGTCGGCGTGTTCGGTGCCGCGACCGTGGTGTTCGGGCTGTCCACCAACATGCTGCTGTCGCTCGCCTGCCTGATGCTGCTGGGCATCGCCGACATGTTCTCGGTCTATGTCCGGCAATCGCTGATCCAGTTGTCGACCCCGAACGAGATGCGCGGCCGCGTCGGCGCGGTCTCCTCGCTGTTCATTTCCGGATCGAACGAGTTGGGGGAGGCGGAATCGGGTTTTCTGGCCGCGCTGGTCGGTCCGGTCGCCGCGGTGGTCGCGGGCGGCGTCGGCGCGATGCTGGTCGCGGCACTCTGGTCGCGCTGGTTTCCCGAACTCCGCGCCGCACGCAGTTTCGACGCACCGCCGATAGAAAATCCGCCCCTCGATACGGCTCAGGAGACAAAGCCATGATCGCTGACAGCATCCTTTCGACCATCGGCAACACGCCGCACGTCCGAGTCGCGCGGCTGTTCCCGGATGCACAGGTCTGGATCAAGTCCGAACGGTCCAACCCCGGCGGTTCGATCAAGGACCGGATCGCACTCGCCATGATCGAAGCGGCGGAGGCGGACGGCCGGCTGCAACCCGGCGGCACGATCGTCGAGCCGACCAGTGGAAACACCGGCATCGGCCTCGCCATGGTCGCGGCGGTCAAGGGTTATACGCTGATCCTGGTCATGCCCGAATCGATGTCGATCGAACGCCGCCGGCTGATGCTCGCTTATGGCGCCACCTTCGATCTGACGCCGAAGGAAAAGGGGATGAAGGGTGCGATCGAACGCGCGCTGGAAATCGTCGACTCCACACCCGGCGCCTGGATGCCGCAGCAGTTTGAAAATCCCGCGAACATCGATGTCCATGTCCGCACCACCGCACAGGAAATCCTCACGGACTTTGCCGACACGCCGATCGACGCGATCATCACGGGCGTCGGCACCGGCGGCCATATCACCGGCGTGGCAGAGGTCCTGAAAAAGCAGTGGACCGCGCTCAAGATCTTCGCGGTCGAACCGACGCTGTCGCCTGTCATCTCCGGTGGCCAGCCCGGGCCGCATGCGATCCAGGGCATCGGCGCCGGCTTCATTCCGGCGAACCTCCACACCGATCTGCTCGATGGCGTGATCCAGGTCGATCCCGCCGCCGCCAAGGCCATGGCGCTGCGCTCGGCGCGCGAAGAAGGCATGCTGGTCGGCATCTCGTCGGGCGCCACGCTTCAGGCGATCGCGCAGAAGCTGCCCGATCTCGCCCCTGACGCGCGCATTCTCGGCTTCAACTATGACACGGGCGAACGCTACCTGTCGGTGCCCGAATTCCTGCCGGAGAAGTAACGGCCGCCGCGCCGGGCGCCCCGCGCCGCTTCACGCGCTTCGCGGCGTTGGACTGGTCCGGGCAGGCGGTGGCGCGCCCCCGGGGCATCACGCTCGCCGAATGCGCGGTCGGCGACGCCGCACCGGTCCTGATCGCGCCGGATCGTGGCTGGTCGCGGTCGGGCGTGCTCGATTGGCTGCGCGCCCATGCCGACGCGGCGACCGACCTGCTGATCGGCATCGACTTCTCGCCTGCGCTGCCCTTCCGCGATCGTGGCGCCTATTTTCCGGATTGGGGCGACAGCCCACCCGACGCCGCCGGCTTGTGGGCGATGGTGGACCGGCGCTGCCAGAACGAAGCGCATCTCTCCGCCTCCACCTTCGCCCGGCAGGCCCCGGCCGATCGCCATTACCGGCACGCCCATGCCGGCGCGGTCCTGTGCGGCGATCTGTTCGATGGCGGGCTCGGCCGGTTGCGGGTCGTTGAACAGCGCTGCCGTACGCTCGGTCTTGGCAATGCGATCAGCAGCTTCAACCTGATCGGCGCCGCGCAGGTGGGCAAATCCAGCCTCACCGGCATGCGCCTGCTCCACCATCTGGGTGGCCGCGTTCCGCTCTGGCCGTTCGCGCCTGTTCCCGACACCGGCCCGCTGATCGTGGAAATCTATACCACCATTGCCGCGCGTGCTGCCGGTCTGCCACCGGGTCGCAGCAAGATACGCGAGGCCGCAGCACTCGACACGGCGCTGGCGGCGCTCGGCACGCGCCCGCACGCGGCCCTGAACCGCTATGACGATCACGCCACCGACGCGGTCCTCGCCGCCGCCTGGCTCCGCCACGTCGCCTACGACGCGACCCTGTGGCGCCCGTCCCCGCTCGACCCGGCGCTCGCCCGCACGGAGGGCTGGACGTTCGGCGTCCCCTGACCCCTTGCCCCGCGCCCGCAGCCGGGGCATGGAGACACCGAAGCCGGGTTAGCTCAGCTGGTAGAGCAACCGCCTTGTAAGCGGTAGGTCGTCGGTTCGAGTCCGACACTCGGCACCATTTCGATCCCGAAGCGCCTTACGCCGCGACGCAAACCGGACGACCTTGATATCGTCCGCACGGGCGCGAACGAGGTCACCATGGCTTGCCGTTCCACGACGCGAGCATCACCTGTCGGGTGACACCCGGATGGCGGGCGACCTCCATCACCGTCACGGCCAAGCGGCGATGGTTTCCGCACTCAGCTAAAGCCTCGGAAAAACGTCAAAAGCGATCGACCGATCTTCCGTTCAGACGCTTTTACGTTCCCTGTTTCGGCTAAGGCACGAAGCAACTCGTCCCGGATACTGTCGGTCTGCACCGGATTCGTGCAGATTGCAGATCGTCATGCGTCAGGTGACACATGACGATTGGTCATCACTCCTTCGCCGTGCCCGGCTCCGCCATGTTGCGGTGCATATGCGCCAGCACCGGCGCCGGGGTGACGTGCGCGGCAGCGACCTGCAGCTTGTTCTTCCAGCCGGACACTATACTCGCCTTACCGGCTATCAGCGCGTTCCAGCCATCGCGCGCCACGGCGGCGGCGTCGCTCTTGCTGTCGGAGGTGCCGATATCGGTGTCCATCATGTCGGCGCGGTCGAAGAATTCGGTTTCGACGGGCCCCGGCATCAGCGTCGTGATCTGCACGCCCTTGGCATCTTTGATCTCGTCGCGGATCGCGTCGGTGAAACTGTCGACGAACGCCTTGGTGCCATTATAGACCGCCTGGAAGCTGCCCGGCATGAACCCCGCGATCGATCCGGTGACCAGCACCTTGCCATCGTCCCGCGCCACCATGTCGCGCAATACCTTTTGCAACAGGTACAGCGTGCCCGTGACATTGGTGTCGATCACGCGCCGCCAGTCTGCCACGTCTTGATCCAGGAACGCACGCCCCAGTCCGCGTCCGGCATTGGCGCACAGCAGGTCGATCCTCCGCCCACCGGCCGCCGCAAGCAGCGTGTCGACGCCGTCCAGCGTCGACAGGTCGGCCTCGACCGACTCCACGGAACCGCCGTGCAACCGGAAATCGGCGGCGGCCGCATCGATCAGCGGCTCGTCGGCCACGACCAATATGTCATAGCCATTTTCGGCGGCCAGGCTGGCCAGTTCGAACCCGATACCCGTAGAGGCACCGGTAACGATGGCGAATTTGCGATCGGACATATCCATTCTCCTCAAGCCGCGACCATGCCGGGTTTCAGCACGATCTTGGTCACTTCATTCTGCTGGTCGTGGAACATCCTGTACCCCTCCGGCGCCTGCTCCAGCGGCATCCGGTGGCTGATCAGGAACGTCGTATCGATCTTGTCCTCCAGGATCGCGTTCAACAGTCCCGGCAAATAGCGTTGGACATGGGTCTGCCCTGTCTTCAGCGTCAGCCCCTTTTCCATGAACGCACCCAGCGGAAACTTGTCGACGATTCCGCCATAGACGGCGGGCATCGACACACGCCCGCCCTTGCGGCACGCGACGATCGCCTGGCGGATGGCGTGGATACGGTCGGTCCCCAGGAAGGTCGACGCCTTGATCTGGTCGACCACATTGTCGACGAACAGGCCGTGCGCCTCCAGCCCGACGCTGTCGATCACCGCGTCCGGACCGATCCCGCCGGTCATCGCCAGCAACGCTTCATAAGTTTTTGTCTCTTCGAAGTTGATCGTTTCCGCACCGAACCGACGGGCAAGCGCCAGCCGGTTGGGAAAATGATCGATCGCGATCACCCGCTCCGCGCCCATCAGGAACGCGGACTGGATCGCGAACAGCCCGACCGGCCCGCACCCCCACACCGCCACGGTATCGCCGGGCTCGATGTCGGCATTTTCCGCGGCCTGCCATCCGGTCGGCAGGATGTCGGACAGGAACAGCACCTTGTCGTCCTCGATCCCGTCCGGGATGACGATCGGCCCGACGTCCGAAAACGGCACGCGCACATATTCCGCCTGCCCCCCCGCATAGCCGCCGGTCAGGTGGCTATAGCCGAACAGTCCCGACATCGGTTGTCCGTAGAGTTCCTGCCCGATATCCTGATTGTCGGACGGATTGCCGTTGTCGCACGCGGAATATTGCTGCTTCCCGCAATGGTAGCAACTGCCGCAGGAAATCGTGAACGGCACCACCACCCGCTGCCCCTTGGTCAGCGTGCTGCCGGACCCGGTCTCGACCACCTCGCCCATGAATTCATGGCCCAGAATGTCGCCGGCCTGCATCGTCGGGATGTACCCGTCGTACAGATGCAGGTCCGATCCGCAGATCGCGGTCGACGTGATCTTGATGATCGCGTCGCGCGGGTTGACGATTTCGGGATCGTCGACCGTATCGACGCGAACATCATGCTTCCCGTGCCAGGTCAGTGCGCGCATCGGTCAGTCCTTCTCATGCTGGGCTGCGCGGTTGCGCGCCGCGGTGGTGACCTCGCCGGTCTCCATCAACTGCTTGAACCGCCGCAGGTCACGCCGCACCTGGATGGCGGGTTCGCGCTGGAACATCTTGGCGATCACCTTGCCGACCACGCCGGCGGGGGGATCGTACAGGATCTGCGCGGTGACGATGGTGCCGCGGGCGCCGGCGTCGCGGAACGTGATCCGCCCGCTGTTCGGCACATCCGCGCCGTCGGCGGAGGCCCAGGCGATCAGTTCGCCCGGCTGCTCCTCAGTCACCACGGCGTCCCACTCCACCGTCTTGCCGGCAGGGGCCTTCACCACCCAATGCGATCGGCGCGCGTCCAGCACATCGATCCGCGCGACATTTTCCATGAACGTCGGCAGCTGCGCGAAGTCCCGGAAATAGTCGAACAGCGCCTGCCGCGGCCGGTTGATCGTGACCACGAAACCGGTCAGCGCATCGCCGCGGGGTACCAGACCCATGGTGGCCGCGGCATCATCGCCCGCCACGGTCTTGGACGTCACAAGGGGTGCGTCATCCGCATGGGATGCCGGTGTCGTTTCCATAAATCCTCCTGGATATAGTGGCTTAACGAAGGATGTCCGGGGACGTTCCCCACCGCCCTGCCCCCGTGCCGCTGCTCCTGAAAACGCACCAACCTAAGTTTCTCGGGCTGTTTTCGGGCGAAACAATCCGCGCGGCCTGCGTTCCCACCGCCATGCCGATGCCGATGCCGAAGGAGCACGCATGGACGACCCCACCCGATATCGCCGGCCGCATCGCGCCGGCCCGCTGTTCGCGCTTGGCGCGGTCGCGCTTGGTGCCTGGGCGTGGACGCGGGCCGCGCGGCGTGCCCCGATGCTGGCGACGCGCACGCGTGATCGCCTGACCCACGGCCAATCGTCACCGCCGACGGCGCCGGCCGTCGCACCACCGGGGCTCTGACATGCGCATCCATCATCTCAACTGCGGCACCTGCTGCCCCATCGGTGGTCGGCTGTTCGATGGCGATAGCGACGGCGTCCGCGCGCATCTCGTCTGTCATTGCCTGCTGATCGAAACCGACGATGCCGGGCTGGTGTTGATCGATACCGGCTTTGGCACCCGCGACATCGCCCGCCCGCGCCAGCGGCTGTCCGATTACTTCCTCGCGCTCAACAACATACAGCTGCGCGAACGCGAAACTGCCGTGGCGCAGGTCCGCGCGCTTGGCTTCGATCCGCGCGACGTGCGGCACATCATCGTCAGCCACCTGGATTTCGACCATGCCGGGGGGATCGAGGATTTCCCCGACGCCTGCGTTCACGTCACCGCGCGCGAAAAGGAAGCGGCGGATGCACGGGACGGCGGCGTGTTTGTCGCGCGCAAGCGCTATCGCCCGCAACAGTGGAATGATGCGCAACATTGGGCGCTCTATCCGTTCGGCGGCGGCGAACGCTGGTTCGGGTTTGATGCCGTCCGCGATCTCCGCGGCCTGCCGCCTGAAATCCTGCTGGTGCCGCTCGCCGGCCACAGCTGGGGCCATGCCGGCGTCGCGATCCGTGAAGCGGGCGGCACCTGGCTGTTCTACGCCGCCGACGCCTATTTCCACCATGGGGAGGTCGGCAGCGCACGGCGCGACTGCCCGCCCGGCCTGCGCGGCTATCAAAGGATGATGGATGTCGACCGCCGCGCCCGCCGCACCAACCAGGCGCGCGTCCGGCAATTGTCGCTCGATCACGCGAACGACGTCCGCATCTTCTGTGCGCATGACGTACTCGAATACGAAACCCTCGACCAGCAACCCTGACCGGAGACCGACATGACCGATTATCCGACGCCACCCTTCCCTGATCAGCCGCAATCGATGCCCGGCAGCACGCCGGCAATGGATCCCGTGCCCGACCATGGGGAAACCAGCTATCGCGGCTCGAACCGGCTTGCAGACAAGAAGGCGATCATCACCGGCGCCGACAGCGGCATCGGCCGCGCCGTCGCACTCGCCTTTGCGCGCGAAGGGGCCGATGTCCTGATCTCCTACCTCAGCGAGGATCAGGACGCGGAGGAAACGAAGCGTCTGGTGGAAGAGGCCGGCCGCACCGCCATCCTCGTCCCCGGCGACATCCAGCAGAGCGCACATTGCCGCGCGATCGTCGACAAGGCGGTTGCGGCGTTCGGACGCGTCGACATCCTCGTCAACAATGCCGCGCACCAGGCCACGTTCGACACCATCACCGATATTCCGGACGAGGAATGGGAAGCCACCTTCCGCACCAACATCCACGCGATGTTCTTCCTGGCGAAGGCCGCGGTCCCGCACATGCCGAAGGGTGGCGCGATCGTCAACACCACGTCGATCAACGCCGACAACCCCAGCGAACAATTGCTGGCCTATGCCACCACGAAGGGCGCGATCCAGAATTTCACCGGCGGCCTGGCGCAGTTGCTGGCCGAACAGGGGATCCGCGTGAACTGCGTCGCGCCCGGTCCGGTCTGGACCCCGCTGATCCCGTCGACCATGCCGCCGGAAAAGGTGCGGACATTCGGGCAACAGGTGCCGTTCGGCCGCCCCGCCCAGCCGGTCGAACTCGCCCCGGCCTATGTGATGCTGGCCAGCGACGAAGCCAGCTACATCTCCGGTGCGACGATCGCCGTCACCGGAGGCAAGCCCTTCATCTGACCGTCGGGGCCCGGTACGCGCGGTGGTCAACCTGCGCGGCCAGGGCGGCATAGTCCGGAAAGGTCAGCAATCCGCTTTCCAGGACGACCGCCCGGTCCCGGCGCAGCGCCTTTAACGTCCGGTTGACGTGGACACTGGTCAGCCCAAGCGCATCGGCCAGTGTCTCCTGCGTGATCGGCAGGGTCATCTCATGATCGGTCGCCAGACCGGCGAGTTCCATGCGGTCGTACATTTCCAGGAACAGGTCGGCGATCCGTTCATAGGCGGTCAACCGGCCGAGCCGGGTAACCTGATTCAGCAGGTAGAAATCGTCCATTGCGCCCGCCAGGGCATAGGCCTGCGCCAGGCCGGGCGTCGGTGTCGGTTCCGTCCCCGGCATCTCGCAAATCTCGACCTGCGTCAGCGCCAGCGCGCTGGCCGAAGCGATCGCATGGTCGGTCCGACACAGTCCGACCAGGTCGCCCGGCAGGATGAAGCCCAGGATCTGACGCCGGCCGTCGGACAGCACCCGGAACCGGCATGCCCATCCCGACAGCAGCAGCAACGGGCGCGGCACCGGCTGCCCCTCGCTCAGAAACTCGCGATAGGGCGACACGCGCCGGCGGTTGCGCGTGCTGCGATCCAGCAGGGCATGTTCCGCTTCGGACAGGGTCGCCAATCCGGAGATCCTGGCCTGCGCGGAATGCGGGGGATGAATGGCATGCGCGTTCAGCGTCATTTGGGCGTTCCCTGTGTCTGGCCCGCTCCGGCGGGCGGTGCCGCAAGGTCGGCAAGCAACCGGACGGCCTGGTTCAAGGTGTATGGCTTTAACAGACGCGCAACGCCGCGATACTGTTCCGGTATCGACCAATGATCATAACCGCTTGCCATGCCGAACGGGATGCGGCGTTCCATCAACACGTCGGCGACCGGATAGGACATCACTCCATCCAGGTTGATGTCCAGCAGCGCCGCATCCAGCGGTTCGGTCTTCGCCAGTTCCAGTCCCTGATCCAGCGTCTGCACGGGCCCCACCACCCGCACCGCCGCCCGCGTCAGGGCGCGGCGCAGATCGTCGGCCATGAAATACTCATCCTCTATGATCAGGATGCGCTTGTCGGCCAGGCGTTCCGCCGGGGTCTTCATACCATCGTCCCATCATCTGCTTCGTCGGAATCCGGCCGGGCCGCGATCGGGATGTTGATCGAGCATCGCACCCCGCCCGGCGCGAACTCCAGCGCCGTGGTCGCGCCCAGTTGGTACGGCAAGGCATGTTCGATCAGTTCGCGTCCGAACCCGCTGCGCGCCGGTTCGGTCGGGACGACGGGAACCCCGCTTTCCTGCCATTCCAGCAACAGCCGGCTACCGCTGGATCCGGGCTGGACGGACCAGATGACGTCCAGATGCCCGGTCCGCGCGGACAACGCGCCATATTTGGTCGCGTTGGTTGCCAGTTCATGGATGGCCAGGCTGATCGTCTCCGCCGTCTTCTGTTGCAACAGCACGGCGGGACCGTCGATCCGGACGCGCGGCCCGTCGCTCGCTCCCAGGCTCAGCAATTCGTCGCGGATCAGTTCTTCCAGGTCGACGCGGCCGGTGGGCGTCCGGGACACCACCGTCTGCGTCCGCGCCAGCGCGCCCATCCGTCCCAGGAAATGCTCGGCCATCTCCGTCGACGATCCGCCGGCATCGAAGGTTCGGGAAAAGATTGATCGCACCACCGCCAGGATGTTCTTCACCCGGTGCTGCAATTCCCCCATCAGGATCTTCTGATGCTCGGTCGCCATGCGCAGCGCATCGATATCCATGATCGATCCCGACCAGCGCCGAACCTCGGATTCATCCTCTTCGATCGCGTCAGACCGGATCATCATCCACCGGAATCCGCCCGTGGCGGCCCGCATCCGGCATTCGACTTCGAACATCGTGTGCGTGCTTGCCGCCACCTGCCAGCCATCGCGCACCCGGGCGATATCATCGGGATGGACGGCGGTCATCCAGCCGTCGCCGATCGCCTGGGCCACGGTCGTGCCGGTCAGGTCTGCGAAGCGTTCGTTGACATAGTCGAACCGGAACTCGGCATCCGCGGTGAACAGCACGATCGGCACCGCACGCGCCATCGTGCGGAACCGTTCCTCCGACAGGCGCAGCGCCTTCTCCGCCTCCACCGTCGCGGTGATGTCCAGAAAGGTGATGACCACGCCGGCGATGAAATTGTCGACCGACCGATAAGGCAGTATCCGCGCCAGATAGCGTGTCGAAGACCGCGGGTCGCTCACCTCACGTTCGATCGTGGTCAATGTCCGCATGACGCGCCGGACATCGTCCACCAGCAGCTGGAAATCGATCCGCCCGGCAATGTGCAGGATCGGCCGCCCGATGTCGCTGTCGATCAGGTGGAAAATCTCGGTCAGCGCGGGCGTGAAGCCGCGGACATGCAGGTCATTGTCCAGGAACGCCGTCGCGATCTGCGTGCTTTCCAGCAGGTTCTTCAGGTCCGAATTGACATGGCCCAGATCGTGGATCCGGTTGGCCAGTTCGCTGTTGGCGGTCTGCAGCTCCTCGTTGACGGACTGCAGCTCCTCCTTCGACGTCTCCAGTTCCTCGTTCGCGGACTGGAGTTCCTCGTTGACCGACTGATATTCCTCGTTGCTGGACTTCAGCTCCTCGTTCGTGCTTTCCAGCTCCTCGATCGTGGATTGCAGGCGTTCGCGGCTGATGCGCAGGTCGCGTTCCAGCCGGCGGACATGCTCGTCGCGGATCGTTGACGGCGCCGGCTCCGGATCGGGGCTCTCCGTGACGGTCTCGCCGTCGCGGAACAGCACGACGAAACTCGGATATTCTCCATAAGCCAGATCGATCGGCTCGACGATGATGTGGACGAACCGGCTTTCCTGATCCGACAGCGCCATTCGGATCGGGGGCGACATCACGATCGTCCGGTCCGCGATCGCGCGGTGCAGCGCCGCGCGCAGGTCCAGACGCAGGTCGCGGTGGATCAACCCCATGATGTTCAATGTGGCCGTGCCCGGCGACGGGTTCAGGTAACGACCGGTCCGACCCGAAAAATGCAGGATGTCGAACTGCGCATCGACGATGACATAGGCCGGCGCGTGCCGTTCCGCGATCCGCTCCGCCCGCCGGCTCAACGCATTCTCGCTCTGCGGCGTCACGACCGGTGTGATGTCGGGGATCGATCGGCTGCGGATCGCGGTCAGCGGGAAATCGGTCAGCCCGCGCATCCCGGTTTCGATCCGCCGGAAAATCCGGCAACGGCGATCGATCGGCGCGAACAGCTTGGAATGCCGCGTCACATTCTCCGAATTGCCCAGGAACAGATACGCGTCGGGCAACAGCGCGAAATGAAACAAGGGGATGACCCGGTTCTGCAGGTCCAGATCCAGATAGATCAACAGGTTGCGGCACGAAATCAGGTCGAGCTTTGAAAAGGGCGCATCCTTGATCAGGTTATGCTGCGAAAAAATGCACATCTCGCGCAATTCGCGCACCACGCTGTACGTCTCGCCTTCGCGCACGAACCAGCGGGACAGACGCTGCGGGCTGACATGCCGGGCGATCGTGCCCGCGAACCGGCCGACCCGTGCCGACGCCAGCGCCCGCGCGTCGATGTCCGTTGCGAAGATCTGGACCTCCGGTGGGCTTTCCATCGTCGCCATATGCTCGCGCAACAGGATCGCCAGCGAATAGGCTTCTTCTCCGGTGGCACAGCCCAGCACCCACACCCGCACCGAATCGACGGCCGATTTGCCCTCGAACATGCGGGGCACGACCTCCTTCTCCAGCGTCTCGAACTCCCGTGCGTCGCGGAAGAACTGGGTGACGCCGATCAGCATGTCGTTGAACAGCAGCTGCGCCTCGTCCTTGCTGTCGCGAAGATGCTCGATATAGGCATCGGCGGTTTCGCAACGGCGCACCTGCATCCGCCGCTGCACCCGGCGCATGAACGTGTTCTGCTTGTACCCATGAAAATCATGGCCGGTGCGGTTGCGCAGGATCGTCGCGATCTGGCCCAGTTGCACGGTGATCCGCCGGCGCTCCGCATCCGCGATGTCGTCGGCCCGCATCTGGCGCAGATAGCGTTCATATTCGGCCAGGCAGTCGCCGATTTCCTCGACCGGCAGGACATAGTCGGCGATGCTGGTCGCCGCGCCGATCGTGACCGACTTGGGCGGCCCCCCCTCGGTCCGACGTTCGGCGATCACCAGCCCGCCATGTTCCTTGATCGCGGTCGCGCCCAGTGTGCCGTCGCCGCCGGCGCCCGCCAGCACGACGATCACAGCGCGCTCGCGCTGCGCTTCGCCGACGCTGACCAGCAGGGAGTCGATCCGTCCGGCGGCATCGCCGTCACCCGCCGATTGCGTGACCGTGAAATGGTCGTTGGCCAGCGTGACGATGTCGGCATCGCGGGCCAGATATACCGCACCCGCCCGCACCGCTTCGCCGTCATCCATCGGCATCAGCGGCCGGCCAAGACCATCGGCCAGCGTCGCCATGATCGCCTGATCATCGGGCAGATCGGCATGCGTCAGGCATAGCAGCACCGCGACATCGCGCAGATCCTGACGCGCCAGGATGGCGGCGACGCCCTCACGGTCGGACCACGCGGCACCGATCGCGATGCAGAGCGATGGCACGGGCCCGGGATGCGGGCGCTTCCCGGCCGTCTGGTCGTTGCCGTCGTCGTCCGCCATCTGTCATGTCCCGTAATCGCTGATCGGCTTTAGACAAGATGCGCGCGCTTGTCGCGGCTGCCGCCCCGCGGTCGTTCCGTCACCCGGATTGGGGTCTGAACCGCTTCACGATCGCCTGCTGGATGGTGTCCGCATGTTCGCCATATTCCTGCGCGCGGCGGCCATACATCTCCGCCACCGCGGCCCGTCCGGCCCGGATCGCCTCCTGCTGCATCCGCGTGACCAGTTCGGTCCGCTCCATCATGATCCGCAACGCGACCCGGAATGCGTCGTCGACGGCATTGTCGTGTAGCGCTTCCAGCGCCTTGGCGGTATAGCCATGCCCGGTCTGACAGCGATAGCGCAGCGGCTGCGCGTCCTTCACCTCGGACAGCACGCCCGAACAATTGAGGCACGTCATGGTGACGACGTCGCCGATCTGCGCGATCCGATCCGGATTGGACGGGCCGCCCAGCGCGATATCCACCTCGATCGCCAGATCGGGCGGCACCGCGCGCGCGACACCGGCGGGCTCCCCGGTCAGCCGTACGATCACCGACCCCAGCTCCGCCGCCGGCACGACATGATCGACGAAGCCGGTGGCGATGGCATTGCGGGGCATCTCGTCATAATCGGCATCACCTGGGTCCTGCACCACCACCATTCCGCCGCAGCGCCGGATCGCCGCCAGCCCCGCCGCACCATCGTCCAGCATGCCCGACAGCAGCACGCCGATCGTTCGCGCACCCGCCATGATCGCGGCCGACCGGAACAGCGGATCGATCGCCGGCCGCGCCAGATTCTCCCGCGGCCCGATCCCCAGCTGCACCCGCCCGTCGATGACCAGCAGATGCCGGTCGGGCGACGCGACCAGCACCGTCCCCGGCCGGATCATGGCGCCGTCCGCCGCAGCTTCGACCGGCAAGGCGCAGTGCCGCGACAGCGTCTGCGCGATCGTCGATGGCCGCGCGGGCGGCAGATGCGTGACGATCAGCACCGTCGCCGGCAGGTCCGCCGGCAACGCCGCCAGGATCCGTTCCAGGGCCACCAACGACCCCGCCGACCCGCCGATCACCACCAGATCATGCCCGGTCACTGCCGCGCCGCCTTCCTGCACCATGGGTTCGCCGCTGCTCAGACGACCATGTCCAGCTGCTCGCCGGGCGCATCGAACCCGCCGTCGCGGTCGGCCACGATCACGCCGGCCACGCGCAGCTGCTGTTCATACGCACTCGCCATGCGGCTGTGCGCCAGTCGTGCCTGAATGCTTTCGGCATCGATCGCGCAACGACGCTCCTGCCGCGCGCGCTTCAGAATGTAGGACAGGTCTTCCTGTTGCACGGGGTTTCTCCTGGTTCACATACCTGTTTCCCTGCTACGGCGCGCGCCCTGGTCTCGCGACATCCTATGTTACGGATGCGACTTGATCGCGATCAATCCAGGATCGACTGGCATCCGAGTGGCGAAATCGCCTTAACCTGCATCACGTGGCCGTGGCGAACCGAACCAATTCTTCGCTTCATCGTTACGTCTTCAATCCCTTGGTTCTGGAGGACCATCATGATTCGCGTGTCTCTTTTCGTAATATTGGCCGCTGCCGCACCCGCCGTGGCGCAGGCACCGGAATCGCCTTCCGCCTTCGTCAAGATGGCCGGCGCCAGCGACCTGTATGAAATGCAGTCCAGCCAGGCCGTGCTGAAGACGACGAAAAACCCCGCAGTCCGCAAATATGCGCAGACCATGATCAAGGACCATGGCAAGACCACCGCCAGCGTGATGGCCGCCGCGAAGGCCGCGAAACTGCCGATGACCCCGCCCGCGCTCGACAGCGAAAAGGCGGCGATGATCCAGCAGCTGAACGGCACCACCGGCACCGCGCGCGATTCGCTCTACCTGACGCAACAGGCGATGGCGCACCGCCAGGCGCTAGCGCTGCACCAGGGCTATTCCGCCGACGGCAGCCAGCCCGCGTTGAAGGCCGCCGCGACGAAGGCGGTTCCGATCGTGCAGCATCACATCATGATGATCGACCAGATCAAGGCGCGCTGATCGCTCTCCTCGACTCTGACCCAGGACAATCGTCATAGCGCATTCTCTGAAACCGCTCTCCGAACAGGTGATCGTCATCACCGGCGCCAGTTCCGGCATCGGACTGGTGACCGCCCGCATGGCGGCGGAGCAGGGTGCACGCGTCCTGCTCGTCGCGCGCAATGCGGCGGCGCTGGCGGATGCGGTGTCCGCCATCCGGTCGGCGGGCGGCGTCGCCGATCATGCGGTCGCCGATGTAGGGGATGCCGCGCAACTGTCCCTCGCGGCGGAAAAGGCGCTTGCCTGCTATGGTCGGATTGACGCCTGGGTGAATTGCGCCGGCGTGGCGATCTATGCGCCGCTGCTCGATACGCCGCATGACGAGCATCACCGCCTGTTCCGGACCAACTATTTCGGTACGGTCCATGGTTGCCGGATCGCGGTTGCGCATCTGCGTGACCGCGGTGGTGCGCTCATCACGGTCGGGTCGATCACGTCGGAACTCCCGACCCCGATCATGGGCGCCTATGCCGCGTCCAAACATGCGGCGAAAGCCTATGTCGACGGGCTGCGGATGGAAGTCATGGCGGCCGGGCTGCCGATTTCCGTCACGCTGATCAAGCCGTCGGGCATCGACACGCCCATCGCCCGGCACGCCGCCAATCATGTCGAGGGTGAGGCACGCATTCCGCCGGTCGTCTATGATCCGGCGCTGGTCGCGCGGGCGATCCTCGACGCGGCCGTCCATCCCCGCCGCGAAATGACGGTCGGCGGCGTCGGTCGGGCACAGGTGCTGTTCGGCCTGCACTTTCCGGCCATGTTTGACCGGCTGTCGCGCTTCATGATCCCGATCCTGTCCAATCCCGCCGTGCCGAAGACGCTGGGCGACAATCTGTTCGCGCCGATGCCGGACGGATCGCCACGCGGGGCCCAGCCGGGGCGGAAGACCAGCGGCTATACCGCCGCCGAACGCCATTCCACCGCGACCGCACTTGGCAGCCTCGCACTGCTGGCCGCCGGTGCCGCCCTGCTGGCCCGCCGCCGTGTGGGGCAGACGGGTGCGGCATCGCACTGGACGGACACGGATCTCGACCTGTTGCACAGCCTGAACGAAGGCGGGGCGACGCAGGAGCAGATGGCTCGGCGCCTCGGCCGCCCGGTTTCGGAAATCCACCGCGTCCTGCCCACGGTCCAGTCCCGGCCCGACCGGATCCCGGTCCAGACCGCCGACCACGGTGCCAATGCCTGGTTCGGTGCGGACGAGGAAGGCGATGTCCCCCCTCCGACCGGTCGACCGCTGAACGACACCGCGGCCTGGGTTCACACCTGATCCAGACCGGGCCTCATCCCCCGAACCGCTGCATCGCGTCCAGCGTTTCGGGGCTCAGATGATGCTCCAGTCCTTCCGCATCGGACTCCGCCGCCTCCTGCGGCACGCCCAGCTTCAGCAGGAACGCCACCACCATGTCGTGGCGCGCACGGGCCGCCGCTGCCATCGCCGTGCCGTCCTCCGTCAGGAAGATCGATCGGTAGGGGCGGCTTTCCACCAGCCCGTCGCGCTTCAGGCGGTTGAGCGTGTTCGCGACGGTCGCTGTCGTCACGCCGAACCGTTCCGCCAGGTCCACGACCCGCGCCTCCCCCCGATCCGCGATCAGTGCCGCGATCAACTCGACATAATCCTCCTGCACCTCGGTTCGGTGGGCAAGGCGCACGCGGGTGAAGCGGCGCGCCTGGTCGCGTGGATCGGGTAGCGGCATCGCGTCATTCTCCCGAAATCTCCCTGCCATACGCTCGCGAGCAGATCAATTTAGCTCTGGCTAAAACTTTTAGCGGAGATATGGGTTAAGGCCGCACGGAGGACGTCGCATGGATCAGGAAACAGGGACCGGGCGGCTGCGCGTCAAGTTGCCCAGCCTGCCGGAGGTATTCCGCACCGTCGCAATTCCGGTGCGGGCCCGCTTCTGGCGGAAACTCGCCGCCTTTTCCGGCCCCGGTTATCTGGTCGCGGTCGGCTATATGGATCCGGGCAATTGGGCGACCGATCTCGCCGGTGGCTCGGCGTTCGGCTACACGCTGCTCTCGGTCATTCTGCTGTCGAACGTCATGGCGATCCTGCTGCAATCGCTGGCGGCAAAGCTCGGCATCGCCACCGGCCGCGATCTCGCCCAGGCCTGTCGCGACGGCTATCCCCGGCCGATCGGGATCGCGCTCTGGCTACTCTGCGAACTGGCGATCGTCGCGTGCGACCTGGCGGAGGTGATCGGCACCGCGATCGCGCTGCAACTGCTGTTCGGCCTGCCGCTGGTCTGGGGCATCTGCATCACCGCCTTCGACGTGCTGCTGCTGCTGCTGCTCCAGAACCACGGTTTCCGGAAGCTGGAGGCGTTCGTCATCACGCTGCTGGTGGTGATCGCCGGTTGCTTCGTCTACGAACTGGCGCTTTCGCAACCCGCCTGGTCGGCGGTGATGGCCGGGTTCGTGCCCGACGCGCGCATCGTCCGCGATCCGGCGATGCTCTACATCGCGATCGGCATCATCGGCGCCACCGTCATGCCGCACAATCTCTACCTGCACTCCTCGATCGTGCAGACACGCGCCTTCGCCACCGATCCGGCAGGGAAGCGGGAGGCCATCCGCTTCGCCACCATCGACAGCACCGTCGCATTGATGCTCGCTCTGTTCATCAACGCCGCGATCCTGATCCTCGCCGCATCCGCGTTCCACACCAGCGGCCAGACCCGCGTGGCGGAAATCCAGGACGCGTATCAGCTGCTGTCCCCCACCCTCGGCGCCGCGGCCGCCAGCACGCTGTTCGCGGTCGCGCTGCTCGCCTCCGGCCAGAACTCCACGGTCACCGCGACGCTGGCGGGGCAGATCGTGATGGAAGGGTTCCTGCACGTCCGCCTCACCCCCTGGGTCCGCCGGCTCATCACGCGCCTGCTCGCGATCGTGCCCGCAGTCGGCGTCGCGATCGTCTACGGCGAACAGGGCACCGGAAAGCTGCTGGTGCTCAGCCAGGTCGTGCTCAGCATGCAGCTTCCGTTCGCCGTCATCCCGCTGGTGCAGTTCACCAGTGACCGGACCCGCATGGGCGAATTCGTGAACCCGCTCTGGCTGAAACTCGCCGCCTGGGTGATCGCCGCGATCATCGTCGGCCTGAACATCAGGCTGCTGCTGGGCGTCGCCGGTCTGGTGTGAACCGCCGGGTCACAGAAACAGTTCGGCGACCGCATCCACGATCGCATCAGCATCCAGCCGGTAACGGCGATAAAGATCGGGCAGGTCGCCGGTCTGCCCGAAGCGGTCGGTGCCAAGCGGGCTGACGCGCATGCCCCGCACCCCGCCCAGCCATGACAGCGTCGACGGCGCCCCGTCCAGGATCGTCACCAACCCCGCCGCGGGGGCCAGCCTGTCCAACAGCGTTTCCGCGTGGCAACGCGGGCGCGTCGCCCCGTTCCAGCGTCCGGCATGGCGCGCGGACCAGTCGCGGTGCAACAGATCGGGCGATGTCACCATCAGCAGCCCCAGCCCCGGCAGGTCGTCCGCCAGCATCGCCTGCGCGGCCAGCACCTCGGGCGTGATCGCACCGGTGAAGACGATGGCCGCATCGCGGGCGCCGCCGGGTGGGACCAGCCAATATCCGCCCTTCAGCGCATCGGCCTGCCAATCGCTGTCGTGCCGCGCGATCTGCGGGATCGTCCGTGTGGACAGCCGCAGATATACCGACCCGCCGTCCTCCGCCTGCATGTGGTCGAACGCCCAGCGCATGATGAGCGCGAGTTCATCGGCAAAGGCGGGTTCGAAATAGGTCAGGCCCGGCTGCCCGATCCCGATCAGCGGTGCGTTGATCGACTGGTGCGCCCCGCCCTCCGGCCCCAGCGTCAGCCCCGATGGCGTCGCGACCAGCAGGAAACGGGCATCCTGGTAACAGGCATAGTTGAGCGCATCGAGCCCGCGCGCGATGAACGGGTCGTACACCGTCCCGATCGGGATCAACCGCGTCCCGAACAGCGGACCGGCCAGCCCCAGCGCCGCCAGCATCAGGAACAGGTTGTTCTCGGCGATGCCCAGTTCGATGTGCTGGCCGGCGCCGTGCCCTGCCCATTTCTGCGCCGTCGGAATCCGCGCCGCCGAAAACACGTCGGCCAGTTCCTGCCGCCGGAACAGCCCGCGCTGGTTTACGAAACCACCAAGGTTGGTCGACACGGTGACGTCCGGCGATGTCGTGACGATCCGATCCGCCAGCGCACGGGCCGCGGGATCGGCGCTCTTCGCCAGATCGAGCAGGATCCGTCCGAACGCTGCCTGCGTCGACCACGCGCTTTCGGCGGGCACCGGCAGGATCGCGGGCACCGGTACTGCGGTCACGGCCATGGGCGCCGGCGGCCTGGCCAGAGCGCAGGCATCGACCACCGCCCGCACCCGTGCCGCGACATTGTCGCCCAGCCCGCCATACGGCGCCCATTCCGCACCGGGCGCGATCCCCAGCCGGTCGCGCAATCCTTCGATCTGGCCGGGATTCATCAGGCCGGAATGATTGTCCTTGTGCCCCGCGAACGGCAGGCCATAGCCCTTGACCGTATAGGCGATGAACAGGGTCGGCACGGCATCGTCGCACCGCGCGAACGCCTCCAGCAATGTCGCGATGCAATGTCCGCCCAGATTGGTCATGAGTGATGCAAGCGCGTCGTCATCCCGGCCCGCGATCACCGCCAGGCTGTCGGGCGATGCCGCCAGATCGGCGGTCAGACGCGCCCGCCACGCGGCCCCGCCCTGATAGGTGAGCGCCGCGAACTCCGCATTCGGGCACGCGTCGATCCAGTCTGCAATCTCCTGCCCACCCGGCAACGCGAACGTCTCGCGCTGGCGCCGGCCATGTTTCAGCGTCTCGACCCGCCATCCGCATGTCTCGAAGATATCGTCGAACCGGCGGAACATCCGGTCCGCGGTCGTGCTGTCCAGCGACTGCCGGTTATAATCGACGATCCACCAGCAATTGCGGATGTCGTGCTTGTACGATTCGATCAGGCACTCATAGATATTGCCCTCGTCCAGCTCGGCATCGCCCATCAACGCGATCATCCGCCCGGCCTGTGCCTCGTCCAGGTCGCCATGCGCGATCAGATAATCCTGGATCAGGCTCGCGAACGCGGTGATCGCCACGCCCAACCCGACCGAACCCGTCGAGAAATCCACCGGGATCGTGTCCTTGGTCCGGCTGGGATAGCTTTGTGCCCCACCCCACCCGCGATACCGCTGCAACGCGTTCAGCGATTGCTGCCCCAGCAGATAGTGGATCGCATGCAGCACCGGGCCGGCATGCGGCTTCACGGCCACCTTGTCGGCCGGCCGCAACGCGCCGAAATACAGCGCGGTCATGATCGCGGTGATCGACGCGCAACTCGCCTGATGCCCGCCGACCTTCAATCCGTCGCGGCTTTCCCGCACCGCGTTTGCATGGTGGATCGTCCACGACGACAGCCAGCGCAGCCGCGTCTCGATCGCTTCCAGGATCGTGACGGTTTCGGGATCGGTGCCCGCCGTCTGCGGGTCTGTGCTGGTCTCCATCCGCGCTACGATACCGGCTCCGGCGACCGGCGCGATCACAATTTCGACATGGCCGTGTTCCGCAAAGGCATCGGAGGCATCGGAGGCGTCGGCGGCAGCGTCGGCGGCACCTCGGCGCGCCGACCGGCTACCCCGCCGCCTGCCGCGCGGCAAACTGCGCGATCAGCCAGCTGCGCACCAGGCTGATCGACGGGTCGGCCAGGTCATCCGGCCGCAGTTTCAGATAATAGCCGAACCCGTCGTTGATCGCGGCATCGTGCGGCACGACCAGCCGTCCGGCCGCGATTTCCGGCGCAAACATCTCGACATCCGCCAACGCGACGCCATTCGAATGCATGGCATAGGACACCGCCGACGACAGCGTATCGAACGCCAGCCCGCGATTGGCATCCAGCGCGATCCGGCTCTGCCGGGCGAACGTGCTCCACAGCAATCCCCGTGGCTCGCCCGCCAGCGTGACGTGCAACAGGTCGTTGTCCGCCAGGAACGCCTCCAGCGACTTGCCGGGATGGCGCGCCGCCACCGCGGGTGAACAGACCGGAGCGACCCGGACCAGCCACAGCAGGTCCGTCACGCGATCATCGATGTTGGGCCGATCGAACACGATCGCCATGTCGGTTTCGTTGCGCGGCAGGCCCGTCACCGGCGAACTGGAAATATCGATCCGGATGTCGGGATATTCCGCATGAAACGCACCGATCATCGGCATCACCACCTGTTGCAGCAGCGACGGCGGAATATGGATGCGGATCGGGCGGCCTGCCTGCGGATCGACCCCGATGGCGTTCATCGTATGCTCCAGCCGGTCGAACGACCGCCGCACCTCCGGCAACAGCGCGGCGCCGGCGGGGGTCAGCACCAGTTTCTGCCCGGATCGATCGAACAGCTTCTGGCCCAGCATCTCCTCCAGGCTGATGATATGGCGGCTGACCGCGCTCTGCGACACGTTGAGCGCCTGCGCGCCTGCGGTGAAGCTCAAGCGCTGGCCTACCGCATCGAACGCCCGCAACGCATTCAACGGCAGCCAGCGGCGATTGACGGTTTTTGGCTTCGCGATGGGCCTGCTCCTGACTGATCCGGTCGATCCGGATAACAACCACTTTCGCGCCGGCACGCAACCGTCACGATCCATGGTGCGACACACCGGGCGGCGCGTCTCCTGATTTTCACATGCCATCATGCGCAAATGCGATTTTCCGCGATACGGCCGGTCATGCGAGATCATCGGCATGGGGACTGGAGACCGGCGTTGGACCTGACGGGCATATCGACTTGGCTGAACGCGCGCCCCGCGGGCCATTCGCTGCCGCAGGGGCTGTACACGACGGCCGAAGCGTTCGATTTCGATCTTGCGGCCATCTTCGGCACGTCCTGGTTGCTGGCCGGGTTCGAGGCGGAGGTGCGCGCGGCCGGCGACTATCTGTCGTTCATGGTCGGGCGTTGGCCGGTGCTGGTGGTGCGCGGTCGCGACGGCACCCTCCGGGCGTTCCACAACAGCTGCCGCCATCGTGGGTCGATCCTGTGCGCGCCCGGCACCGGCACTGGTGCGCGGCTCACCTGCCCCTATCATCGCTGGACCTACGGGCTCGATGGGCGACTGCTGGCGGCCGGCCGGATGCCGGATGATTTCGACAAGGGCGCGCACGCGTTGAAACCGGTGCATTTGGAAAGCGTCGCCGGCGCGATCTTCGTCTGCCTGGCGGAAACGCCGCCGGACATCACTGTCCTGCGCCGCGATCTGACGCCGCTGCTGGCGCCGCATCGGCTCCACCGGGCGAAGGTGGCGTTCAAATCCACGCTGGTCGAATATGCCAACTGGAAACTGGTGATGGAAAACGGACGCGAATGCTATCACTGCGCGACCGGCCATCCCGAACTGTCGCGGACCTTTCCCGTCACGGCGTCCGAATATTTCGATCTCGAAGCCGATGCCGCACGCGCCTTCGATCAGCGGATGCTGACGCTCGGCCTGCCCGGCGGCCCGGCTGGCGAGGATTGGTGGCAGGCGGTGCGCTTCGCGCTCAATCCCGGCACCGTCGCGATGACGACGTCCGGCGATTTCAGCGTGAAAAAGCTGATGGTGGAGGCGGGCGGCGGCGACATCGGCTCCCTCCGCTGGGCGATCGAACCGAACAACTTCTGCCATTCGACCAGCGAATATACGTTCTGCTTCAACGCGATGCCGGTATCCGCCACGGAAACCCACGTCGTCGCGACCTGGCTGGTGCACGAAGATGCGGTAGAGGGCGTCGATTATGATCCGGAGGAATTGATCCACCTCTGGACGCAGACGAACCTGCAGGACAAGGCATTTGCGGAAAACAACCAGCTCGGCATCAACTCGCCCGGCTACACGCCCGGTCCCTACAGCCCCGAAGCCGAATCGCTGACGCTGCGCTTCGTCGACTGGTATTGCGCGCGCGCCGCCGACTATGTCGCAAGGGCGGCCGCATGACGCGCAGCGCAAGCCCCGACTGGCATCCCGAAACGCTGGCGGTGCGCGCGGGCTACGACCCCGCCGGCGCGGCCAATGCGGCCAAGCCGCCAATCTACATGAGTTCGACCTTCGCCTACGCCTCCGCGCGCCAGGCGAAGGACATTCACGAGGCCTATTTCGACGGCACCGGGCCGGAGGTCGGCCGCCCGGGCCACATCTATGCCCGGCTGGGTCATCCCAATCTCGACATGGTGGAAGCCCGCCTGGCCGCGCTCGACGGCGCGGAGGGCGCGGCGGTGTTCGCCAGCGGCATGGCAACGCACAGCGCCATCGCGCTGGCCTATCTCCGCCCCGGCGACAGTGTAGTGTTCAGCCGCCCGATCTACGGCGGTACCAATGGCCTCTATACGACGCTCATGCCCGCCTTTGGCATCACGCATGCCGAATTCACCGACGGGTGCGACCCTATGGATGTGGAGGCCGCGGTCGCGACCGCCTGTGCCGCGGGGCCGCTCAAGCTGATCGTCGTGGAAAGCCCCGCCAACCCCACCGCCGCGATCGTCGACATCGCGATGGTCGTCGCGATCGCGGACGCGGTCGGCGAACGGACCGGGCTGCGGCCGGTGGTGGTGGTGGACAACACGCTGCTCGGCCCGATGATGCAGCGGCCGATCGCACTCGGCGCCGATCTGTGCATGACCTCGCTCACCAAATATTGCGGCGGACACAGCGACCTGCTTGCCGGCGGCGTGTCCGGACGCGAAGCGGTCGTAGCCCCGCTGCGGCTGTTGCGGACCACTCTCGGCAGCCATCTCGATCCCTACACCAGCTGGCTGATGCTGCGGTCGATGGAAACGGTCCATCTGCGCGTCGAACGCGCCATGGCCAATGCGCGGGTCGTGGCGGAATATCTCCGCGATCACCCGAAGGTCGCCGGCATCACCTATCTCGGTTTCCTGCCGACGGGTTCGGCGGCGCGTGCGGTCTATGACCGGCAATGCCGGGCGGCGGGGTCGACCTTTTCGTTCGCGGTCGTCGGCGGGGAGGCGGAGGCGTTTCGCTTCCTTGACCGATTGCGCCTGCTCAGCTTCGCTGTCAGCCTGGGCGGGTCCGAAACGCTCATCACCCATCCCGCGACCACGACCCATTATGCGCTGGACCCTGCAGAACGTACGGCGGGGGGCATCACGGATGCCACATTGCGGCTGTCGGTCGGAATCGAACATGCCGATGATCTGGTCGCCGATCTCGCACAGGCGCTGGACGCGATTTGATGGCGATCGATCCTCACGCCATCGACGGCAAGATTGCCCTGCCGGAACAGCATTTCGACGTCGTGGTCGTCGGTGCCGGTCCGTCTGGCACTGCTGCTGCCATCGCCGCGGCGGACGGCGGCGCTTCGGTCCTGCTGGTCGATGAAAACCCGGTCGCGGGGAACGCGATCGGCACCGATGTGCCGCTGTTCTACGGCGGCCGGATGACCGCGGCGGTGCAGCAACCGGGCCGGATGCTGGAACAGATCGTCGCGACCAACCCGCTGATCGAACGCGCCTTCGATGCCGGCGTCGACGTACGGCTGGCGACCGTCGCCTGGGGCCTCTATGTCGCCGGCCCCGACCTGCGCGCCCTGCCGGGTCTGCTGCTGGGGATTGCCGATGCCGATGGCGCGGCGATGGTCGGCTTCGATCGCCTGATCCTGGCCACCGGTGCGCGCGACGTCGTGATCGGCTTTCCCGGCTGGAACCAGCCCGGCGTCGTCGGCGCACGCGGCTTTGCGGCATTGCTGACCCGATATGATGCGCTGGCCAGCCGGCGGGTGGTGGTGATCGGGTCCGATGCGATCGGCCTGGAAACCGCCCTGCTGGCGATCGACCATGGCATCGCCGTCGCGGCCGTCGTCGACATCGCCGATCGCGTCCAGGGCGATGCCGCCTTGGCCGATCGCGTCGCGGCGGCGGGGATCCCGATCCTGCTGAACCGGACGATCGTCGCCACGCACGGCGGCACCGACGGTGTCGCAGGCGTCACGCTGGCGTCGCCCGCTGGCGCGGACGACATCGCATGCGACACGATCATCCTGGCGATCGGCGTCACCCCCGCCACCGAATTGCTGGAGGCCGCAGGCACGTCGCCGGGGGGCGCGATCACGCTGATCGGGGATTGCGCGGGCCTGTCGACGCCCGACCCTGCCCGGCTGCTCGCCTGGGCCGATGCACTGGGCCGTCACGCCGCGCCCGACATGATCATGTGCCAGTGCGAGGATGTGACCCGCGCCGATCTCTCCGGCGTGCAGCCGCCGTCCTATCTGCCGCGGCCGACGGCGATGGCGAACCGCTCGCTGGCCACCCTGCTTGGCGACGGCCCCGGCCACCCCGATCAGATCAAACGGCTGACACGCGCCGGCATGGGCCCGTGTCAGGGCCGCCGTTGCCGGGATCAGATTCGCTGCCTGCTCGCACGGGAACAGGGCGTGCCGCTGTCGTCGGTTCCCGTCGCCAGCTACCGGGCGCCGGTGCGTCCGGTGCCGCTTCGCGTCCTGGCGGATTGGCAGGAAGGGACCGACATGGCCGCCGGCTGGGACGTCTGGTTCGGCATCCCGACGCAGTGGACCCCCTATGCCATCATCGGAACCGCCGAAGAGGCCGATCATGTCTCCGGCCTGGGCGGCAACATGCATGTCTGACCGCAGCCTGCCCGCGGGTGCCTCGGTCGTCGTGATCGGGGCGGGCGTCACCGGGCTCAGCGCAGCCTGGTGGCTGGCGCGCGACGGCGTGGACGTCGTGGTGCTCGACAAGGGCGTGGTCGGCTGGGAAGCGTCCGGCCGCAACGGCGGCGGCGCATCCCATTATCAAAGCCCGCTGTTCGCGGAGGAACAGCGGCTGTGGCCGCAGCTGGATGCCCTGCTCGGCTATCCCACCGAATATCGCCCCGAACGGATCATCATCCAGCGCGATCCCGACCTGCTGGATCACTATCGTGCGGTCGGGCGGATGTGCACGGCCATGGGTTATCCCGTCGATGATCTCGACTCGCGCCAGGCGCAGGAACTGGTCCCGCTGACCGACGCCAGTTGCCTGGGCGGTATCCATCTGCGCTTCGGCGGCCATGCCAATCCGCAACGCACGGTCCAGGCCTATGGCTGGGCGCTGCAGGATCTGGGCGGGCGCGTGGTCCAGCATTGCCCGGCGCAGGCGATCGAACTGCGCGGTGGCCGTGCCGCCGCGGTGGTCACGCCGCTTGGAACGATCGCGTGCGACGCACTGGTGGTCGCGGCCGGGCCGCAGTCGGAGGCGCTGCTGGCGCCGATCGGCATCCGCTTCCCGCTGGCCGCGGCGCGCGCGGAAATGATCGTGACCGAACCAGCCCCGCTGATGGCGATCGGCGGCGTCGACGGCAACGGCCTTTATGGTCGCCAGACGCTGCGCGGCAATCTGGCATTCGGTGGCGGGCCGCATGAATGGGTGGCGACGTCGCCGGATGGCCCCGGCGCGCGCCCCACCTCGCCGCTGGTCCGCAATCTGGCGCGGCGCGTGGCGGAAATGTTTCCGAAGGCCGCGGGGCTGAACGTCATCCGGTCCTGGGCCGGCATCATCGAAAACACGCCGGACGGCCGCCCCATCCTTGATCGCCCGGCCGATCCGGGCAACGTGACCGTCGCGACCCTGTCCGGCGTCGGCTTCGGCCTGTCGCCCGCCAGCGGCCACGCGATCCGCGATCTGGTGACGGACGGAACCTGCTCGTTCGCCGACATCGCCAAGCTTGGCCTCGCGCGGTTCGCGAACCTCGAACCCGACTGGCGCGCCGTGCGCGGGTGGGCGGCATGACCCGCTACTCCGCACTGGCGCTGCTGAAGGCCGGGCTGACCGGACAGCGTGGCTGGGGCCGTGCATGGCGCGATCCCGAACCGCGCGCCCGGTATGACGTCATCGTGATCGGCGGCGGCGGCCATGGGCTGTCGACCGCTTATTATCTGGCGAAGGTCCACGGCGTCCGCTCCGTCGCGGTGCTGGAAAAGGGGTGGATCGGCGGCGGCAACACCGGCCGCAACACCACGATCGTCCGTTCCAACTATCGTCAGAAGCCGCTGCACGACCTGTTCGAATTCTCGCTCGATCTGTGGGACGGGATGAGCGACGATCTCAATTACAACGTGATGTTCAGCCCGCGTGGCGCCCTGTTCCTCGGCCATTCGGATGGGGACATGACGCTGCTGGCGCAGCGCGGCGATGCCCTGCGTTGCTCCGGAATCGCGGCCGAACTGCTGTCGCGCGATCAGGTCCGCGCGCTCGTGCCCCTGCTCGACATGTCGGAAACGGCGCGCTTCCCCGTGCATGGCGGGCTGATCCAGCGCCGCGGCGGCACTGCGCGCCACGATGCCGTCGCCTGGGGCTATGCCCGCGCGGCCGATCGGCTGGGCGTCGACGTCATCCAGAATTGCGAAGTGACCGGTTTCACCATGGCCGGCGGACGGGTGACCGGCGTGGAAACCAGCCGCGGCGCGATCGGTGGCGACCGGATCGGCATCTGTGTCGCCGGCAACAGCGGCCCGGTCGCCGCGCTCGCCGGCCTCAAACTGCCGATCGAAGCGCAGACGTTGCAGGCGTTCGTGACCGAACCGGTCAAGCCGATGATCGACACCGTCATCATGTCGCAATCGCTGCACTGCTATATCAGCCAGTCGGACAAGGGCGGGATCGTGCTGGGCGGCGACCCCGATCAGTTCCCCAGCTATGCGCAGCGCGGCCTGCCCGACCGCATCGAAAAAGCCGCGGCGGAGGCGATCGCGCTGGTCCCCGCTTTATCGCGGCTGCGGATGGTGCGCTGCTGGTCCGGCACGACCGACATGAGCTTCGACGGATCGCCGATCCTGTCCGCGCTGCCGGTCGACAATCTCTATCTGAACGGCGGCTGGTGCTATGGCGGGTTCAAGGCGACGCCCGCTTCCGGCTGGTGCTACGCGCATCTGCTGGCGACGGGCGAAAGCCACCCGCTCGCCCGCGCCTTCGGCCTGGATCGGTTCGCATCGGGCGCCACGATCGACGAAGCGGGGGTCGGCTTCATGCCGCAATTGCGCTGATGATGCAGATCGTTTGCCCCTTTTGCGGTCCACGCGCGCAGGCGGAATTCGCCTATGAACGCACGCTCGATTCCATCGTGACGCTGGCGATGTCGGCCGAGGACGCGGTGGCCCGGCTCTATGCGCGGGCCAATCCGCGCGGGGAAGATGACGAACTATGGCGGCACGGCTTCGGTTGCCGCCAGTGGATCGTGCTGAGCCGCGACCGCCGGACGCACCGCATCCTGTCCGCCGCCTTCTACGATCCGGCGATGCACGCATGACCGGCCCGCACCGCATCGACGGCAGCGCGGGCACGCTCCGCTTCACCTTCGACGGCCGCGCGATGACCGCGCGCGCCGGCGACACGCTGGCGGCCGCCCTGCTCGCCAACGGCGTGTCGCTGGTCGCGCGCAGCTTCAAATATCACCGCCCGCGCGGCATCCTGTCGGCCGGTGTCGAGGAACCGAACGCGCTGGTCACCGTCGGGGAGGACGGCCGGACCGAGCCGAACAGCCGCGCCACCGACATCCTGGTCTATGACGGCCTCGTCGCGCGCAGCCAGAATGCCTGGCCGTCGCTCGCGGTCGATGCCGGCGCGGTCAACGGCCTGCTCGCCCGCTTCCTGCCGGCCGGCTTCTACTACAAGACCTTCTTCGGCCCGCCGGCGCGCTGGATGGTCTATGAACGCCTCATCCGCCGCGCCGCCGGGCTCGGCAAGGCGCCGGTCGCGGCCGATCCCGACCGTTACGAGCATCGCAGCGCCTTTTGCGACCTGCTCGTCATCGGCGGCGGACCGGCCGGCCTTGCCGCCGCACAGGCCGCGTCCGGCGACGGGATCCGCGTGCTGCTGGTCGAACAGGATTCGGTTCTTGGCGGCAGGGCGCTGCGCGACGGGCGACCGGTGACGATCCCGGTCGCGGACGGCCTGCGCATCCTGCTGCGCACCACGGCTTCGGGTGCCTGGGATCATGGCTTCGTCACCCTGACGCAGCGGCTGGTCGAACCGGGTCAGGCCCCCGCGGCCGGCATGCCGGTCCAGCGGCTCTGGCACGTCCGCGCCGCGCGCATCGTGATCGCGACCGGCGCGATCGAACGGCCGCTGACCTTTGCCGGCAATGACCGCCCCGGCGTGATGCTGGCCGGCGCCGTCCGCCAGTATATCCACCGGCACGCGGTGCTGCCCGGCCGCCGCGTCGTGATCGCCACCAACAATGACGATGCCTATCGCACCGCCGATGCGGTGGTCGCCGCAGGCGGGGAGGTCGTCGCCATTCTCGACAGCCGCGCCAGTCCGCCGCCCTCGCCCCACCGTGTATTCGCGGACGCGATCCCGCTCGCGGTGGAGGGGCGCGGTCACCTTGCCGCCGTCGTCGCCGGCATCGCCGGCCAGACGCGGCGCTTCGCCGCCGATCTGCTCGGCATGTCCGGCGGCTTCACGCCCACCGTTCATCTGCACAGCCAGGCCGGCGGCGCGCTGGAGTGGCGCGCCGACATCCAGGCGTTCGTGCCGGGCCGGGGCCCCGACGGTATGACCAGCATCGGCAGCGCCGCGGGCGATGTCGACCGTGTCGCCCCCGTTCCGGCCACGCTGCACGACCCCAAGCACAGCTTCGTCGATTTCCAGAACGACGTGACCGCCGCCGATATCGCGCTCGCCTGGCGGGAAGGCTATCGCTCGGTAGAACATCTCAAACGCTACACCACGCTGGGCATGGCGACCGATCAGGGTAAGACCAGCAACATGGCGGCGCTGGCGCGGCTTGCGGCATCGGGGGGCACCACCATCCCGCACGCAGGTCTGACGACATTCCGCCCGCCCTATACGCCGCAGACGCTGGGTGCGCTTGCGGGTGCCGACGGCGGCGGCCATGCCGCGCCCGACCGGCGCATCGCGCTCCATGCCTGCCACGCGCGACACGATCCGCTGTGGCAGCCGCTCGGCCTGTGGCATCGTCCCCGCGCCTATCCGCTGGCCGGGGAAACGCTTCACGCGGCCGCGCTGCGCGAAGCACGGGCGGTGCGGACCATGGCGGGCATCGTCGACGTGTCGACCCTGGCAAAGTTCGCGATCAAGGGGCCGGACGCCGCCGCCTTCCTGGAAATCGTCTGCGCGACCGGCATTGCCAAGCTTGCGGTCGGGCGTGGCCGCTATACCGTCATGCTGCGCGAAGACGGCATGGTGATGGACGATGGCACCGTCTGGCGGCTGGGGGAGACCGACTATCTGCTGACCAGCTCGACCGGCGGCGCGGAACGGATGGAGGCGCATCTCGGCTATGCCCACCGCGTGCTGGCGCCACAGCTCCAGGTGTCGGTCGTGGGGCAGCAGGAACATTTCGCCGGAATCGCGCTTGCCGGTCCACGCGCGGCGGCGGTGCTGCGCGACCTGGCCGGCATCGTCCCGCCGACGCATATGGGGCTGGCGCACGGCATCGTCGCCGGGGTGCCGGTGCTGATCCTCGCCGCCAGCTACAGCGGCGAACGCGCGTTTGAAGTCTACGCCGCCGGCCATCATGCCGCGCCGGTGTGGGACGCGGCGGAACGCGCGGTCACGGCGATCGGCGGTTGCCCGTACGGCCTGGAAGCGCTGGAGTTCCTGCGGATCGAAAAGGGGCATATCGTGATCGGGGCGGAGGCCGATGGCCGAACGACGCCCCACGACCTTGGCCTGCACCGCATGCTGCGCAAGGCGGGCGGCTATATCGGTGCGCAGGGGCTCACCCGGCCTGCCCTGGCCGCGCCCGACCGGCGCCAGCTGGTCGGTCTGGTGTCCGACGACCCGATTCCGGAGGGCGCGATGCTGCTGCCCCACGATGGCGCGGATGCCCAGGGGCATGTCACCTCGTCGGGCCCGCGCGTGGTAGAGCCCGGATCGGCGGCGCTTGCGCTACTGGCCGGCGGTGCGGCCCGGATCGGCGAGACGCTGATCGCCAGCTCCCCCACGCGCGACCGGCGGGCGCGGGTGACCGTCACGGCGCCGGTCTTCCACGATCCCGAAGGGACACGCTATCGTGATTGACGCTGTGATCCGCTTTGCGCCGGCGCACGATGCGGTCGCGGTCGATCTGTGGGACGGCGATCTGCCGATGCTGCCGGACATGCGTGCGATCCAGGTCGAACCGCGGCGCTGGTGGGTGTTCGGCGCACCGGACATTGCCGACGCGATCGGCGACCGCGGTGCCGCCAGCCCGTTCGGCGGCGGCCTGATGCGCGCGACCATCACGGGACCGGGCTGGCGCACGCTGTTGTCGATCAGCGCCCTGTTCGACGTCGAACATCCGGGCTTCGGCGTGGGCCAGGTGGCCAGCACCGTGATCCACCATGTCCCGGTGCGGATCGTCGTGGTCGGGCCGGACGTGTGCGACCTGTATTGCCCGGCCAGCCTGGCAGGCACCTTGGAATCATTGTGGCGCACCGCCACTGCGGGGGGAACGGACGGATGAGCGCGACCACGCCAACCTTGTCGCGGGCGCGCTGGTACGTCGTCTTCGTCCTCGGGCTGGTCTATGCGCTCAACATCGCCGACCGCTATGTCGTGTCGACCGTGCTGGAATCGATCCGGATCGAGTTCCAGCTGTCCGATGCGGGCGTCGGCTGGCTGACCGGCGTGTCGCTGGCCCTGTTCTACATCAGCGTCGGTCTGCCGATCGCGCGACTGGCCGATCGCGCAAACCGGCGCAACATCGTCGCGGCGGCCATGATTCTGTGGTCCGCGATGACGGCGCTGCTCGGCCTGACCCAGAATTTCTGGCACTTCCTGGCGGCGCGGATCGGCGTCGGCGTCGGCGAAGCGGGCGGGACGCCGCCGTCCACGTCCATCATCGCCGATTATTTCCCGCGTGAACGCCGCCCGTTCGCGTTGACACTCTATGCGCTCGGCCTGCCGCTGGGGGCCTGGCTCGGCTCCAGCGTCGCGGGTGCGGTGGTCGATCATTTCCACAGCTGGCGCGCGGCGTTCATCGCGCTCGGCGTGCCTGGCGTCCTGTTCGGCTTCATCATCCTGCTCACCGTACGCGAACCGAAACGGGGCCGCTTTGAACTGGTCGCCGCCGCCGGCGCGCCGCACGCGACCTTCGATGAAACGGTCCGTTTCCTGTGGCGGCAACGCTCCGCATGGCACATCAACGCGGCGGGCACGGTCATCTGCTTCTGGGGCTGGGGCCTGCTCTACTGGACGCAGACGTTCCTGGAACGCGCCTACGGCCTGACCACGGCGGAGGCTGGTGCCCGGCTGGGCACCATCTATCTGTGGGCCGGCATCGCGGCGACGATCGGCACCAGCGTGATCCTGGCGATCCCCGCGATGCGCGCACCGAAACGGATCGCCTGGTTCCTGGCGGGCGTCGTCTTCTGTTCGACGGTGCCCTCATTCCTGATCTACTGGACGCATTCGCTGCGCATCGCGACGCTGATGCTGTGGATCGTCGTCCCCGCCATCTATCTCTATGTCGGGCCGACGATGGCGCTACTGCTCAATTTCCTGCCGGCGGCGATGCGGGCGCAGGGCATGGCGATCAGCCTGCTGACCGCGAATGTCGCCAACCTGATCGTCGCGCCGGTGCTGGTCGGCTGGATCAGCGATCGTCTCGCCACACCGCTCGGCAGCAACAGCGAATCGCTGCGTTATGCGCTGCTCGCTTTGTCGCTCACCGGCTTCTGGGCGGCCTATCATTACTGGATCAGCGTCCGGACCTTCGACGCCGACGATGCCCGCATCCGCGAGACGCCGGTGGCGTCGGCCATGTTCCAGGGGGCCTGACCCACCGTGCCGCACTTCATCCTCGTCCTGTCCTGTCCCGACCGCCCCGGCGTGGTCGCCGCGGTGTCGGCGCATATCTTCGCCTGCGGAGGCAACATCCTGGAGTCCAGCCAGTATAACGACCCGGACAGCGACCGCTTCTTCCTGCGCACCGCCTTCGTGCTGGCGGACGAGGCGCAGCGCGCCGCGTTGCAGGCGGGGTTCGACGATCTGGCCGGCCGCTATGCGATGGACCTGTCGCTGCGCGCATGCGGCGCCCGGCAACGCGTGCTGATCCTGGTGTCGAAATTCGATCATTGCCTGGTCGATCTGCTCTATCGCCAGCGGATCGGCGAACTCGACATGGATGTCGTCGGGATCGCATCGAACCATCCGCGCGCCGCGCTGGGCGACCCCGATTTCGGCGATATCCCGTTCCACCATCTGCCGGTGACCGCAGCGACCAAGCCCGATCAGGAAGCACGCATCCTGGCGCTCTGTGACGAAACCGGCGCCGACCTCATCGTGCTCGCCCGCTATATGCAGATCCTGTCGGACGATCTTGCCCACGCCCTGTCGGGCCGCTGCATCAACATCCATCACAGCTTCCTGCCCGGCTTCAAGGGCGCCCGCCCCTATCATCAAGCGCATGCGCGCGGGGTGAAGGTGATTGGCGCAACCGCGCATTATGTCACCGCCGATCTCGATGAAGGCCCCATCATCGAACAGGATGTGGAACGGATCAGCCATGCCGACACGCCGGACGATCTGATCCGCAAGGGTCGCGACATCGAACGCCGCGTGCTGTCACGCGCGGTTGCGCTCCACCTTGCGGGCCGGGTGCTGATGAACGGCGCGCGGACCGTGGTGTTCCGGGATTGACGATGCTGATCGCTGCCTTGGCCGCCGCCGCGACGACCGCCCCGGCGGCGGCGTATCGCGATCCCGCCGCCTGGCTGTGCCGCCCCGGCCGGGCGGATATCTGCGCCCGTGCACCGGCGGTCACGGTGGTGGACGGGAACGGCGCGATGCGCCCGGCCCCCGCCCGCCGTACCGGAACGCCGGGCGCCGACTGCTTCTATGTCTACCCCACCGTCTCGCGCGATCCGGGCGGCAACAGCGACCTGATCGCCGGGCCGGAGGAGCGCGGCATGACGGAGGCGCAGTTCGCGCCGTTCCGGGCCGTCTGCCGCACCTTCGCGCCACTCTATCGCCAGGTGACGTTGACCGCGCTGCGGGCGTCGTTTGGCGGCGGCGGCATTCCCGGCGATTTCGACCTGGCTTATCGCGACGTGCGGGCCGCCTGGCGCGACTATCTGGCGCGGGACAATCATGGGCGGCCGTTCATGCTCGTCGGGCACAGCCAGGGATCGCTGCTGCTCAAGCGCCTGATCGTGGAGGAGATTGACGGCAAGCCGATCCAGTCCCGCCTGCTGTCCGCGATCCTGCCCGGAACGGCGATCCTGGTGCCGCAGGACGCGGTCGTCGGTGGCGATTTCCGATCGATTCCGCTCTGCCGCGCGGACGCGCAGACCGGATGCGTCGTCACCTGGGCCAGTTACCGGGATACGGCGCCACCGCCTGCCAACGCGCTGTTCGGCGTGTCGACCCGCGCGGGCATGGTGGCCGGTTGCACCAACCCTGCCCGCCTGGGCGGTGGGCAGGCACCGCTCGACTCCATCCTCGGCGCGCCGTGGTGGCGGGGCGGCGTCGCGCAATATGATCGGCCGGACGCCGGCTGGCGCGTCGGTGCGCGCGCGGTGCCGACCCGCTTCGTGGCGATGCCGGGGCTGCTGTCCGCCCGCTGCCGGGTGTCCGGTACGACCTCCTATCTGGCCGTCCACGTTGCGTCCGGTGTGCCGCAACCGCTGGCCGATACCGTCGCAAGTACCGGCGCGATCGGGGACGTCGCCTATCCGGATTGGGGGTTCCACGTCATCGACATGGCCATCGTGCAGGGCGATCTGCTCCGCCTCGTGGAACGGCAACGCGCCGCCTATCGTCCCCGGCGATAGGCGGCTGCCGCATCAGAACTTCATCTTCGCGCGTACGCCCACCGTCCGCGGACGGGCCAGGGTTATCCGGCTGCCGGCCTGATAGACTTGATAATAGGTTGCGCGCACGATGTTCACCACATCGACACCGTTGGCCAGGTTGTTGCCATAGACGCCGAATTCGAACTGCCCGATGTCATAGGCGATCGCCGCGCTCAGATTATGCGATTCCGGGATCACCGCGAACGTCTGGCTCGGGCCGTTCTGCGTCAGCACGCCGCCGACCAGCTTTGTCGCGAAATTGTTGAACGTCGTGTTCTGGGTCGATTGATATTGATAGGTCAGTTGCAGGTGCAGATCGCCCGCACCCAGCGACCGGTCATAAAAGGCGCCCGCCGCCGCCGTCCATTGCGGGTAATAGGGCGTCCGGTCGCCATCGAAAGCACCGACCGTCGGAATATCGCCATTGGCCTTGGAACTGTTGTAGGATCCGCTGAGCGACAGCGTCAGTTCCGGCGTCGCCTTGATCATCGATTCCAGCTCCAGCCCCTTGCTGGTGATCTTGCCCTTGTTGTCGGTGAAGAAATAGGAACAGTCGAGCCGCAGCCGCGTCTGCACGTCCGACCAGTCGATATAATAAGCGCTGGCGTTCAACGTCACCCGGCCATCGGCCAGCTTCGCCTTCTCGCCGATCGTATAGTTCCACAATTTGTCCGGCCCGAACGTCGCCGGCGCGGCGGAATAGCCATAGGCGGCCAGGTTCTGCGTACATTGCCCCGCAATGCCGGCGGTGCCCAGCGGTACCGGCTGGTTGCCGCCGCCATATCGGAAACCCTTTGCGACCTCGCCATACACCATCACATCGTCATTGACGTGATAGGAGATGTTCGCGCGCGGATTGGCGCCGTTCGACTTCAGTCGCGCGTCGATCGTCAGCGGGACGTTGTTGACCACGCCATAGACGCCGCTGGAAAACAGCGAATAGGTCTCCTTGAAGTCGAAATAGCGGACACCGGCCGTCAGATCCAGCCGGTCGGTGGCGTGCCAGGTTCCATCGGCG
>NZ_DASVTO010000124.1:0-9598 GCF_036387535.1 Sphingomonas sp.
CGCCTCTGCCAGGAAGAGCATCGCGCGAAGCGCGTAACGGGAACGCTGTGTCAACATGATGCGACAAGCCCATGCATCGGAAACATGGCAAGGGAAAGGCGTAAGGGGGGGAAAGGCGTAAGGGGGAAAGGCGGCTCTTTGCAAAGCCGCGCCCGCGCCCTATATCGGTCCTGCCGGGGCAACCCGGCTATGGCGATAAAAGGCGGCGCACAATAGGCGCAGCGGACCCGGGGGCAGTACCCGGCGACTCCACCACCACCGGTCCTGCCTTACAGGCAGGGGCCGGTGATGACGGGGTCGAACCAGGATCGACGTGTGTTGAAAAACGCAGCTTTTCGCTCGGAATGGGACCACCGTAACGGCCCATTACACAAGTGCCAACGATAACGAAGCACTCGCGATTGCGGCGTAACTGAGGGCCTAACGGCCTGACGTTACTCTAAAATAGCGCGGTTCGGACCCCACCGGGCAACAGAAGGGGAAACCAGCGGTTCGGAGGGCACCGGGCAACAGAAGCCCCTCCACTTCGCTCTTTCCCTCTCGGCTGCGGACATGTCGTTCGCGGATCGCCACGGAACACGCGGGCGTCATCGTCCGTTCGACCCCGGACACCCGACATAGTGAAAGACCGATCATGGCCCGCGCCAAACCGACGCCCACCACATCCCCGGCCCGCAATGGTCGCGCGGCCCCCAAGCAGCCGTCGCGCACGTTCGGCGTGGGCGCGCTCTCCGCCGTCGCTGCCGCCCTGGGCCTGGGCGCGGCGCTATTCGCGGTGGCGCTGCGCAAGGGCCGCAGCCTGACGAACCCGGCGGAACATGCCGCCCCCGATCTGGCCGCCGACGCGCCGCCGCCGAGCGCGCGCCAGCGCGCGCCGGACGCCTTCCGCCCCGATCCGACCGCACCGGTGCCGCCGGAATTGCGCGATTCGCTGCGCCCAGCGATCGGCCCCGCCCCCAGCCTGGCCGCAGACCGCGGATCGATGGCCAGTGGTTCGCAAGGCACAGCGTCTTAACGAACCCGCGAAAAAGCGAGTTTCGGGCGGACGCAAACCCGTCGCGCAAGGGCGCGATCCGTGGCAGTGGAGCGCACATGACAGCGTTTTCACCTTTGAGGCGCCGGGAGCAGGCGCGATGACCGCCATCGGCATCTATGGCAGCGACGGCCGCATGGGCCGTGCGATCACCGAGACGATCGCGGTCGAAGGTGCGACGTTGGCGGGCGGCTGCGACGCTGCCGTCGATCCGGTGCCGCTGGCGCGCGCCGCCGATGCGCTGGTCGATTTCTCCGTGCCATCGGCATTGGCCGCGCATCTGGACGCGGCGCGCGGGGCCGGAACGCCGATCGTGATCGGCACCACCGGCCTGAACGCGCAGCACCACGCGCTGATCGATGCCGCCGCCGCCGATATCGCGGTGCTGCAGACCGGCAACACCTCGCTGGGCGTGACGTTGCTGGGCATCCTGGTGCGCGAAGCCGCCGAGCGGCTGGGCGCGGACTGGGACATCGAGATCATGGAATTCCACCACCGGTACAAGGTGGATGCGCCATCGGGCACCGCGGTGCTGCTGGGCGAAGCGGCGGCGGCCGGGCGCGGCACCACCCTGGGCGAAATCCGCGTCGACAGCCGTGCGGGCCTGATCGGAGCGCGCAGCGAGGGGACGATCGGCTTTGCGTCGCTGCGCGGCGGATCGGTGATCGGCGACCATAGCGTGATCTTCGCCAGCGAAGGCGAGCGGATCGAGATCAACCACCGCGGCGACGACCGGTCGATCTTCGCCAAGGGTGCGGTGCGCGCCGCCCTGTGGTTGGTCGGCCGCGCGCCCGGCCGGTATCGCATGGGCGATGTGCTGGGCCTGTGAAGAAGGTCGACGTTGCGGAATTCTATCGCCGGCTGGCACAAGCCGATCCGCATCCCGAGACCGAGCTGGCCTTCACCAACCCGTATACTTTGGTCGTCGCGGTCGCCTTGTCGGCGCAGGCCACCGACGTGGGCGTGAACAAGGCGACGCGCGCCTTGTTCACGATCGCCGACACGCCCGCCAGGATGCTGGAACTGGGCGAGGACGGGCTGAAGGCGCATATCAAGACGATCGGCCTGTTCAACACCAAGGCCAAGAACGTCATCGCCTTGTCGCGCATGCTGGTCGACGAATATGGCGGGGACGTGCCGGAAGATCGCGACGCGCTGGAGCGCTTGCCCGGCGTCGGCCGCAAGACCGCCAACGTGGTGATGAACGTCGCATTCGGCGCGGAGACGTTCGCGGTCGACACCCACATCTTCCGCGTCGGCAACCGCACCGGGCTGGCGCGCGGCAAGACGCCGCTGGCGGTGGAACTGAAACTGGACAAGGCGACGCCCCAGCCGTTCCGCCTGCACGCGCACCACTGGCTGATCCTGCACGGCCGCTATACCTGCAAGGCGCGCCGCCCGGAATGCTGGCGCTGCATCGTCGCCGATCTGTGCGCGTTCAAGCCGAAGACCCCGCCCCCCGTCTCCGCCCCGACGCCCCTTGCCTAAGAAACCGACTGGCGCCCGCCCCCCGCCTTTGCTACGCGCGCCTCCAGGCACCCGTAGCTCAGCTGGATAGAGCGCTGCCCTCCGAAGGCAGAGGCCACTGGTTCGAATCCAGTCGGGTGCGCCATCTTTACGATACCGCACGACCGATGGAGCCACGCGGAGTTGCGCGTGGGCAGGCGGTGGGACGTTCGTGGTGGCTGGCGCCATGTGCTCCGTTCCTGCATGCCATGTCGAAGGAGCCATCGGGGAGCATCGTGCCAAATCAACAGCGTGCCTTGGACCGGATCGAAGCGGGCCCATCACTGGATAGTGACGCGAAGGCTTCGCGCACGGGCGCGTTCACCGACAACATGAAGCTCCCCGTTCACCGCTGGCTGAGATATTCGGCGGGATTTTCTGCGGAATGGGTAGAGCGCGTCGTGCGCGATCATTGTCCGCCCGAAGGGCTGTTTTTCGATCCGTTCGCGGGATCGGGAACCGCTCTATTGGCGGCGCAGGCGGCAGGGATACAAAGTGCCGGTGCAGAAAGTCACCCGTTCGTGGTGCGCATCGCGGAAGCGAAACTTGCCTGGCAATCGGACCCTGCGCTCCTCGAAGCACGCGCCGGCGCGCTCGTGGGCAGAGCGAATGCTATCGTGGCCGGGCACGATGTCACGTCGGAATTGCTTCTGAAATGCTATTCCGGACCGGCGCTGGCGCAACTGGAGACATTGCGCCGGGCGTTTCTGGAGGAACCCAAGTCCGATCCGATCAGCAGCCTTTTATGGCTGGCGATCACCGCGATCCTGCGGGAATGTAGCGGCGTGGGAACCGCGCAATGGCAATATATCCTGCCGAACAAAAGCAAGGCCAGGGTCGTTCAGCCTTTCGACGCCTTTGCCATGCGGATCGCGATGTTTTGCAGCGACATGCGAAACCATCGCATCACCGTCGACCGGCCTATGTGCGAAGCAACCGTCGCTGCCGACGACGCCCGGACGTTGGCGGGGTTTTCGGGCCTGGCCGGTAAAGTCGATCTGATCGTGACATCGCCGCCTTATCCCAACAATTACGACTATGCCGATGCCACCAGGCTGGAGATGACGTTCTGGCGCGAAATTGCGCGTTGGAGCGATCTGCAAAACGCGGTGCGTCACAAATTGGTTCGCTCCTGCTCGCAACACAGCGCGGCGGAAAAGCTCGATCTCGAGTCCCTGCTCGATGACGAGGCGATATCTCCGATCAGAGACGAGCTGTCGACGGTTTGCAACGCGCTTTCCGAAGCGCGGGAAACACGCGCCGGCAAGAAGACATACCACACGATGGTGGGCGCCTATTTCAACGACCTTGCATTGACCTGGCGCGCGCTACGCAAGCTTTGCACGGACGATGCCAAGGTCTGCTTCGTGATCGGCGATTCTGCGCCGTACGGCGTCCATGTCCCTGCCGAACGTTGGCTCGCCACATTGGCCGTAGCCGAAGGGTTTTCGTCCCCCCAGTTCGAAAAGATCAGGGATCGAAACATGAAGTGGAAGAACCGAAAGCACCGCGTTCCTTTGCTCGAAGGCAATTTGTGGGTGCGCGGATAAGCTATGGCCGAATCGCCATCACACCGCTTCGGCCAGGTCGTCGGCAATCTGCTCGAAGAGATATTGAAGCCGGAATTGCTGCGCTTTTGCGACGAACGCGGCCTTTATCTCGATCGGCACGGCAGCCGGATCAATGTGCGCAAGGGGCGGAAGGTCGCCTGGGAGGACAAATACGGCAATTCGCACGATCTGGATTTCGTCATCGAGAAGGACGGGTCGGACGATGCGCGAGGACGGCCGGTCGCGTTCATCGAGGCAGCATGGCGCCGGTACACCAAGCATTCGCGCGCCAAGGCGCAGGAAATTCAGGGTGCGGTCCTGCCGATCGCCGAGACGTACGCGCTGGAGGCCCCATTCCTGGGTGCAGTGCTCGCCGGGATCTTCACGGCGCCCTCGCTCGATCAGCTTCGGTCGCTGAACTTCAACATCGTGTACCTGCCGTATGACAGCATCGTCGATGCGTTTGCCGGCGTGGGAATAGACGCGCGGTTCGACGAACAGACACCGGATGCGGCGTTTCGCACGTGCGTGGACCGGATCGGAATATTGGCCGCTGCGGACCGCGAAAAGGTGAAACGTGCGATCCTGGACGCGAACGCGGCGCAGTTCGACGACTTCTTCGTGAAGCTTCGCCGCAAACTCGATAGAACGACCCGACGTGTCACGGTGTTGCCGCTGTTCGGCACCGCTATGACCTTCGGAAGCGCAACCGAAGCGGGGGCGTTCATCGGCGCCTTCGACCCGGCGACTGCGGCCGGAGAGTTCCGGAAGTACGAAGTGTCGATCGTTTTCTCGAACGGCGACGAGGTGCGCGGCATGTTCGCCGATCAAGCCGAAGCCAACCGGTTCCTGCGATACGTCACCTCATAGGTCTCGTCAGCGCCCTGCCGCCCCCCAGCCAATTGCAAAACCTGGATTACACCCTTCGGAACGCGGGCCACCCGGCGTCGTTGCCCCCGCATCATCTTCAGGAGACGATCGATGGCGCAGAAGGGTGCGGGTGGGAATCCCGGGGCGATCACGAGCAAGGGCGGCGATGCCGGGTCGAGCGCGTCGAGCAAGTCGACCGGCGGCAAAGGCGGGGGTGGCCGGTCGGGTGGCAGCAAGAGCGGCGGCGGCGGCAACAGCGGCGGTGGGTCTTCCGGCGGCAGCAAGGGCTGAGGCGCGCGTTGCCGATCGTGACCGTGATATCATGACCCCGCCCCTGACCGACGAGGCCCCGACGCTGGAGCGCGGGCCGAACAGCCCAGCCGCGCCCCATCCGCTGCCGGAGACGCCCGGCATCCCGGAGCCGGCCGACGTCGACTATCCGGGCACCTTGCGCCTGCATCTCGATGCGACCGACGTGGAGCGCCGCATCTTTACCGCGCGACAGACGATCCCGGTGACGCGGCCAGGATCGATGTGGCTGCTGTATCCCAAATGGCTGCCCGGATTCCACGCGCCCCAGGCGCCGATCGAGCTGTTCGCCGGGCTGACCATCTGCGCCGACGGCGGTCCGCTGGAATGGAGCCGGCACCCCGTCACGGTCAACGCCTTCCACATCCATGTCCCCGACGGCGTGGAGGCGGTGGAGGCGACGTTCCAGTTCCTGTCGCCGACCGACCCGGATCAGGGCCGCGTGCTGTGCAGCGCCGATATGCTGTGCCTGCCGTGGAACGTCGTGCTGCTGTACCCGGCGGGCCATTATGCGCGGCGGATCATGGTCGAGGCCAGCCTGACCCTGCCGGGTGGCTGGGACCTCGCGTGCGCCGTGCCGCAGCGGCAGGACGAGAGCGGGGGCGAGACGCGCCACTTCGATGTCGCGGCGCTGGACGTGCTGATCGATTCGCCGGTGCTGGCCGGCCGCTATCTGCGCCGTATCGCGCTGGACGACGCGGTCACCCTGAGCGTCGTTGCGGACGAGCCGCATCTGCTGAATGCCGCACCGGAGCAGATCGCCGCCCACCGCGGCGTGGTGGAACAGGCCGATCGCCTGTTCGGCGCACGCCATTTCGATCGGTTCGACATGCTGCTGGCGCTCAGCCAGGAATTATCGACCGCGGGCATCGAGCATCATCGATCGTTCGAGGCGGTCAGCATGCCCGGCTATTTCACGCAATGGGACAAGGCGCTGTCGCGCCGCGACACCATCCCGCACGAATATGTTCACAGCTGGAACGGCAAGCACCGGCGCGGCGCCGACAGTTGGCAGCCGTGTTACGAGAAGCCGATCCGCAACAGCCTGATGTGGGTCTATGAAGGGCAGACCCAATATTGGAGCCAGGTGCTGGCGGCGCGATCCGACCTGTGGAGCGCGGAACACGCGCTGGGCGCGCTGGCCATCACCGCGGCGCGTTATGCGGTGCGGCCGGGCAGCCGGTGGCGGCCGATGATCGACACCACGCGCGATCCGATCATCGCCGCGCGCGCACCCCTGCCCTGGCCCAGCTGGCAACGCAGCGAGGATTATTATTCCGAAGGCGCGCTGATGTGGCTCGACGTCGATACACGGCTGCGCGACCTGTCCGGCGACACGCGCTCGCTCGACGATTTCGCGGCGGCGTTCTTCGGTGCGCACGACGGCAGCTGGTCGACGCAGACCTATGTCTTCGAAGACGTCGTCGATACGCTGAACGCCATCGCGCCGTTCGACTGGGCTGCGTTCTTCGCGGATCAGCTGGACGAGACGCGCGCCGGTGCGCCGCTGGATGGGCTGGACCGCGGCGGCTATGCGCTGGTCTTTCGCGACACACCCAATGTGTTCCAGGCGGCGGCGGATGCGCTGGCCGGGCAGAGCGACCTCACCCATTCGCTGGGGATCACGCTGGGCGAGGACGGAATCGTGAGTGACGTATTGTGGGATGGCCCGGCGTTTGCGGCGGGCTTCACGATCGGCGCGAAGGTGATCGCGGTCGGTGATCGGCCGTTCGACCCCGAACGGCTTCGGCGTGCCATCGCGGCCTGCGTACCGATCCCGCTGACCGTCGCCAAGGGGCAGCGAGTGCGGGTCGTGCAGATCGACTATACCGGCGGACTGCGCTTTCCCCATGTGGAGCGGATCGATGGCCGGCGGTGCCGGATCGACGAGATATTGATGCCCAGATAAGTGCAGGGCCAGATACGTGCAGGGCCAGATACGTGCAGGGAACGCGCTGGCGCGCTCCCTGCCACACGTCACGCCAGCGCGGTCTTCAGATGGCGGCCGTCGAAATCGGCCAAGCGGGAGACGCGCGGCCAATCGTCGATCACGATATTGCGCCCGCGCCGTGCGATGGTGCCGTCGGCCGACAGCGACTGCAACACGCGGTTGACGTGGACCGGGGTCAGCCCGGCGGCATCGGCCAGGTCGGATTGGGTCAGCGGCAGTTCGAACCGGTCGCGCGTACCCATCCCGGCGCGCTCCAGCCGCAATCCCAACTCGCAGATCAGGTTCAGGATGCGATCGCGCGCATCGCGGCGACCCAGGTTCGACATCCATTCGCACGCCGCCGCGGCATCCGCGATCGCATGCTGCCAAAGCGCCTTCGCCACGCCGGGCCGCGCGGTCGCCAGGTTCGCGACATCGTCCAGCGCGATGGCATCGATCGTCGCCGCGCCCAGCGTCTCGAACCCCTGCACCGCCGCATCGGCGCCGGGCAATTGCATGCCGAACATATCGCCCGGCACATACACGCCGGTGATCTGGCGTTGGCCATCGATGGTGATTCGGTTGCGCTGAACGAAGCCGGTCAACAAGCGGTAGCAATGCTGCTGCCGATGGCCCTGCCGGACGAGGTGGCTGCGCCCCCCGATATGCTGCCGATCGCGGGGCAACCCCATCAGGGCATCGCGTTCGGGCGAAGAGACCCGATCCTCCTCGGGGACGGAACGATTTGCAAGGGCATATAGCATGGTTGGCTCCCACTGGTTCTACTACGCTTTCGTCACCCACCCCCCATTGACGATAACCCGGTGTTAAGGATCCTTAACTACATGGCCAATTAAACTGCGCTAACTGTACGCTTCCGAACCGAAGGTGGTTCCGGTTCTTGCAGTGAGTCGCGCGAAAATCGTGTAGAGATCGGCTGGGGTGGCATGATGCCGTCGACCAGGAAATCCGATCATGCCGCAACCCAGCCAGTCCTTTACCCGCAACGCCCTGCTGAGCCGAATGGCGCCCGACGATTTCGCGCTGCTTCAGCCTCATCTCGAGCGAGTCGAATTACAGGTGCACGATGAGCTGATGCCGCCCGACGCGGACATCGCACACGTCTATTTTCCCGAATCGATCATGTGTTCGATGGTATCCACGCAGGAAGGCGACGACAAGGTCGAAGTCGGGCTGGTGGGGTATGAGGGGCTGACCGGGATACCCGTCATCCTGCGCGCCGGCCGATCCCCCGTCATGGGGAACGTTCAGATCGGCGGCGGCACCGCGCTGCGCATCCCGGCCGCCGATATCCTGGCCGCGTGCAACCGCAGCGAAACGTTGATGACGACGCTCCTGCGCTTCGTGCAGGCGACGATCGTGCAAGCGGCGCAGACGTCGGCGTCCAACGCCAATTACGCGCTGCCGGAACGGCTCGCACGCTGGCTGTTGATGTGCCACGACCGCGTCGAAGGGGACGACGTGCCGTTGACCCACGAATTCATGGCGATCATGCTCGCGGTCCGCCGTTCCGGCGTTACCGTGACGCTGCACACGCTGGAAGGCACCGGCGCGATCCGTTCGACGCGTGGGCTGGTGACGATCCGCGACCGCCAACGGCTGGAGGAGATCGCCGGCGAATGTTACGGCGCGCCGGAAAGCGAATATCGCCGGCTGCTGGGGCCGTTCGGGCGCTCGCCGGCGCACTGATCGCCCGCGCGGCGCGAGCCGCTTGCCCGGAACCCCGTTCCTGACGCAAAGGACGCGGCGAAGGGGAACATCCGCATGTCCGTCATGTCCGACCGCTGGATTCGCGAGACCGCGCTGGCGCACGCGATGATCGAACCGTTCGTGGAAAACCAGCGCCGCGACGGCTGCATCAGCTATGGCCTGTCTTCCTACGGCTATGACGCGCGCGTCGCCGACGAATTCAAGATCTTCACCAACGTCGACAGCGCGATCGTCGATCCGAAGGATTTCGCCGCGAACAGCTTCGTCGATCGCAAGACCGACGTGTGCATCATCCCGCCCAACAGCTTCGCGCTTGCCCGCACCGTCGAATATTTCCGGGTGCCGCGCGATATCCTGGTCATCTGCCTGGGCAAGTCGACCTATGCGCGCTGCGGCATCATCGTCAACGTCACCCCGCTGGAGCCCGGGTGGGAGGGCCATGTGACGCTGGAATTTTCGAACACCACGCCCCTGCCCGCGCGCATCTACGCCAACGAAGGCGCCTGCCAGTTCCTGTTCCTGAAAGGCAACGAGCCCTGCGAAGTGAGCTACGCCGACCGCGCCGGCAAATATCAGGGTCAGCGCGGCGTCACACTGCCGCGGCTCTAGCGCAACCGGCGCCCCTGCGACTCGGGAGCTTGAGTGAGACCGGCAGGCAACAGGCTGCGG
>NZ_DASVTO010000125.1:0-5764 GCF_036387535.1 Sphingomonas sp.
GCAGGCCATCTTCGCCCGCGTGAACCAGAAAACGCTGTTCGACGTACTGCGCTGATCCGCCGAATCGGCGTCGTTAACGGCGCTTCAACCCCGATCGGGTAACGCTTTCTCCTGTGAACCCGATCGTGGCGGCACCCTGCCCGCTCCGCGGGTCGGAGACAGACAAGGTATTTCCCGCATGTTTGCAGCGATCGGTCTCGTCGTCCTTCTGCTGATGGTCTTCGGCGGCTTCGCCATTACCGGTGGCCATCTCGAACCCGTTCTCCACGCGATCCCGCACGAAATGCTCATCATTGGCGGCGCCGCGGTCGGTGCGGTCATTGCGGGCAATTCGATGAAGGAGATCAAACAATTCGGCGGTGGCTTCGCGACCGTGTTCAAGGGACCACGCTTCAAGAAGCAGGATTATCTCGACGTCATCTTCCTGGTCTCCGGCCTCATGAAGAAGCTGCGTTCCGAAGGCCCGGTCGCGCTGGAGGCGCATGTCGAGGATCCGAAGGGCTCGACCATCTTCGCCGAATATCCCCGGTTGCTGAAGGACAGCGCGCTGATCCACCTGATCTGCGACACGCTGCGGCTGGTGGTGGTGTCGTCCGGGACGCTCGATCCGATGGCGGTCGAGGATGTCATGGACAACACGCTGAAGACGCACCACCACGACGCGATCCGCCCGGCCGACATGCTTCAGAATCTGGCCGACGCGCTGCCTGCGCTCGGCATCGTCGCGGCCGTGCTCGGCGTGGTGAAGACGATGGGCTCGATCGATCAGCCGCCCGCCATTCTCGGCGCGATGATCGGCTCCGCCCTGGTCGGCACCTTCCTCGGCATTCTGCTCGCCTATGGCGTGTTCGGCCCGTTCGCCGGCCGCGCCAAGCAGGTGATCGAAAGCGACGCCGCAATCTACGGCGTGGTGAAGCAGATCATCATCGCCTCGCTGCACGGCCACCCGCTGCCCCTGGTCATCGAAGCCGCCCGGTCCGGCATCACCCATTCGAACCAGCCGGCCTTCGCCGACGTGTTCGACGGCATGCGCGGACGCTGATCCGATGGCCAGTGCCGCAAAGCGCAAGCCCGGCGCCGAACCCGTCCGCCCGATCATCGTCAAGAAGATCATCGACGGCGGCCATGGCGGCCATCACGGTGGCGCCTGGAAGGTGGCCTATGCCGACTTCGTGACCGCCATGATGGCCTTCTTCGTTCTGATGTGGATCCTCGGCGCCACCACGGACAAGCAGCGCAAGGGCATCGCCGACTATTTCGCGCCGACGCTGATCGAAACGCGGGCCAAGGCCGGCGGCACCGGCCTGCTCGGCGGTGACTCGCTGCTGTCGCAACAGGAATCCGCGCACAAGCAGCAGCGGTCCGGCAACCGGGCGATCGGCGTTCCGCAGGGCAATGACGCCGCCAACGGCTCCGGCGCGAAACAGCAGGACCGTGCGCGCTTCCAACAGATCAAGCGTCAGCTTCTGGAGAAGATCAAGTCGGACAAGAAGCTCAGCCGCCTGCTCCGCAACGTCCGGTTCACCGACACGCGCGAGGGGCTGCGCATCGATCTGGTCGACGAATCCGACTTCGCGATGTTTTCGCGCAGCACGCAGACGCTGCTGCCGCAGGCCCGCGCGCTGATGGGTCAGGTGGCACAGGTTATCGCCGGCGTGCCCAACGACGTCATCGTCCGCGGCCATACCGACGCGCTGCCCTACACCGCCGGTCGTGCCGTCAACAACTGGACGCTCTCCAGCGCCCGGGCGGAAGCGACGCGCAAGGCGCTGGCCGATTCGGGTGTCCAGCCGTCGCGCTTCGCCCGAATCGAGGGTGTCGCCGAACGCGAGCCCTATATCCCCGGCAACATCTATGATCCGCGCAACCGCCGCATGTCGATCACGCTGGCCTGGACGAAAGAACCGGGTTCCGAACGGGATAGCGTGGGCGGACCAGCGGCCACGGCCGAAGCACCACCGGCGGCGCCGGCGCATTGACCACCGCCGCTTACTCCGCGGCCGCCGCGATCCAGTCGCCGGCCACCAGCGGCGACGGCGTGAAGCTCCGCGGCTGGGGGGAAATCGGCGGCGGATCGCGCAGCCCTTCCGCCAGATAGCGCATCGCCGCCATCAATCCGCTGCGGGAAAACGGTTTCGGGATCACCCCATGCGCACCTTGGAAATCGGCCGGGATTTTCTTGGGGTTCGCGGTGACGAACACCACCGCCGTGCCGGTCCATTGCGCATGGATCAGCGCCGCCACCTCCAGGCCGTTCGATCCTCCCGCCAGCTGGATATCGACGAAGGCGACATCCGGCCGCGCAAGCCCGGACATCGCCCGCACCTCCGCCAGGGTCGCGGCCTCGCCGATGACCTCATGGCCGCTGTCCTCGATCATGGCTTCGATATCCATGGCGAGCAGCGCTTCATCTTCGACAATCAGGACGCGTAGCGGCGGATGATCCATCCAGACGTCCTTCAGTTGTTGACGGGGAAGGACATGGATACGCCTGTACCGGGATTTGCGTTCCGCCAAATCGTGTCGGCATGCATCTGCCGCGACAATCGGGCGACCAGTGCACGGCCGACCGTATCGCGTGGCGTGGCATCGATATCGAACCCGATCCCGTCATCGCGCAGTTCGATCAGGCCGCGCTCGCCATCGCGCATCGCGCGCAAGGTCAGCGTACCGCGCCGGTTCGGAAAGGCATGCTTGACCGCGTTCAGGATCAGTTCGTTCAGGATCAGCCCCAGTGCCGTCGCGCTTGCCGCCGGGATCTCCAGCGGCTCGATCTCCGCTTCCAGAACGATGTCGTCGCGACCGGTCCCGCCCAAAATGTCACTGGCCAGATCCTGCGCGAATGCACCCGCGTCGAATCGCCGGATATCCTGGTTCTGATACAGCCTGCGATGCACCGTCGACAGCGCGTCGATCCGCTCCAGCATGTTCTCCACCGTCCCGCGCAACGCCGGGTCCGGCAACGATCGCGCCTGCAACCGCAGCAGCGACCCCACCATCGTCAGGTTGTTCTTCACGCGGTGGTCCACCTCGTGCAGCAGCAGGGTCTTTTCCTGCAACGCCGCTTCCAGGTCCGCGGTCCGAATGCGCACCTGCGCCTCGATTTCGGCGTTCTGCGCCGCCAGACTGGCCTGCGCATCAACCCGGTCGGTCACGTCCAGCTGCGATGAGAAGAAGAACAGCACCGCGCCATCCTCGCCTCGTACCGGGCTGACATACAGCGCGTTCCAGAACGTCGTGCCATCCTTGCGATAGTTGAACAGATCGACGTTGATCGGCTCCTCCGCCTCGATCGCGGCACGCAACCTGGCTACCGCTGCGCGATCGGTCGCCGGACCCTGCAGGAACCGGCAATTGCGGCCCAATATCTCGTCACGCCCATATCCGGTCAGCCGCTGGAACGCAGCATTGGCGAACACGATCGGGTTGTCCGGCTGGCGGGCGTCGGTGATGACCATCGGCATCCGGGTGCCACGGATCGCCGCCGCGAACGGATCGCCGCGCCCCGCCTCATGCGTGACGCTCTCCGTCAGATGCCAGTCTTCAATCTCTTTCATGTCGTCCCATCGCTGACGCCGGCGGGGCTGCCGCCGCGGCCGGGCCGAAGTCAGAACCCGGTAGCCTTATGCCGGTTCCTGCCGCGTCGGTCGTTTGATCGCAACCCTTTGCGCGTCATTGACCCTGTCGGCCGCCGCCCCTAACCGCGTACCGCATGACCGCACCCATCATCCTGCTGGTCGAAGACGACCCCGGCCTGCGCACCCTCACCGCCCGCACGCTCGGCGAAAACGGGTTCCAGGTCCGCCCGGCGGCCTCTGCGCCCGAAATGTGGCTCGCCTTCGATGCCGGCCCCGTCGATCTCGTCCTGCTCGATATCATGCTCCCCGGCACCAGCGGCATAGACCTCTGCCGCCAGATTCGGCAGAAAAGCGACGTGCCGATCATCTTCGTCAGCGCGAAGACCAGCGAGACCGACCGCGTCGTCGGCCTGGAACTGGGCGCCGACGACTATCTGCCGAAACCGTTCGGCACGCGGGAGCTGCTCGCCCGCGTCCGCGCCGTCCTGCGCCGCGGCGGCCTGGACCGCCGCCATGGGGAGGGCGGCGACAATCAGGCCGAATTCGGCGGCTGGACCGTCGATTTCCCGCGTCGCGAACTCCGCTCGCCCAGCGGGGCGGTGGTCGACCTGACCGGGGCCGAATTCGATCTTCTCGCCGCGTTCATCGATCATCCGCAACGCGTGATCGGCCGCGAACGCCTGATCGAACTGTCGCGCACCCGGCTGGCGGACGCGTCGGACCGCAGCATCGACGTGCTGGTCAGCCGCCTGCGCCGCAAGCTCTCGACCACGGACGATCCCTCGCCCATCGTTACGGTGCGCGGCGCCGGCTACATGTTCAACGCCGCCGTCAACCGGACATGAGGCTGGCGCGGCCGTCGCTGGGGCTGCTGGGTCAGATTTTCCTGATCGTGCTGCTGTCGGTCGCGGTCGAATTCGGGACCAGCACCTTTCTCTACGAACGCACCAGCCGCCTGTCCGCGCAGGAGGACGAGGCCCGCCGCGTCGCCGAACATCTCGTCATCGCGCGCCGGCTGCTGGCCGAAAGTCCGGTCGAACGCCGCGCCGCCATCGCGGGGCAGCTGACCACGGACCGGTATGACGTGCACTGGCGCCCGACGCTGGCCCCGCCACCACCGGTCGCGGCGGAACTGCGCGACATGCGGCTTCAGATCATCGCCTGGGAACCGGCGCTCGCCCGTACCGATCTTCGCCTCCGCTTGAAATCGCCAGGGCGCAGCAACACCGTGATCGGCGGCCTGCGCCTGCCCGACGGCACCTGGCTGGATTTCAGCACCGACGAACTGCTGACCGGCACCACGCTGGCGGTGACGCGGATCGTGACGGCGCTGTTGCCGGCGCTCGCATTGCTCGGTGTCGGCTGGCTGTTGCTGCGCATCACCCTGCGCCCGATGCGGATGCTGGCCAACGCCGCCGACGCGATCGGCCACGGCGCGCCGACGACCCTGCCCGAACAGGGCAGCCGCGAAGTCCGTCAGGTCATCCATGCCTTCAACGATATGCAGGCCCGCATCCTGCAACTGATCGACGACCGGACCGAGGCATTGGCCGCCGTCGGTCACGATCTGCGCACCCCGATCGCCCGGCTGCGGTTGCGCACCGATGCCGTTCCCGATCCGGCCCTGCGCACCGCGATGGATTCCGACCTGCACGAAATGGAGGCGATGCTGTCGTCGCTGCTCGCCTTCTTCGGTGGCGACAGCGATCCCGAATCGCCGGCGCGGATCGACCTGGCGGTGATGCTCGCCACGCTGGTGGACGATGCCACCGATCGCGGGCGCGACGCGGTCTATGACGGCCCCGATCATCTCGACGCGGTCCTCCGGCCACTGGAGGCCAAGCGCGCCGTCGCCAACCTGGTCGACAACGCCTTGCACTATGGCGATACCGTCATTGTCCGGCTGGTGCCGACCACCGATCGCATTCTGATCCAGGTGGACGATGACGGCCCCGGCATTCCGGACACCGCGCTCCAATCCGTGCTGCGCCCGTTCGAACGGTTGGATCCGGCACGCGGTCGCAACACCGAAGGGCTTGGGCTCGGCCTCGCGATCGTGGCCAAGGCGGTCCAGCGCGCGCACGGCACGCTCACGCTCACCAACCGGCCCGGGTCCGGCCTGCGCGCGGAAATATCCCTGCCGCGCGCATAATGTGCCTGCACGCCAGCAACATTTCCTTACGATC
>NZ_DASVTO010000126.1:0-12568 GCF_036387535.1 Sphingomonas sp.
GCGCCCGCGCACCCGCCGCCGCCGCTTCGGCCGCGATCCGTGCCTTCGCCTTCCGCGCCTGCCGCAGGTTCACGATTTCACCCATCACGACTACCTACTACGCCTCGCCCATCGACGCAAAGCCCCTGCCTGGGCTATGGCGGACGCAATGACGTCCGATCCCCTCGCCGCCTGGCTGCCGACCGCGCTCGGCCACGCACCGCACGACCTCGCGCTTTTCCGCCGCGCGCTGACGCACAGCAGCCATGCCGGCGTCAGCTATGAACGGCTGGAGTTTCTCGGCGACCGCGTGCTCGGCCTGGTCGCCGCCGACTGGCTCTACGGCCTGTTCCCCGATGAACCCGAAGGCGCCCTGTCCCGCCGCCTCAACGCGATCGTCAGCCGCGAAACCTGCGCCACCATCGGTCGCACCATCGGCGTCGACACCATGCTCCGCCTTGGGAAGCAGGCGCGCGACGATGGCGCGGTCAACAGCGGCAACGTCATCGGCGACGCGGTGGAGGCGCTGATCGGTGCGCTGTTCCTGGACGGCGGGCTGCCGGCCGCGCAGGCTTTCGTCCGCCGTGCCTGGGCGCCACTGGTCGATGCCGGTACGCAGGCGCCCCGCCATCCGAAGTCCGCGTTACAGGAATGGGCGGCCGCTCACCGGTGCCGTCCGCCCGTCTACACGTTGCTCGCCCGCACCGGCGCGCACCACGCCCCGCGCTTCACCGTCTCCGTCGCCATCCCCGGCAAGGCCGATGCCCAAGCCGAAGGCGCGTCGAAACAGGAGGCCGAGACCGAGGCCGCCACCAAATTACTGGAGTCCCTGTCGTGACCCTTTCCGAAGATACCGGCCCCGAAAACACTGCGCCCGCCGCGGTAGCGGCCGAAGACCAGCGTTGCGGATTCGTCGCGGTCGTCGGCGCGCCTAACGCCGGCAAATCGACTTTGGTCAACGCGCTTGTCGGGCAAAAGGTCGCGATCGTCAGTCCGAAGGCGCAGACGACGCGCGTCCGCCTGATGGGCGTTGCCTTGCAGGGCGCGTCGCAGATCCTGCTGGTCGATACCCCCGGCATCTTCGAACCACGCCGCCGGCTGGACCGCGCCATGGTCGCCGCCGCCTGGGGTGGGGCGCAGGATGCCGACCTGATCGCCTTCGTCATCGATGCGAAGACCGGGCTTACCAAGCGGCTCGAACCGCTGGTCGCGACGCTCGCCGAACGCCGCGAACCCAAGCTGGTGATCCTGAACAAGGTCGATGCGACCCCGAAGGAAAAGCTGCTCGACCTCGCCGTCCGCCTGCAACAGCAGCTCAACCCGGAGGAGATCTTCATGATTTCCGCGACCACCGGCGACGGCGTTCCGGATCTGAAGACCGCGCTGGCAAAACGCGTCCCCGCCGGCCCCTGGCACTTTCCCGAAGATCAGGTTTCCGACGCCACCGACCGCATGATGGCCGCCGAAGTCACGCGGGAACAGCTCTATCTCCAGCTCCACGCCGAACTCCCCTACGCCTCGGCCGTGGAAACCGAGAAATATGAGGAACGCAAGGACGGCTCGGTCGCCATCTACCAGCAGATCCTGGTCGGCCGCGACACGCAGAAGGCGATCGTCCTCGGCGCCAAAGGCACCCGCCTCAAGGAAATCGGCAGCCGCGCCCGCGCCGAACTCGAACATCTGCTCGACAGGAAGGTCCACCTGTTCCTCCACGTCAAGGTCAACCCGAAATGGGAAGACGACCGCGGGCTCTACAAGGAAATCGGGCTGGACTGGGTGGAATGACGTACGCCAATTTACGGCGTCTCCGATCGCGATAGGAAACCTGGCGTAGTACGAAGGATAACAGCATGATCAATGCGGACCTTGGACAGCAACTCGAAACCTTCGTTTCGCAGCTGGTGAAAACGGGCCGCTACCGATCCCAAAACGACGTGCTACGCTAGGATCGGGAAGCACGCCTTGCCATGCTCGACGCGGAGATCGGGCAAGGGATCGCCAACGCAGATGCTGGCATGACCGTCACTGCCGAGGTGCCCTTCGACCCACTCGAACGCAAATATCAGGATCTCACCGGCAACCGGGCATGAAGACCCTGCTGACGCGTTCTGATGAACAGGATCTGGAAGACATTGGCGATCCTATCGCTCAAGATGCCCCGTCCCGTGCCCTTACTTTCGTCCGCCAATTGCGCGATCGCTGCCTGACACTCGCTGATTTTCCGCAGGCTGCCCGCTCGTCCCACGCTAAGAGGCACTGGGTATCCGGCGACGCGTCCACGAAAACTGTCTGATCCTTTACCGGATCGACGCAGACCATGTGACGGTCATCTGCGTCCTTCACGGGGCAGCGGATTACGCGCGCATTCTGTTACCGTCTTGATACGATACCGATCGCGGCGCTGCGTGCCTGCCGACGCATAGGCGCCTTCGCGACCAAGCGTGCCATCATCCTCAAACCCAACCCCGCTCCGCCGCCACCTTCGCCTCATAGGCAGAAATGGCCTCACCCTGCGCCATGGTCAGCCCGATCTCGTCGAGCCCGTGCATCAGGCAGTCACGCCGGAACGGATCGATCTGGAACGGGAAGCGATCCTGATAGGGCGTCGTCACCGTGCAGGTTTCCAGGTCGACCGTCACCGGCTGCCCCTCCGCCGCGACGATCATCAGCCGGTCGATCGCCGCCTGTGGCAGCACGACGGGTACGATCCCGTTCTTCACCGCATTGCCGGAGAAGATGTCGGAATAGGACGGCGCGATCACCGCCTGCACGCCCATGTCGCCCAGCGCCCAGGCGGCATGTTCGCGGCTGGACCCGCAGCCGAAATTGTCGCCCGCGATCAGGATCGGCGCGCCGGCATAGCGTGGATCTTCGAACACATTGCCCGGTTCGCGGCGCACCACTTCGAACGCGCCACGGCCCAGGCCCGATCGGCTGATCGTCTTCAGATAGGGCGCCGGGATGATGACGTCGGTGTCGACATTCTTCCGGCCGAACGGGATGGCCCGCCCCGCAACCTTCGTGATCGGCGTCATGCAGCGGCTCCCATCAGGTCGCGGACATCGGCCAGCCGCCCGGTCACCGCCGCCGCCGCCGCCATCGCCGGGGATACCAGATGCGTGCGCGCACCCGGCCCCTGCCGCCCGACGAAGTTGCGGTTGCTGGTCGAGGCACAGCGCATCCCCGGCGGCACCTTGTCCGGGTTCATCGCCAGGCACATCGAACAGCCCGGTTCGCGCCATTCGAACCCTGCCTCCATGAACACGCGGTCCAGTCCTTCGGCCTCTGCCTGCCGCTTCACCAGCCCCGACCCCGGCACCACCAGCGCCTGCGTCACGCCCGCCGCGACATGCCGCCCGCGCACCACGTCGGCGGCGGCGCGCAGATCCTCGATCCGGCTGTTGGTGCAGCTGCCGATGAAGATCATGTCGACCGGCACATCCTGCATCCGCGTGCCCGGCGTCAGCCCCATATAGTCGAGCGACTTGGCCGCGGCGGCGCGCTTCGACGGATCGGCGAAGCTGTCCGGGTCGGGTACCACGCCGGTGATCGGCACCACATCCTCCGGGCTGGTGCCCCAGGTCAGGCTCGGCGCGATCTCGGCCGCGTCGATCTTCACCACCGTGTCGTACACCGCGCCCGGATCGCTCGCCAGCGTGCGCCACCATGCGACGGCCTTGTCCCACTGCTCCCCGCTCGGTGCCATTGGCCGCCCCTTCAGATAAGCGAAGGTGACATCGTCCGGCGCCACCAGCCCCGCCCGCGCGCCCGCCTCGATCGACATGTTGGCGACGGTCAGCCGCCCCTCGATCGACATTTCGCGGAACACATTGCCGGTATATTCGATGACATGACCGGTGCCGCCCGCCGCGCCGATCCGGCCGATGATATGCAGGATCACGTCCTTCGGGCTCACGCCGTGGCCCAGCACGCCCTCGACGCGGACCTCCATCGCCTTGGACCGTTGCAGCAGCAGCGTCTGCGTCGCCAGCACATGCTCCACCTCCGACGTGCCGATCCCGAACGCCAGCGCGCCCAGCGCGCCGTGGCTGGCCGTATGGCTGTCGCCGCATACCACCGTGGTTCCCGGCAGGGTGAAGCCCTGTTCCGGCCCCACCACATGCACGATCCCCTGCTCGGCCGCGGTCGCATCGATATAGCGGATGCCGTTGGCCGGCGCGTTCGCCGCCAGCGCCGCCAGCTGCGCCGCAGACTCCGCATCCGCGATCGGCAGCCGCGCGCCCCTTGCATCCACCCGCGCCGTCGTCGGCAGATTATGATCCGGCACCGCCAGCGTCAGGTCCGGCCGCCGCACCCGCCGCCCCGCCACGCGCAGCCCTTCGAACGCTTGCGGGCTGGTCACTTCATGCACCAGATGGCGATCGATATAGATCAGCGCGGTGCCGTCCGCCCGCGTGTCGACGACATGCGCGTCCCAGATCTTGGCATATAGGGTCTTCGGTTCGGTCATGATCGGCCTCGAAATGATGCCGCCGCCCTACACCGCGCCCGCATCAAAGGCAAAGTCGCGCCGGACCGGCACGACAGGAAATATCAACGCCGGCCCAGCTCCAGATAATCGGTCGCCGGCATGCCATACAGCGCCTGGAACAGCTCCAGCGGCAATCCCACCGGGCGCGGGCTCTCGCTGTTCCACAGCATCGCGATGCCCACCTTCTGTTCCGGATCGAACAGGATCAGCGACCGATATCCCGATACCGCGCCGCGATGCCCGACCAGCAAATGGCCGCCCAGCCGGTGGTTGCGCCAGCCAAGTGCATAGCGCCCGTCGGTCATCGCGCGGTCGAACGTCCCCTGCCGTCCGCGCGGCACCGTCACGCGCGCGCGGTGCAGGTCGTCCAGCAACGCCGGGGACAGAACGCGCGGATTGCCGCCCATCTGCGCCTTCAGCCACAGCGCCAGGTCGCCGATCGAACTGTTGACGCCGCCCGCTGCCGGCACCCGGTAATAGGGTTCCTCCACGGTCAGCATCCGGCTGCCCCGGCTGGGATGCGCCCAGCTTGCCGCACCCGTCAGCCCGGCACGCCCGATCGATGCGTTGACCATGCCCAGCGGACCGAACAATTCCCGCTGCACCGTGGTGGCATAGCTTCGGCCGCTCGCCCTGGCGACGATCTCCGACGCGGTATCGAATGCGATGTTCTGATAGGCGAAGCAGGTTCCGGGGCGGCAGATCGGCGGCAACGCGGCATAGGATCCCCGCGTCACCCGCGGGTCCTCCCCCGCCTCCAGCCGGTCGTCATAGGCATTCTTGACGATGCCCAGCCGGTGCGACAGCACATCCTCGACCGTCGCGACCCGCTCGGTCCCGTTCGGCAGGCGCAACGTCGTGCCATATCGCGCCACCGGCGCCTGCAGCGACAGCTTGCCCTCCGCCGCCAGCTTCTCGACCGTCGTCGCCGCCACCGTCTTCGACAGCGATGCCCAGCGGAACACCGTCCGCGATGTCACCGGCTCGCCCGCGCCGCCCGGTTCGGTCCGGCCAAAGCCCTTCACGAATGTCACACGCGGTCCTTCGACCACCGCCACGCCCAGCCCGGCCATGCCCGGCGTGCGCATCAGTCCCTCGATGCGCCGGTCCAGCCAGACATAATCGACGCGGTGCCGCGTCGCCGCCCCCGTGGATATGGTGGCTGGCGACGCCAGCGCATCCGGCACCACCGCCCGCGCGCCCGGCGGATCGCTCCTGGCGCTCCCCTGCCACCCCGCGACGGCCGCCACCCCGCACATCAGGGCGATGCCTGCGACGACGGTCTTCGGGCTGATCGGTTTGCGGTCACGCCGCGGTCGGCGTCGGCGCGTCGCTCGGGGGGAATTCATCGCGTCCCTCTACGCCGCCCGGCTGTCGGGCAAAAGCTCCGCCCGGCGCACAAACCGCTCCGCTGACCGGGCGGGGCGGCATCAGTGCGCCACGGGCGGCATCCGGGGTCCGGGATAGTGCAATACCAGATTCCCCAGCGGCTGCCGGACGGGATACGCCGCTTCTATGGCGGCAAGCACCGCCGGATTATATCGTTCTCGGTAGATCCTGTCGCTGGGTTTGCCTTGCATCACGAAGAAGCCGAAACGATGCGCACGGATCATGCGGACAAATCCTGCCTCGTCATACACGCCGGTATGCGCCAGTTCAGCAGCAATGGCCGGCTCCCACTCCACGTTCCGTCCCGCACGGATCAGCAACGTCATCGGATCCGCGATGACGGGTTTGGAAGACGCGCGGATACGGGAAGCCACGGACCAGTATCGGCCTTCCCGCCGCTTCATTTCGGGAACATCCTGATTCCGGTTGGGCAAGGTCATGCTTTGGATTGGGATCCCTATCGCGACCAGAAACAGCATCAGGATTGAAACTGTCAGCTGCGCTGTGCGACTGCCATCACCGACCACGGACGCCACGACAGGATGCAGGCCGATCCCGCAAAACAGCGCCATCGCACATGACCAGCCGATGAAATAGTTCGTGTTGGCTCCCACCTTCATCATGCTGGCTAGCATCGGCGTGGAAATTGCAAAATACGCCAGCAGGATCGCACAGCCTGCCAAAGCCGGGTTTCCCGAAGCCCGGGCCCTGAATGCCCGAAGCCGTGTTCCTGGCGGGACCAGCCGACGTGCGGTGTTCACGGCTCCGATACCCGCCAGAATTGCGAGCATCAGGTGGTTCAGCAATAATATGGCGGGCAGCAGAAGGCCCGGCGGATTGAGCCTGTTGATGTTGTATAGCAGGATATGCTGGAGGAATCCGCCCGCAGTAGCCCAGTCGAGCGCCGCCAGCAGCGCGATACCCACCCCCGCCATTGTCGCAATGCCGCGAAGCGCCAGACGCGGTCGGACAGCCAGCAATACGGCAAAGGTTGCGACCGGTGCAGCAATCGAGGTTTGTTTGGTATAGACCGCAGCCACAAATATCAGCGCCGCACCATGGATCCATCGTGGCTGCTCGATCGCGCGGATGGCCAGTATCATTCCGGTCAGTTCGAACAATAACGCCAGCATGTCCACTCGCATCAGCGGCGCCCATAGCTGGACCGCATAGCAGTTGAGCAAGACCAACGCCGCAAGCAGGCCGCATATGGTTCGGGTGCGCGCGCCGGCGTGTCCGCGCAGGACGCTTGCGACCAGCATGCCGGCGGCCGCTGCCGATCCCAATGTCGCTAGCAATGCCACCACCCGTCCGGCGATCATCTGGTCCATGTCGGTCGTCAGGGCGAAAGCCGCCACGGTCATGTGATAGACCGGTGGATAATGGTATACGACGGCCGGATAGGCACTGATCGGGCTATATCCGATTCCAGCCAGCATGTTGCGCATCTGCTGGAGGACGATGCCTTCGCCATAATCCAGCTCAAAGGGGTAGTGCAGCGCAGCGGGTATGAATTGCAGGAACCGGATGACCCCGACGGTCAGGCAGGCGGTCAGGATGCCGAGCGCGACACCATGAAACCACCGCATGGGGATCGCCTTCACTTTCCCTTCTGCCGGCTCGGCCGCGCGACCATCAGCATCTGCTTGCCCATCGGCTTCACCGGCGAACGAAGATAGGCGCCCACCAGCCAAGCCCACGTCGGCAACCGTGACTTGAGACTTAGGGGCAGGAAGCGCGGATGAATCTCCAGCACCTCCCATCCATGGGCGGAGAGCATATCGGCCAGGCTGATGTGCGAATAGATCGCAACATGCGTGTAGTCGTCAAAATATTCTCGATACGCATAGCGATAATTGGGCTGTAGGATTGTCAGCATACCTCGCGTCGTCAACTTGTCCTGCAAGGCTCGCAGAACAACGGCCATGTCAGTTTGCGGCAAATGCTCGAACAGGTTGGATGCAAAGGCATAATCGACACTGCCATCGGGGATTGCCGAAAGATCGCTCACCGGACCGATGACGGTTTCCACTCCAGGTGCGACATGGTCCGCTAAGCCAGGCCACTGGTCAATCGCAAGTCGCCGGCCGGCGCTTACGGAATTGATGAAGTCACCATAGCCCGCGCCCAGGTCCAGCACGGTGTCGGCCGGCGATATATGATGCCGGAAATAATATTTCCACAAGGCACGCCATACGGCTCCCCGTCGCACGTCCTCCCGCAACCGCGAACCATGATAATCTCCGGTCATGCGAACCGGCGCCAGTTACTGAGCAGCCCGAAGATCATCCGTGACCCCACCTGCAAGCCTCGCCAGTTGCTGACATTGCCTCCCTTGCTCAGCCCGATCCTGGGATGAAAGGTGATAGGGCATTCCAGCACCACCATGTTCCGGGCTAGGGCCACATCAATGAAGTGGGCATTGAACTCAAGGTTCACGGCTGGTTTGACATGACGCAACAAATCGATCAGCGCGTCGCGACGGCAGAGTTTGTACGTTGTTCCGACATCAGTCAATGTTCCACGGCCTAGATGCTTTGCCTCCAGCAGTTTTCCGACGAACAGATTGCCATAATATAAAAAAGTGCTCAGCTGGGTCATATACTGGCGCAGCGGCTCGACGGTACGCGTGCCATTCACGATGTCGGCATGGGGCGCATAGGCGAGCAGCTTCTCGATGTCATAAGCGCGGAAGGTGCTGTCGCCTTCGCACAGAACCACGAATTCGGTATCGTCATGCTTCACCGCTTCGGCCAAACACCGATACACGCAGCGGCCATACCCCGGCGCCGGCTCGTCGAACGTGATGGCGCCGGCTGCTTCGGCACGGTCGAACGTCCGGTCCATGCTGTTGTTGCTGACGACGATGACCCGCTCCACCAACGGGTGCGCCAGGAAATCCTCAACCGCGCCCGTGATGCTCTCCTCATCGTTATAAGCAGTCAGGGCTACAGTGACGCGGCGACGTCGTACCGGCTCAAACCGGACCGGCCGATCCGGTTTCTTGCCCCCGAACAGGAACAGGATGTCGAACAAGGCGAAACCGATCCCCAGCAGGATGGGAACGCCGCTGTACCATACCAGCCCTTCGGCGACGGGGTCCAGCAGCGCGTGGAGATTGAACAGATATCGGGGGAACACCAGCAATACCCCCATCAGGTAAAGCAGCGTTCCGACGCAGAAGCATAATACGCCGTACAGCAGGAAAGGCGTACGGCCTCGCTTGCGGCCGCCAACGATTATCCCGTCGATCTCCATCCCGTTTCCTCGCCTGCGCGACACCCCGTTGCGCTCACCGCCGGGATAGAAAGGCAGGGTTAATGATCTCCTAAGATGATGCCGCGACTGCCCGATGGCCGGGCTGGATATTGAAAGGAACGGCTTTCCGGCATAGTCTGAACGAGCCAGCAGTATCGGCCGACATAGAAGGAATGCTTTCGATGTCCGTGTATCGTTTGCGTCTGCTTATGCTGCTGACTGTGACCAGCACATCCTCGGCGTTATCGGTAACGGTCCCGCCGCCACCGATCGTAGCACTCGAAATCTCCGGCTCCCAACCCCGTGCCGTGCCCCGCGCCGATGTCGTTCAGTTGACGTCCAGCGCGGTGCGATGCGGTGCGGCGGAGATCATTCCGACCGTCACCGTGCTGCCCTTCAATACCACCCGCCTCACCTACATCGCTTCGCCGCCCCCGCCCTTGCACCCGCCCCAGCCCCCAGTGGCGCAGACGCTGGATTTCGCGATCGGCGCCGATGGACGCCCCCGGTCGATCCGCCTGCGGCCGGCGGAGGCACAGGCCGGCTTCTATGTCGATACCTCCGATCTCGCGCCGGCGCTGGCGGGGTGGCGCTTTGCGGCCGGGCAGCCGCACGGGGCGTGCAGCATCACGTTCCTGCCGACGATCACTCCGATCGCGGCCGCGCCGGTCACGACGCTCGCGCGCCTGCTGGCGGGACCCACCGTCGGTGACGCCGGCGCCGCCGCCTTCAAGCGGCTGCAGCCACCGGGGTCGGACTGCTATCAGGGCCGCCACCCGAATGCCCGTACGCTCAACTTCCCGCCATTCGATCGCATCGCGCAGGCGCCCGGTACGTGGACCTACGCCTATCTCTCGCATGATATCGACGCCGCCGGCCGCGCCATCCGGGTCCAGCTCATCGCCTCCAGCGGCAATGCCGAATTCGACCGGGCATCGGCCGCGGCCCTCGGTCGCGACCGGTTCCAGCCGGGCGTGCGGCATGGCTGTCTCTTTGAGTTTCACCAAAGGCCCGACCCGATGCCGGAACCCACCCGACCGACGACCCCGGTCGCGGTCAAGGGCCCCGACTGCCCCGGCGATCTGCAGCAGATCCTGAAACTGCCGCCTGGCCGCCCGTTTCCTCCGATGTTTCGGCGCCGCGCGATCGGGGGCTATGCCGTCCTGCGGTTCGACATCGCCTCCTGGGGCGCGACCGGCAATGTGTCCGTCGTCGAAGCCGAACCGGCCGAGGCTTTTGGTCAGGCCGCGCGCGGCATGATCGAACGCGCCCACGCCGCGCCCAGCGCGAACGGCTATCGCGGCTGCGTCACCACCGTCCACTTCCGTTTGCCGGAACAGGAAAGGGACGCGAGATCCGACGGCTGGATCCTCCCGGAATGATCCGCGCGACGTGATCGGCACCGCGGCGATCGCGCGTCTTTTTTGAACCCCCACCGGCACTTCGGCGCGTGTTCTCGGTTCCTGCCCCATGGTCTGAAGAAGGGATCACATGGCAGACGACCCAATTGCGGGGCGCAAGCTCCAGGTGGCGAACGCTCGGCCGGAAGACAGCGGCCGTGGCCTCGCCCACATCCCGCGCGCGATGATGGCGACACTTGGCATCAGCGAAGGCGACGTGATCGAAATCGTCGGCAAACGTTCGACTCCCGCCCGCGCGGTCCTGCCGTACCGGGAGGACGAAGGGTTGGAACTGCTGCGGATCGACGGTCTGCAACGCGCCAACGCCGGCGTCGGTTCGGGCGATTTCGTGGAGGTGCGGCGCGGCGAGTCCAAATCCGCGACCCGCGTCGTCTTCGGCCCGGCTCAGGCCAATTTCCGGCTTCAGGGGTCGGCCAATGCGCTGCAACGCACCTTCTATGGAAGGCCGCTGGCGCAGGGCGACATCGTCGCCACCGCCGGCCATCGCCCGGTCGTGGGCGCGGGGGTTCAGCGGTTCGCCAATGCCCCGGCCTATGCGCTGCAGGAAATCCGGCTGGTCGTGATCGCGGCGACGCCCAAAGGCATCGTCCATATCGACGAACAGACCGAAGTCGAATTGCGCACCGAATATACGGAGGCGCAGGAAAGCCGCCGTGCCGACGTCACCTATGACGATATCGGCGGCATGGCCGGCACGATCGACCAGCTGCGCGAAATGGTCGAACTGCCGCTGCGCTATCCCGAACTGTTCCAGCGGCTCGGCGTCGATCCACCCAAGGGCGTGCTGCTCCACGGCCCGCCCGGCACCGGCAAGACCCGGCTCGCCCGCGCCGTCGCCAACGAGAGCGATGCGCAGTTCCACCTGATCAACGGGCCCGAAATCATGGGGTCCGCCTATGGCGAATCCGAAAAGCGGCTGCGCGACATCTTTGAACAGGCGGCGAAGAGCGCGCCGTCGATCGTCTTCATCGATGAGATCGACTCGATCGCACCCAAGCGCGGCCAGGTTACGGGCGAGGCCGAAAAGCGGCTCGTCGCGCAATTGCTGACCTTGATGGACGGGCTGGAGGCGCGCGCCAACATCGTCGTCATCGCCGCCACCAACCGGCCGGAGGCGATCGACGAAGCGTTGCGCCGTCCGGGCCGGTTCGATCGCGAGATCGTCGTCGGCGTGCCCGATGACGGCGGCCGGCGCGAGATCCTGGGGATCCATACCCGCGGCATGCCGTTGGCCGAGGATATCGACCTCGCGGAACTCGCCCGCACCACCTATGGCTTCGTCGGCGCCGATCTTGCGGCGCTCACGCGCGAAGCCGCGATCGAGGCCGTCCGGCGGATCATGCCCCGTCTGAACCTCGAGGATGGCAGCATCCCTGCCGAGGTGCTCGACACCCTGTCGGTCACGCGCGACGACTTTGTCGAGGCGCTGAAACGCGTCCAGCCCTCCGCGATGCGCGAGGTGATGGTTCAGGCGCCGCAGGTCCGCTGGGACGATGTCGGTGGGCTCGACGATGCGCAGATGCGGCTGAAGGAAGGCGTCGAACTGCCGCTCAGGAATCCCGAGGCATTTCGGCGGATCGGCATCCGTCCCGCCAAGGGCTTCCTGCTCTACGGCCCGCCCGGCACCGGCAAGACGCTGCTCGCCAAGGCGGTCGCGCGGGAGGCGGAGGCGAACTTCATCGCCACCAAATCCGCCGACCTGCTGTCGAAATGGTATGGCGAAAGCGAACAGCAGATCGCCCGCCTGTTCGCCCGCGCGCGCCAGGTCGCGCCCTGCGTCATCTTCATCGATGAACTTGACAGCCTGGTGCCCGCCCGCGGCGGCGGCCTCGGCGAACCGCAGGCCACCGAACGCGTGGTGAACACGATTCTGGCGGAGATGGACGGGCTGGAGGAACTGCAGTCGGTGGTCGTGATCGGCGCCACCAACCGGCCCAACCTGATCGATCCCGCGCTGCTGCGGCCCGGCCGGTTCGATGAACTCATCTATGTCGGCGTGCCCGATCGCGCCGGTCGCGAACGGATCCTG
>NZ_DASVTO010000127.1:0-9444 GCF_036387535.1 Sphingomonas sp.
GATCGACGCGCTGGCCGGCATCGGCAGCGGCCCCGCCCGCGCCGCCCTGGTCGAAGCCGTCGAATTCGCCATCGCACGGGCCTATTGATTCAGCAGAAGATGGTGACCGGTGCCCTGTAGCGTCAGCGTATGAGAATCTTCGGGGGGACGGAATCCCCAGATGTGCACCCCGCGGCATTCGCCATGCCGGCCGGCATGGCGATCCGGTACGATCGGCCGACCGCCGACATCGCGCGATCGGTGACCGGATATAATGTCTATCATGCCGATAGTGCGGCGGAGCGGGTCGACTGGTTCCTGCCGGCGCCCGCGATGTTGTGCATCGGCGTGGGTGCCGGCCCGATCACCGCGCAGATCCGCAATCAGCGGTTCGATCCGATGCCGCAGGCGAGCCTGATCGGGCCGACCAGCCGGGCGTTGCGGGTGGCGACGCAGGGCGGGACGATGGTGGGGATCGGGATCAGCGCGGCGGGCTGGATCCGGATGACCGGGCAGTCCGCGCATCTGTGCCATAACCAGATCCTTCCCGCCGAAACCCTGTTGGGCACCGAGGCGGTTGCGGGGTTGATCGCGGCGCTGGAGGCCGCACCCGACGATCATGCGGTCAAGCCGCTGCTGGATGGATTGCTTCCGCCGCTGTTTGGGCGGGATGATCCGCAGGCGGCGACGATCGACGCGTTGATGGCGCTGTCGGTACAGGACGGGGTGATCGAGGTGGGTGATGTCGCGCAGCGGATCGGGTTGCACGACACCATGCTGCGCCGGGTGTCGCAACGCGCGTTCGGGATGCCGCCGAAGCTGCTGCTCCGCCGCGCCCGGTTCCTGCGGTCGTTCGTGCATCTGTTCCTGGGCGGCGACATCGACGATCGCAGCCGGATCGACAGCAGCTATTTCGACATGTCGCACTATCTGCGCGATGCCAACGCCTTCCTGGGGACGACGCCGCGCCGATTTCTGCAGGCGGCGACACCGTTCCTGGCGGCGAGCATCCGCGCGCGCATGGCCGTGCTGGGGGCCCCGACACAAGCATTGCATGAGCCACCGACGGCGGGCCGCCGCGCTGGTTAGGCAGGCAAGCCCTATATCCGAACCGGTCATGCTCCGTTCGTGCCGCGCCCTTCTACTGCCCGCGGGCAGCCGCTCTGGACGGATCGCTATTTCACCGAAGTCGCGGCGTCCCGCGCCCTGCCCGCGTAACGTCCCTCGACTTCGCTCGGGACAAACGGGTCAGGTTTGAGGCTTGCTCTTCTAACGTTCCTCGTCCGGAAAGAAGCGTTCGATCACATTGTTGGCCAGCCGGGCGGGACGCAGCGTTTCGGCATCGAGACAGCACCAGCTGGACCGCACCTCCGCCAGAACCTCTTCCCCGCGGCGGATGATGGTTTCGTAGAAGGCGCGTGCGCCCTGAACCTTTTCGAGCAGGACCGTGGCGATCACATCGTCGTCCAGGAAGGCGGGCTTGCGATAGGTGATCTCATGTTTCAACGCGACCCAGAGATGGTTCGCGACCGCATCGGCAGGAGCCAGTCGTTGCCAGTGGCTGATGACGGCGGCCTGTACCCATTTCAGGTAGCTGGCATTGTTGACATGCCCCATGAAATCGATGTCCGAAGGATCGATGCCAATGGGAAAACTGTGCGGAATGGCGGTGCTGCTCACGAAGCATCCTATAGCAGGTTCGCGTGCCGACAGCTATGCCCCCGGTCGATGACCGCGCTGCCGATCCATGCCGTCCTGCCCGATATCGTGGAGGCACTTCGCGAGCGCTGCAACCTGGTACTGGTCGCGCCCCCAGGGGCGGGCAAGACGACGGCGGTGGCGCCGGCATTGCTGCGCGAAGCCTGGTGCTGCGGCGAGATCCTGTTGCTGAGCCCGAGGCGGCTGGCCGCGCGGGCGGCGGCGGAGCGGATGGCGGTGCTGGCTGGCGAAGCGGTCGGGGCGACGATCGGCTATGCGACGCGGATGGACAGCAGGCGATCGGCCGCGACGCGGGTGACGGTGCTGACCGAAGGGATTTTCCGCAACCGCATCCTGACCGATCCGGAACTGACGGGTGTATCGGCGGTGCTGTTCGACGAGGTGCATGAGCGTAACCTGGACAGCGATTTCGGGTTGGCGCTGGCGCTGGACGTGCAGGCCGCGCTACGGCCCGACCTGCGGCTGGTGGCGATGTCGGCGACCCTGGACGGGGCGCGTTTTTCCACGCTGATGGACGATGCGCCGGTGATCGAGAGCGCCGGGCGAAGCTGGCCGCTTACCTTGCGGCATGTCGGGCGCGACCCGGCGCTCAGGATCGAGGATGCGGTGGCGGGCGTGATCCGCGACGCGCTGCTGACCGACGCGGACGCGGGCGGGGTGCTGGCGTTCCTGCCCGGGGTGGCGGAGATCGAGCGGACGGCGGAGCGGCTGATACGATTGCCACCGGACGTGGTGGTTCACAGGTTGCACGGCACGCTGGATCCCGGTGAACAGCGGGCGGCGATCGGGCCGGCCCCGGCGGGGGGGCGCAAGGTGGTGCTGGCGACCGCGATCGCGGAGACGAGCCTGACGCTGGACGGCATCCGCATCGTGGTCGACAGCGGACTGGCGCGACGACCGCGATATGACCGCGCGGCGGGCATGACGCGGCTGGCGACCGAGCGCGTGAGCCAGGCGGCCGCGACACAGCGTGCGGGCCGGGCGGCGCGGCAGGGGCCGGGTACCGCCTATCGCCTGTGGGAGGAGGCCGCGACCGGCGGGCTGCCGCGGTTCGACCCGCCGGAGATGCTGGAGGCGGATCTGTCGGCGCTGGTGCTCGACTGCGCCCTGTGGGGCGAATTGGAACCGGCGCGGCTGCGCTGGCTGGATGCGCCGCCGGCCGCGGCGGTCAGGGAGGCGCGGGAACGGTTGCGCGCGCTGGGGGCCATCGACCCGGATGGACGTGCGACCGCGCATGGCCGGGCAATCGCGCGGCTGCCGTTGCCGCCGCGACTGGCGCACATGCTGGTGACCGCAGCGGGATCGGGTTGGGCCGAGGTTGCGGCCGAGGTGGCGGTGCTGCTGAGCGAACGCGGGCTGGGCGGGACCGATATCGATCTTGGCGCGCGCTTGCGGCGATGGCGCGGGGAGCGTGGCGCGCGGGCAGAGGCATCGCGGCGGCTGGCACGGCGGTGGGCGGAGTCGGCGACCGCCGCGGGCCAGCGTTCGCAGCCGCGCCGTGAGCCGGCGGATGGGGACGTCGTTGGCGCGTGCCTTGCGCTGGCGTTTCCGGATCGGGTGGTACGAAAGCGTGGTGCGGACGGGGAACATTGGGCATCCGTGGGCGGACGGGGGTTCCGGCTGGATCCGCTGTCACCGCTGGCGCAGGCCGAATGGCTGGCGGTCGGGGAGGTGCAGGGGGTCGCGGCGGGCGCACGTATCCTGTCCGCGGCGGCGATCGAGCGGGTACAGGTGGACGCGTTGTTCGGCGATCGGATCGTCGAGCGGCGGACGGTGACGTTCGACCCCGCGACCGGTGGCGTGGCAGCGTTGCGCGAACGGCGGCTGGGCGCCATCCGGCTGTCGTCCGGGCCCGACGAGGCACGGGATCCGGATGCAGTGTCGGCGGCGTTGCTGGAGGGGGTGCGGGTGCATGGCCTGGATCTGCTGCCCTGGAATGCCGGCGTGCGGGCGTTGCAGGCGCGGGCGGGCCATGCGCGGGATGCGGGAGCGGACCTGCCGCCGATCGACCATGCGGCGTTGCTGGCCGCGCTGGACGACTGGTTGCCGCCGTTGCTGGCGGGCAAGCGGCGACTGGACCTGATCGCGGCGGGTGCGATCGAGCAGGCGCTGTCGAACCGGCTGGGGTGGGCAGGGGTGCAACTGCTCGACCGGATCGCGCCGGCCGCATTCCGGTCGCCCGCGGGGAGCAGCCATCCGATCGATTATGGGGCGGAGGGCGGCCCGGCGGTCGAGGTGCGCGTGCAGGCGCTTTATGGGTTGGCAGTGCATCCAGTCGCGGGGCGGACGCCGCTGGTGCTGCGGTTGACGTCGCCGGCGGGGCGGCCGATCCAGACGACGCGCGACCTGCCCGGCTTCTGGGCGGGCAGCTGGTCCGCGGTCGCGCGCGAAATGCGCGGGCGGTATCCCCGTCACCCCTGGCCCGATGATCCGGCGGCGGCGGACCCGACGCTGCGCACCAAGCGGGCAGATGCGCGCAGGCCGTCTTGACCCCGCGGGCCGATGCGGGGCATGGCCGATAGCATAGGTTAGCGAACGATCGGACGGACCATGGGCAAGGCGCGGATCTTCCAACGGGCAAAGAGCAGCATGAGTTCGGGCCGCGCGCGCACCGGGCAATGGGTGCTGGAGCATGAACCGGCGGAGCGCAAGGTGGCCGACCCGTTGACCGGCTGGGCCGGATCGGGCGACACCAATGGCCAGATCAGCCTGACCTTCCCCACGCTGGAAGCGGCCTGCGCCTATGCCGCGCAGCATGGGCTGGAGGTCGCGATCGCGCCGGTGCAGGCACGGACGCTGAAGCTGCAGGCCTATTCCGACAATTTCCAGTAGGCGGATCGGGGCCTAGCCCCGCCAGTCGATCCAGGCGCCATAGGGGTGGCAGGTCGCAAGCAGGCGGGTGTTTCCGTCGGGCCAGCACGTCAACTGCAACTGCACCTCGCGTCGGTCCGGGGTCCATTCGAAGCTGATCCAGGCGAGCGGGCGCCGGCTGGTGGCGCGGGCACCGGCATTCAGGATCGCGGTGGTGACGGTCCGGTGATCGTCCTGGCTGAGATATTGCAGCGCCATCGAGTGAAACACGACGCGGCAAAGCCCATCCGGCTGCGGCGCGCGCAGGCGATCGGGTAGCCAGGACGCGGCGTTGGCGCGTTCGACATCCGGCCGGTGCTGCCGCGCGATCGCCAGCGCCTGTTGCAGGCGATCGAGCCGCGCCGGTTCGTCCGCCCAGATATAGGATGTCAGCCGCTCGCAGCTTTCGGGATCGGAGGGGTCGATCGGGTGCAGATCGACGCCCTGGGCCGAAGCGAGTTCGACCCTGGCATCAGGCAGCGGAGCCCCGCGCCACAGGGGCGCGATCCGGACACGCGCGTCCGGATCCCCGATGGAGATGCCGCCGAGATCATAGGCATAATGCGCGATGTTGAGGTTGAGCCCGACGCTGGACCCGAGTTCGAACAGCGCAAACGGCAGGCCGCCGGTCCGGCCATGCGCGACGGTCAACGCTGCGAGGAGAGCCGCGGAACGGCCGACCTCGTTGGTTTGTGGCGTGTCGCGCATCCAGGTGGCGATGAACGCATCATGCGCGATGAGCGCGGCCCCGATCGCCCCTTCGAAATCCTGATGCTGGCGGCGATAGAGGCTTTCCAGTTCCGGCGTCGCGCCGCGGCGGGCAAGGGCGTGGAGCGCGGCGTTGAACCGCATCGCCAGCGCCGCCGCGGACCGATCACCATGCCATTCGGCGATCACCGCGGCCGTCAGCGGCGCATGGTCCAACTGGCGCTGGCCGGCTTCGAGAACGGCAGCGACGAACGGCGAACCGGCGGAGCGGGCCATGTGCGCCTGACGAAGAAGTTCCTGCAATTCCATGGGATGTGCGGTCACGATGTTCCACTTTGATCTGATGCGCCCGGCAGGATCGGGCGCGGCTTCCTGGGCAGGGTCCGGCGGGAGAGAGTAGCCGGTCAGAAGGTGGACCAATCTTCCTCGGGCGCCAGTGCGAGATTGCCGACGACCGGTAGCGGACGGCGGGCTGCGCCGGCTGCGGCGCGGGCAGGCCGGACGGGCGCGGGCGCCAGGCGCCGGACGGGTGCCGACCGGGGATCGCTTTCGATCATAAAGATCGAGATCGCGCTGGCCAGTTCCTCCGCCTTCTGGACGAGCAGCCGGGTGGCCGCGGTCGTTTCCTCGACCATGGCGGCATTCTGCTGCGTTACCGCATCCATCTCGTTGATGGCGATGTTCATCTCGCCGATGCTCTTCGACTGGTGATCCGACGTGCTCGCCATCGATCCGATCGCTTCGCTGACGCTGGCGACCTTGTCGATGATGCGGTTGAGCGCGTTACCGGTTTCGCCGACCAGCGCCACGCCCGCGGTGACATGTTCGGTCGCGGACAGGATGCGCGTCTTGACGTCCTTGGCCGCATCGGCCGAGCGCTGCGCCAGAGCCCGGACTTCGGATGCGACCACCGCGAAGCCGCGGCCGGCGTCCCCCGCCCGCGCTGCCTCGACCCCGGCGTTCAGCGCAAGCAGATTGGTCTGGAACGCGATGCCGTCGATCACGCTGATGATCTCGGCGATTTCGTTGCTGGCCTTTTCGATGCCGTTCATCGCGTCGACCGCCTTGCGGACGATCTTGCCGCCCTGTTCGGCCTCCCCGCGGGCGTCGGCCATGGCACGGTTGGCACCGTCGGCCGTGGCTGCGCCCTTGCGGATGGTGTCGGTGATTTCCTCCATCGCGCCGACGGTGACCTGAAGGCTTGCGGCCTGGCGTTCGCTGCGCACCGACAGATCGTCGCTGGCCTGGCTGATCTCGCTGGAGTTCTGCTTGATGCCGTCGACGCTCTCCCGCACGCTGCCCATCACGTCGGACAGGCGCGAGACCGCATTGTTGAAGTCGCTGGCGAGCGTCTTGAAGGATTCGGGAACGTCGGTCAGCCGCATCGTGAGATCGGCCTCCGACAGCCGGTGGAGCGCGCGGCCGATCCCGGCCATCGCCTCCTGCCGATCCTGGTCCGCCGCGAGCTTGGCGACCGCCGATTCGCGGAACACCAGCACCGCACGCGCCATGTCGCCCAGTTCGTCGGACCGCGCCGCATCCGGCACGACGATGTCGTGCTTGCCGGCGGCCAGTTCCGCCATCATGCGGGTGAGGCCGGTGATCGGACGGGCGATGCTGCGGCTGAGGACGACGGCAAGCGCACCGGCAACGCCGATCAGCGCGAGCCCACCCGCGACCAGCGCGATCATCGCGGTCTGGATGGCGGTTTCCTGCCGTGCGGAGTTGCGCTCCATCTGCTTGGTCTCGGCGGTGCGCAGATCCCGAAGCGGCAAGGCCACCTTGCTGACCAGCACCGCAGCGCCCGCGTTGCGGACCGCGTCCTGCGCGGCTTCGCGGCGACCCTGGCGGACCCAGTTAATCAGGCGATCGCCCCAGTCCTGACGCCATTTCAAGGTTTCCCGGCGGGATTCCAGGACGAGTTGCCGGCTGCCGGAGTTGCCGACCAGGGCCTCCAGTTCGCGCGACGTGCGATCATATTCGTCGCGCGCCTCGCCATAGGATTTCAGATAGGTTTCGTCGCTGGTCACCAGGAACCCACGGAACTGGCTGTTCTGACGCAGGATCGCGGTTTCCAGGGTCAGCGCCTTGGCATAGACGGACTGGCTGAGATTGTTGCTGTCGGTCGCCGCGCGGATCATCGAGATGTTGGAATAGAATATGATCATCATGATCGCGGCGGATGCGATGATCGCGAGGAAGGACAGGCCGAGCTGCTTTGGGATGTTCATGGAGCGGATCATCGGTTTTCCCCCGAAATGAGCAATCCCGACCCTGCCACTGTGCGGGGGCGTCGGCGGAGGTGAATCGTTTTCAGCGCTTTGGTCGTGCGCATTGCGGCGCGGGTTGCGGCGTGGCCATTCCTCGTTGCCGCCGCGACGGCCGGTAGGGCCGTCGCGATCGATGCTGCCGACAGAAGCGGAGAGTGGCATTCCATTTTTGCGTGTCCGGTCTGGTCCTCGTCGAGAAATTGCTTAGCGTTTAGGAGGTTAACATTCCGTCCACGATCGTTCGCGGATGCAGCGCATCGCACACATCATGGCGGAGGATCAGCCGCATCGCCCGAGTGGTGGCGGGCCGGATGCCGGCTTACCGCCGATAATTGAAGCTGATGCTGATCCGGTCCGACTTCGCCGTGCCGGGCGCGACCTCGTGACGCAGCCAGCTTTCCCAAAGATAGATCGTGCCGGCTTCGGGCCGGGCATAGACGAAGCTGCGCAACTCCTCGGGTGCGGCATCCGTGCGCGGCGGCGCGGCCATCATCATCGGCAGGCGGGGATCCTCCAGCTTCAGCGCGCCGGCGCCGGGCGGGACCGCGATATAGACGGTGCCGGACACGACGCTGCCGGGGTGAAGATGGCCGCTGTGCATGCCGGCCGGCTTGAGGACGTTCACCCACAGGCTATCCAGTTTCAGCCGTTTGCCGCCGAGATCCATGCAGGCATCGTCCGCAAAGCGGCGGACATGGGCGTCGAGCTGGCGCTTGAGGTCGGCAAAGGCGGGGTCGCGCAACGGCAGATCGTTCAGCGAGGCATAGCTGGTATAGCCGGGATAGCCCTTTTCCCTGCACCATGCGCGTCCGGCGCGATCCTCCCGCGCCAGCGTGCGGCAGCTGTGGTCGAGATCCGCGATCAAAGCGGCATCGCCCAGCCCACCTTCGTAGAAGCGGGTGGCGAAGAGGCTGCGCGTCGTCATGGTTTCCCGGAAGCATGCGCAGGAGGCGGGAGCAAGGGGCTTTCTGTTTTGTTCTGCCGACCCTAAATCGCGGACGTGACCGATACGCCCACCACCACCGACCGTTTCAACGAGGAAAAATCCGCCTTTACCGTGCGCGGGACCGATGCGCCGGATATCGAGGCGGGTGTTGCGGCGATCCGCAACGTGCTGGCGACGCTGCCGACGCGGCCGGGGGTATACCGGATGCAGGATGCCAAGGGCGACGTGCTATATGTCGGCAAGGCAAAGGCGCTGAAGAACCGGGTCGGCAATTATGTGCAGGTCTCGCGCCTGCCCAAACGGATCGCGCGGATGGTGGCGCAGACCCGTTCGATGACGATCGTCACCACCAACACCGAATCGGAGGCGCTGCTGCTGGAAGCGCAGCTGATCAAGCGGTATCGCCCGCCGTACAATGTGCTGTTGCGCGACGACAAGTCGTTCCCGTTCATCCTGCTGCGCGAGGATCATGCGTTCCCGCGCGTGCAGAAGCATCGCGGCGCGCGCCGGGCGAAAGGGCAATATTATGGTCCGTTCGCCAGCGCGGGATCGGTGACGCGCACGTTGAACGCGTTGCAGAAGCTGTTCCTGCTGCGATCCTGCACCGACAGTTTCTTTGCCAACCGGTCGCGGCCGTGTCTGCTGCACCAGATCAAGCGCTGTTCCGCGCCGTGCGTCGAGCGGATCGACAAGGACGCCTATGCCGAGCTGGTCGCGGACGCGAAGGCGTTTCTGGGCGGCAAATCGACGCAGGTGCAGAAGAAGCTGGGCGTCCAGATGTCGGCGGCGGCCGAGGCGATGGATTTCGAGCTTGCGACGATCCTGCGCGACCGGTTGCGCGCGCTGACCTTCATCCAGGGAACGCAGGCGATCAATGCCGAAGGGATGGGCGATGCCGACGTCTTTGCGCTGGCCTGCCGATCGGGGGTGATGGGGATCCAGGCCTTCTTCATCCGCGGCGGGCAGAATTGG
>NZ_DASVTO010000128.1:0-10039 GCF_036387535.1 Sphingomonas sp.
GAGACCAGCAGCGACGCCAGGGTCAGGTCATCATCCGGCTGCACCGCGAACCGTGCCGCGGCCAGCAGATCGCGCACCGCCAGCGGCGCGTCCAGCCGCAACCGGTCCACCCCGGCCACCGGGACGCCCTCCGCATGCAGCCGCGCGACGATCAGCGATGCCAGCGTCCCGCGCTTGCGCACCAGGATCAGGATATCCTCCGGCCGCAATGCTCGTCCCTGCGACTCCAGCGGCAGCCCCTCGTCCAGCCAGATCCGCACCTGCCGCGCCAGTCGCGTCGCGAAGGCGCGGGTCGCGTCGTCGATCCAGCCTTCCTCGCCCCCATCCTCCTGCGGATCGCCATCGTCGGTCGCACTATGCGGTTTCAGCAACGTCACCGTTCCCGGCCCACCCCGAAAACTGGAATGCGGTTCCGCCGGATCATTCAGCCCGAGCCGGTCCGAACCCAGTTCCGCGATCAGATGATCGACCAGTTCCAGGACCGGCGGGGTCGACCGGAACGACTGGTCGAGCGATAGCGCCAGAATGTCCCGTCCCGCCGCCCGCGCATTGCGTTCGAAATGCCGGCGCGCGGCCGCAAACGCCTGCGGATTGGTGCCCTGGAACCCGAAGATCGCCTGCTTGAAATCGCCGACGGTGAAGATCGTGCGCCGGGCATGCGGCCGCGCGCCTTCACCCGCGAAATATTCGCCGGCCAGCATGGCCACGATCGTCCACTGGTCGGCATTGGTGTCCTGTGCCTCGTCGACCAGGATATGGTCGGTCTGGCGATCGAGCTTGTAACGGACCCAGTCGCCCATGCCGTCGGTCAGCAGCAGCCGGACCGTCGTCCGGATCAGGTCATCGAAATCAACCAGCCCCGCGCGCCGCTTCGCTGCGGCATAGCGCAGCGCATAGGCTTGCCCGGCGCGCAGTCCTGCCCCGACCAGCGCAGCCAGCGCCGCGCCGGACCGCAACGCCAGCAGCCGCGCGCAGCATTCGTGCAGCCGGGTAGCGATATCCGCATAGCCGGGCAGCTGCGGCGCCTGCCCCTTGGCGAAGGATCGCGGTGCACCGTCCGCCTTCGCCCATACCTGGTGCAGCGTCGCCAGTCCGGCGGCGCGCGTGGCTACGTCCCCCGTCAACCAGGCGGCGATGCGGTCGGCGCGGTCCAGTGCCGTCTTCGTACCCCATCCGGCATTGGCCTCGGATATCCGGCGCACCCCCTCCACATCGAACGCATCGTCGGCACAGGCTGTGGCGATCACAGTCTCGACGTCGCCTAATGGGATGTCGAGCGCCGCGCGCAACCGCGCCTCGATCCCTTCGCGCGGTCCCAGCGCGGCCAGCGCATCGGGCGCGCGTGCGCATTCGATCAGATACTCTTCGGTCCGGCCCTCGCCCAGCCGCCGCGACAGCATCTGCACGTCGCGGATCAGCCCCAGATCGCCCTCGCGCTCCGCCGCCACCAGCATCTCGGCCAGCACGCGGCGCGCAAGTGCCGCCTCCTCGCGCCCCTCGATCGGGCGGAACCCCGGGGTCAGGCCCGCCTCCGCCGGAAATCCCGCCAACAGCGTCTGGCAGAAGGCATGGATCGTCTGGATGCGCAGGCCCCCACCCGCCGCCTCCAGCACGCGCGCGAACAGGGTGCGCGCCGCCGCCACGCGCGCATCGTCGTGCGGTTCACCCAGCGCGAACAACTCCTTGCGCAGCTTGGCGTCATCCAGCCGCACCCACGCAGCCAGCCGACCGTGGATCCGGTCCGCCATCTCGGCCGCGCCCGCCTTGGTGAAGGTCAGGCACAGGATGGCCGAAGGATCGACCCCCGACAGCAGCAGCCGCAGCACGCGCGCGGTCAGGACGTGCGTCTTGCCGGTGCCGGCCGACGCCGACAGCCAGACCAGTTCGGCCGGGTCCGACGCCCGCAACTGGTCGCCCTTCAGCGGCAGCAGCGGCTTGAACCTATGCGCCATCGCTGCGCCCATACCATTCGTCCAGCCGCATCAACTGATCATAATCGCCATAGGGCGCATATTCGGGATGCAGTTTGGCGGTGAACGGCGCATCGCCCAGCAACCACGCGTCGACGGCATCGCCCAGCACGCTCGCCGCCAGCCGCGTGAAATTCTCGGTGCCGATCCCCCGTCCCTGCTTGTCGACGCCGATCGGGCTGGACGCGTGTCCCAGCCGGTCGTCCATCGCCGCCAGCGACCAATATTCAAAGGCCCCCGGCTGGCCTTGGACCGCCGGAAACCCACCCTGTTCCGCGATCAGGCCGAGCAGGCCAAGCTGCATCGCGAACCCCGCCTCCACCTGTTTGCGCGACGGCGCCTTGCCGGTCTTGTAATCCACGATCGCCAGCCGACCGTCGGGCAACCGGTCGATCCGGTCGACCGTGCCGTAAAGCTCGACGCCCATTGCCTGGATCCGGCCCTCCACCTCCGCCACCAGCGGCACGCGGCCCGCCGCCGCATCGGCGGCGATCCGTTCCGCGACCCAGTCGATGGCCTCCATCAATCGCGGCGTCCACAGCGCGCGCAGCACCGGATGGCTGCTGGTTTCCTCCAGCATCCGCGCCGCGCGCGGGCGGAGCGCCGCCGGATCGCAGCGGTCCTCGGTCATCCACGCTTCGAACACCCGGTGCACCGCCGTCCCACGCCATGCCGCCGTCGGATCGGCATCGACCGCATCCCAGCGATTGAGCCGCAGCATCACGCCGGCATAGAAAGCATAGGGATCCGCCTTCAGCCGGTCGAGCCGCGTGACTGCGATCCGTTGCGGGCGGTCGGCCAGCGGTGGGCATGGAGCGGGGCGCGCGGCATAAGCGGGCGGCCCCTGAACATGATCGATCACGCGGACATGACCGATCAGCCGCGGATCGCGCGTGACGCCGCCGGTCATCGCCTCCATCCGCAGCCAGAATCGCGACGCGATCACCGGCGCCCGCGCATCGCGGCGGGCGCGGGTCACCAGCACCTGCCGCGCGCCCAGCCCGCTGGCGAAATCCTGCGCGGCAAGGCCAATCCGCCGTTCCAGACCCGGCAGCTTCAACTGCTGACGGATGCGGGGCGCCAGCCACGGGTCCGGCGCGGGTGCCGCCGGCCATGTCCCCTCGTTCAAACCGCCCAGGATCATCAGGTCGGCATGCTGCAAGCGCGCCTCGATCAGGCCCCAGATGAACAGCCTTGGATGCCCTCCCTGCGGCGGCCGCACGGCGATGGCGTCCATCATGCCGCGTAAAAGGATCGGCAATGCGCCGCCATCCGCCAGTGCCGGTCCCTCCGCTGCGGCATCCTCCAACCCGCCGATCAGGTCTGCCGCCGCACGCCCGGCCGGCCCCGACCAGGCCGCATCGCCGCCCAGCGCGCTTGCCGTTTCGCGCAGCGCAGCGATCAAGCCGCCCAGCTCCGCGCCGGCCCGAAACGCGGCCTCAATCGGGCGCAGCGCCTCCGCCGCGATGTCCCACCAGCCCTGCGCCCGCTGCCGCGCCTGTGCATCCCGGCCGACGCCGTTCGCCAGATGGGCAGTGACGCCGTCCAGCCCGGCCGCCGGGCGTGGCCCACGCAGCGCACAATCGAGCAGCCGCGCGCCGTCCAGCCAAGCGAGGCGCTCCTCGCCCGCCCTTACCAGCGGGTGCTTCAGCAGCGCCAGCAGCGGCACCGGCGCAAACCCCTCCGCTGCCGCCTCCGCCAGCGCCAGCAACAACGCGCCCGGCGGCGTTGCCGACAGCGGTCGGCCCGCGCTGTCGTCCGCCGCGATGTTCCACCGGCGCAACTGCGCCACCACCCGACGCGCAAGGGCCCGGTCGGGCGTCACCAGCGCCGCGGTCTGCCCCGGCGTTTCCAGTACGCCGCGCATCGCGATCGCGATCGCCTGCGCCTCTTCGGCCGGAGACGCGAATTCGGCGGCGCGGATGCCGGACAGGCGCCGCGCGTGCGGCGGCAACGTCTGCCACTTGCCCGTGAACCGCGCCGGCGCCATGGCATTGCCGATCGCCCCCGTGCGCACCGCCGGCGCATCCCGCCCGCCGCCATATCGCCAGCGCTGCACCTCGCCCCGCGCCACCCCCATCCGGTCGAGCAACAGCTTCAGGTGGAACTGCGGATGCGTTTCGATCGCCGGGGTCGTGATGCCCGTATCAGGGTCGGCTCCGTGCGGGCCCAAGGCATCCCATTCTTCCCGTGGCATCGCCAGGTCGAGCCCCGGCAGCACCACCATCCCGCGTTCCATCCGGCCGATCCGGCGGAGCAGATGCGCCAGCGCCGGCCCGGACGCGGCAATCCCCGACGCCACGACGAAACCGGCCGGCGGCACGGTCCGCCAGCGATCGGCCAGCGCCCGCAACAAGCGATTATGGCGATCGGCCGCATCGATCCGGCCCATCGCCGCCAAGGCGCGCGGCCAGCGATCGAGGATCGTGTCCAGCACCGCCAGCGATGCCTGCCAATGCTCCGACAGTTCCGGCGCCACGCTGGCGCCCAGCGCGGTCGGCGCGATTTCCTCCACGATCAGCTGATCCAGCGTGCGCGCCAGATCGGCGGCAAGCCGTACTGCCTCCGCCGCGTCGACAGGGTCCCCGGCCTCCGCCCGCGCCTGCTGCACCAGCCGCGCCAAGATCAGATGGCGACGCAGCGGATCGATCGCGGGCGGGATCGACTCGACATCGATCGGATCGATGGCGGCGCCCACTTTCTCGCCGATCTCGGGATCCCCGATCGCGATCAGCCGCGGCAGCATCAACCCTTCGCCCGCCCGTCGCACGAACGCGTCGGTCAGAGTCCGCACCGCGCGGTTGTTGGGCGCGATCACCAGCCCGCGCGCCAACGCCAGCGGTTCTCCGCCGGCCCGCGCGATCAGCCCGGCGACCAGCGCATCGGCAAAGGCGCGGTGAATCGGAATGGAGAAGATGTTCGGTTGCACGAATGGGAACCTAACGGGAACATCCTCAAAGAGGAAGCGTCTTTATGCCGCGCGTAACAACAGGGCTTCGGTCTGAGCGATCGCGGCCGGATGTCCCACGTCGAACCACAGTCCCTGATGCACCACGCCAAAGGCGCGCCCCCGCGCCAGTGCGCGGTCCCACAACAGGTTGGTCGAAAAACTGCCCTCCGGCGCATCATCCAGCAAGCGCCGCGAAACCAGCTGGACGCCGGTATAGACGAAGGGCGCGACCTTGCCGCTCCGCCGCCGCGTCAATTGCCCCTCCGGATCCATATGGAAATCGCCCATGCCGCTATGACAATAGGCACGCGCCAACGGCACCATCAGCAGCAACGCATCCATCCGCGTCTCGTCCCAGCGCTGACCCAGCAGGTGAATGGCGTCGATCGGCCCGTCGACCCAGTAATTGTCGCTGTTCACCACCAGAAAGCGGTCATCGGCGATCAACGGCATCGCCCGCACCAGCCCGCCGCCGGTCTCCAGCAATTGCGTACGCTCGTCCGAGATGATCACGTCGAAATCGCCGGCGCGGCCCGCAAGATGCGCTTCGATCGAATCCGCCAGATAATGCACGTTCACGATGACCCGCCCGATACCCGCGGATCGCAGCCGATCGAACACATGGTCGATCAACGCCTTGCCCGCTACCTCCACCAGCGGCTTCGGCCGGGTCGCGGTCAGCGGCCGCATCCGCTTGCCGAGCCCCGCGGCCATGACCATCGCGGTCCGAATCGGCGTCGCGCCTGGGCTCGGACGCAGCGTCAGCGGCGTCCGCCCCCTCGGCGATGGCGCGATCATGCCGGCGTCGCCCAATACGCGGCGCGCATCCTTGTCGGCACATGCATGTCGAACCACCCCCGCACTTCGGCCAGCGCCGGATGCGCAAGGTCCCGCTCCAGATAGCGCCACACCCGCGGCTGATAGGCAAGATAGCGGTTCTTGCCGTCCCGCTTCCACAGCCGGGTGAATATGCCCAGGATCTTCGCGTTCCGCTGCGCCCCCAATATGGCATAGGCGGTCCCGTCGATCGGACCATAATGCGCCAGCATCGCCGTCTCCAGTTCCGGGGAAACTTCCCGCCGCGCATCCTGCAACAGCGACACGACATCATAAGCGGGATGCCCCGCCAACGCATCCTGGAAATCGAGCAGCCCGAGATCGCCGTCTTCCAGCAGCATGATGTTCTCGGCATGATAATCGCGCAGCACCGTGACGACGGGCTCACGGTCCAGCCGCCCCAACACCGCGGTCCAGGCGTCATGATATCCCTCGACATCGACATCCAGCCCCACCGCCGGCGCGTACCAGTCGGGGAACAGCGCGGCCTCGCGTCGATAGACCGCATCGTCATAGCGGCCGATCGTCGCGGCCGCGGGGTGCGCATGCAGCGCGCGGATCAGGTCGATGGCCGCGCGATAGGTATCGACCTCATGCTCCGGCCGATCGGCGACCGCCTCGGCCATGCGCAGGTCGCCGAAATCCTCAATCAGGATCAGCCCCGCGGCCAGGTCATGCGCCAGGATGCGCGGCGCGCGAAATCCGATCGCGTCCAGATGCGCCGCCATCGCCAGGAACGGCCGGCTGTCCTCATGCTGCGGCGGGGCGTCCATCAACACGGCGCCGCGCGCGCCGTCGCGCACCCGAAAATAGCGGCGGAAACTCGCATCGCCGGCCAGCGGCAGGATCGTGGCACCGGGCCAGCCCTGCGCCGCCAGGAATGCCGGCGCATGCGGCGGGGGAATCAGGTCGGGTGTGGAAAGGGCCATCGCTGTTCCCATGACGGTGGCAGGTCCGCTGTCAAGCGACGCTGCCCGTCCGGCGTCGGTCCGATCCGGATCCGCACGGCATCCGGCCACAGCGCCGCGCCCATCCGCTCCGGCCATTCGATCAACAGCACGCCGTCGACCCGATACTCGTCCAGCCCGAGTTCCCGGACATCTTCGGGACCATCGATCCGGTACAGGTCGACATGCGCCACCGGCAACCGCACCTCCGGCGATCCATAGGGCTGAACGATCGCGAAGGTCGGGCTCGGCGCCTCCCCCTCCAGGCCCAATGCCGCCAACAGCCCGCGGGCCAGCGTCGTCTTCCCCGCGCCCAAATCACCGAACAGGGCAATCACGTCGCCCGCCCGCACCACCGCCGCCAGGTGGCGCCCCGCCGCTTCGGTCGCGGCCGCATCGATCAGGATCATGGCGCCGGGCTCACCGCGTTCGCGGCAGGCGCAGCACGACCGTCGTGCCCTCGCCCTGCTCGCTCGCCAACAGGATCGTGCCGCCATGCGCCTCCACCAGCCGCCGGGCCAGCGGCAGCCCCAGTCCGGGCGCACCGGCCCCGCCCCGCGCCTGCGCCGTCTCCGCGCTGATCCGGAAACCATCGAACAATTGCGCCTGCCGCTCCGGGGGGATCCCCCGGCCATTGTCCGACACCACGATTTCCACGGCATCCGCCCCGCCCGACGCCCGGAACAGGATCCGCCCGCCCCGTCCGGTAAAGCGCGTCGCATTGTGCAGCAGATGATCGATCACCTGCCGCAATCGCCGGGGATCGCCGATGATCGTGCCGACGCTGGCGTCGATTTCATCCACCAGCGCGATGCCGCGCTCCACCGCCACCGATCGCGCGCGGGCTACCGCTTCCGCGGCGGCCACGTCCAGATCGACCGGCGCGGCCGCCAGCGGCAGGCTGCCAGCCTCGCTCTGCGTCAGGTCCAGGATATTCTCGATCAGCGCGGACAGCCGCGCGACCGACGAGAGGATCGCGGTAATGTAATCGCGTGCGGTCGCGCCCATTTCACCGGCATATCCGCCGTCCAGCATCTCCGCGAAGCCGGAGATCGAGGTCAGCGGCACGCGCAATTCGTAGCTCATGTTGGCGACGAACGCGGTCTTCAGCCGATCGGCCTGCTCCAACGCCTCGGCGCGCTCACGCAAGGCGGCCTCGATGCCGCGGCTGGCGGTGATGTCCAGCATCGTGAACAGCGCGTTTCCGTCCGGCAACGGCACCGCCGCGAATTCGAAATGGCGGCCATCGGTGAACTCCACCCGACCCGATCGCTGCTGCCGCTCGATCGTCGCGATCCGCACCAGTTCCCGGATCAACCCCGCCCGGCTCGGGTTCGCCAGCCGCCGCGCCACCGACTCGACCAGCGCGTCCACCCGCGGATGTTCGCCCAGTTCGATCTCCGTCAGGCCCCATACCTCCTTGAACCGGTTGTTCCAGAGATGGAGTCGCCCGTCCGCCGCGAACACGCCGATCGCCTCGAACAGATTGTCGAACGTGGCGGTCCGGACGCGCAGCAACGTGTCACGCGCCGACGCCAGCTGGATCTGCTCGGTCCGATCCTCGAAGATCAGCAGCAAGCCGCCATCCGGCAGCGGCTGCGCCAGCAGGCGGAAATGCGAACCGCCCGGCAGCAGCCAATTTTCCTCGATCGCGTCCGTCGCAGTGAACCATCCCCGCCGCTCCATGCGCCAACGCGGAAAATCACGACTTTCGGGGGCACGCTGCGCCTCCCGCATGCGGTCCAGCACGCGGTCGAATTCCGGCCCGTCGGCCAGCCAGTCCGGCTGCATCGCAAACATCCGCAGGAAAGGATGATTGTAGAACACCAGACTGCGATCCGGCCCGAACTGCGCCACCCCCGCCGACAGCCGGTCGAGCAGGTCGCGCTGCGCGCGCCCAAACCGCACCAGGTCTGCGCGCGCTTCCTCCAACTCCTCGACATCGACGGCATAGCCCGCGACTCCGCCGGGCCCGACCGGCACGTCCGTTATGCGGACCATCCGCCGTGCGCCGGCGATCGTCGCCGGCACGGTCCGGGCCAGGATCAGGTCGCGTTCGCGCGCCTCGGCGGCCGCCGCCAAGGGGCCGCGACCGGCTTCCCCCTCCACCAGTTCCAGGCCGCGCGCGATGACATCGGCGCCGTCCTTGCCCTCCACCGCGGCGACATAGGCGCCGTTGACCAGCGCCAGCCGCAGGTCGGGCCCGCGATGCCACATCGGAAACGGCGCAGCTTCGATCAGGGAGGATATGGCGGCGATCGCCTGCCCCAGCCGAGTCGCTTCCACCCCCAGCCGCTCGATCTCGCGCTCGCTTTCGCTGGCGTCGAACATCCAGAGAACCAGGCTTCCCGGCATGCCCGATCCCGCCGGACGTCCCCGCACCAGCAGGATGCGGTTACCGCCCAGCGGGTGCAGCGTCCGGCTGAACGGCCGTCCGCTGCGTTGCGCAACCTTCACGTCACCGGCCAGCAATTCGGCCTCGCGTGGCGGCAAGCCGGCGTCACGGCCGCTCAAGTCGCTCAAATGGCTCGGCAGTTTCCGCAGCCCCAGCCAGTCGGCCAACCGCACCGGCCCCGAAATTCGGCCGTCACCCGCCACGGTCATCGGCAGGGCCGGCCCTTCCTGCAACAGCGCGTTCAGTCGCCGGCAATCGGCCACCGCCGTTCGCGCCTCGGCCGCGCGGCGCATCCCGTGGACCATCGCCGCCATTGCACCCACCAGCCACAAACCCAGGATCACTGCGATCCCGGCCACCGTGGCGGGGGTGAAGGTCAGCATATCGGTCTGTCGCGGATCAGTGTCATGTCATCGCTTGTAGAGGCGCGCACGCCACGATGGAAAGAGCCGGTATCAAAAGCCGCCGCCAAACCGGGGGAGCAACCTCGATACCAGCATCTTTTTTCCTGCAACCCATTGATTATGTTGCATATTTACAACGCACGTGCCTGCCATGCGCTGCTGCCAGGCCAATCGACGTCGATCAGTAGCGATAATGATCCGGCTTGAACGGGCCCTCGGTCGACACACCGATGTAGCTCGCCTGCTTCTCCGTCAGCTTCGTCAGCTTGACGCCCAGCTTCTCCAGGTGGAGCAACGCCACCTTCTCATCGAGATGCTTCGGCAGGACGAACACTTCGTTCGCATAATGGCCGGGCTTGGTCCACAATTCGATCTGCGCCAGCACCTGGTTGGTGAAGCTGGACGACATCACGAACGACGGATGTCCGGTCGCGCAGCCCAGATTGACCAGCCGGCCCTTCGCCAGGATCAGGATCTGCTTGCCGTCCGGGAACTGGACCAGATCGACCTGGGGCTTCACTTCGGTCCACTTGTAG
>NZ_DASVTO010000129.1:0-14012 GCF_036387535.1 Sphingomonas sp.
CGACGCACGGCGTATCGGTCGCCTATAGCGCGACCAACGCGGTGAACCTGGCCCTGCTGGCGGCACGGTGTCCGGCGGGAACGGCGCGGATCATATCGGAGCATACATCGCCCGACGCGTATCTTGCGGAGGCGAAGCTCGCCTGGCTGCGTCGCCGGGCGATGCAGCGCTATTATCCGCGTGCCGATACGGTAGCGGTGCCGACCGCGGCGATCGCGCGGGAACTGAGGATCGCGGTCGCGCGCCCGCTGGCCACCACGGTGTTGTCCAATCCGGTGGTGGAGCGGATCACCCCGCTGGGCCCACGCACACGATCGGCCCCGCCGCAGATCGTGGCGGCGGGGCGGCTGGTCCCCGCCAAGGGGTTCGACATCCTGATCGATGCCTGTGCCCGGTTGAAGGCGCGCGGGGTGCCGTTCCGGCTGACCCTGTGCGGCGAGGGGCCTTTGCGGGATCAGTTGGCGGCGCAGATCGCGCGGGCGGGACTGGACGAGTCCATCACGCTGGCCGGGCATTGCGATCCGCTGGGCCGCACATTGGCGGCAGCCGACCTGCTGATATCCGCATCGCGGCGGGAGGGGTTCGGGAATGTGATGGTGGAGGCGATGGCGGCGGGAACGCCGGTGCTGGCCACGACGACGAGCGGCGCGACGACGCTGATCCGTGACGGGGTGAACGGGTTTCTGTGCCCACCCGACGATGCGGAGGCGCTGGCGGAGGCGATCGCGGCGCTGCTGACCGACCCCGCGCGGGCGGCGGCGGTGCGGGACGAGGCGCATGCCACGGCCGCAGGGTATGAGGCGGCCGCATCGACCCGCGGGTTCGAGGCCCTGGTCGACCGGGTCGCCGATTACGCGGCCGAACGGGCGGCGCGGGGGCTTAATCCTATCTCCACCAGATGCGTGGATAAGACGAGCGCCGTTGCAGACCGCGGCGACCGTGCCCCATGAGGATCGACCCGTTGACCAGAGCATTGCCAGGTGCGCCATGCCGCGCCGCGATCGTCGCACTGATCATGCTGTCCGGATGTGCCGGCAAGCTGGACTATGCGCCGCAGCCGCAGATCGCGCTGACCCCGGTCGCGCCCGCGCTGGTGCAGGATATCAACCGTAAACTGGGCGACGTGCTGGCCAGCGACGGCGATTTCCACGCCAACGACCTGATCCGCCTGACCTTCCCCTATTTCCCGCTGCTCACCACCGATCAGCGGGTGCAGTTTTCGGGCACGATCAGCCCGCCCCTGCTGGAACCCGTGCAGACCCGCGGGCTGACCACGACGGAGTTGCAGGCGATCCTGACCGCGCGGTACCGCGCCAAGCTGGAACAGCCATCGGTGTCGGTGTCGATCCTGCAATATAACCGACCGCCGCCGCCGCCCGAACTGTTCGTGATCGGCGAGGTCGTGCGTCCGGGCGCCTTTCCCTATCGCGAGGGAACCAGCCTGTTCGAAGGGCTGGCGCGCGCGGGCGGCGGCAATCGCGATGCGGATCTTTCGCGCGTCGTGCTGCTGTCGCCGCAAGGCGGAACGCTGGTCGCGCGGATGGTGGACATGCAGGCGGTGCTGGGCGGGCGGGCGGGCACGACCGAGACGCTGGCGCCGTTCAGCATCCTGCTGGTCCCGCCGACGCGGATCGCCCGCGACACCGATCGTTCCCGGCAGATCCGCGCGATCATCGGGTTCAACGGCGTCAATGTCGGTTCCGCCGTCACGTTGATCCAGCCATGACCGGATCGCTGGGCATGGACTATGTGCGGCTGGTGCTGTCGCGCTGGAAGCTGGTGACCGGGCTGGTGCTGGGCTGTACCCTGTTCGCGTGGGCGTTCAGCGTGTTCGTGCTGGCACAGCGGCCGACATTCGAGGGCGCGGCGCGGCTGAACATCGTGCCGACGGGCGAGGAGCTGGGCTATGCCAGCCGGTTCGTGCGCGGGTCGACGTTCGACGGTGGTAGCGTGCTGCTGCAGACCTATGCCGAATATGCCCATACCCGCCCGATCGTGGCGCCGATCATCGACCGCTATATCGACTGGCAGGCGCGGCAGGCGCAGCAGCCCCGCGCGCAGTGGGTGGCCGAACATTCGGTGCCGCCGGCGTTTTCGCCGGGACGCATCCTGGCATTCCTGAATTATGGCGAGGTGCCGGTGGTGCCCTTGCCCGACGACCTGCTCGACAACCTCGTGAAGAACACGACGATCGAGTCCGTCGAGGGTACCTATCTGCTGCGGGTGACGGTGGCGTGGGACGACCCGGAGTCGGCGGCGTGGTTCGCCAATGCGCTGTCGGAATCGATCGTCGATCAGGCCGACGTCATGTCGCGCGAATCCGGAGTGCAGATTGCGGGATCGCTGCAGTCGCGGCTGGCCGCGAAGGAAGCCGCGCTGGCGGCGCTGGTCCGCCGATCGCGCCAGATGAAGGTTTCGCTGGGCGTCATCGACCTGGATCGTCAGCGGCAATCGCTGATGGAGGAGCAGGTTTCGGAACAGACGCGGCTGACCGGCGACCGCGCGCAGCTGACCAGCAGCGAGCAGCAGATCGCGGACCTGCGGCGACAGGCCGGCGGCAAGCTGTCGGCGACGCAGCAGGCGGTGGAACAGTCGCTGGCGATCGAGGCGCCGAAGGCGGCGGGCCTGCGCGGCGGGATCGCGATCCGCGAGCGCCGGGTGGCGCAACTGGGCGCGCAACTGGCGACGCTGGGCACGCATGACGTCGCGGTCAAGGCACTGGATGACGACATCGCAGCGATGCAGCGCGAGGTGACCGGCCTGGTCGAGCGGATCGGGTTCAGCCAGACGGAAAATCTGGCCAATGCGCCGCGCATCCGCCTGATCGAGAAAGCGGTGCCGCCGCGGACCCGCAGTTCGCCGAAGCTGTTGTTGAACACGGCGCTGGGGTTCGTCGGGGGATGTGCGCTGGCGGGTTGCGCGTTGCTGTTGCTGGGTGCCGCGCCCAAGCGCGCCGCGCCGGACACGCCGCAGCCATCCGACGATGCGGATGCGGGCGCGGGTGCCGATCATAGCGCGGCGGTGGCCGCGCTGCGCCCGGCGGGAAAGCCGCAACGCGAGCGACGCGCGCCCGCCTATGCCAGCATCGGATCCGCCGCACTGGCGATCGTGCCGGACGCACCGCCCGCCGAGGCCGCATCCCTGACCGGTTCGGTGGTGCTGCCGCGCCCGCGGGACGGGATCGCCTATGACGCCGCGGAGGTCGCCGGACTGGCGCCTGCTGTAGCGGCGTGGCTGGCGGTGCCGCTGGCGGAGACGACGCCGCTGGTGATCGCCGCCATCAGCCATGACCGGGAAGCGCGCCTGCTGTTCCAGCTGATCCATGGGCATTTGAAGGCGCAGGGCCAGCCGATCTGGACGATCGACGGCACCGCGCGGCCGATCGATCCGCGTTGGCAGCATCATCCCAAGCGCCTGCTGGTCTATGGCGGCGGGTTCGGGGAGAGTGGCCGGCTGACGCTGTTGCGCGACGCGCCGGGTACGATCGTGCTGGCGGTCGCGGCGGGCGACGATGCCGCCGGCAGCGCCGAATTCGGGGATTCCGTGCGCACGATCAGCGGCCATCCCCCCTATGTCGCGCAGATCGAACGCTGACCCGCATGATCGGGAGCGGCGTCCTGTCGCGGAATCCGGCGGTGGCGGCGGACCATGATCCGGTCCGCATCGCGACGTTCCTGTGCCTGATCGGCTTTGCGGTCTTCACGCAGCTGGATGCGGTCGCCAATCGGCTGAGCGCCGGATCGCCGATCTCGCTGGTCGAGCTGTCGCTGGGCGGGACGATCGCGGGGACCCTGGCGCTATTGGCGGGGGGGCGGCAGGCGACGGGCGGTGCGCGTGGCGACGATCGCGGGCTGCGGCTGATGTTGATGCTGTTCTGCTGGACGGTGTTTGCCTGGGCGTTGTCGGCCCACCGGGCCGAAGGACTACTGTATCTGGTCAAGCTGGCGACGGCGATCGCACCCGCCCTGTGCGTGCTGGTGATCGTCGATCGGGTGGCGCAGCTGCGCATGCTGCTCTGGAGCATGATCGTGGCCGGGGCGGTATCGGGCGTGATCGTGCTGATCGAGGCGCGGACCGGCACCCGGCTGGTGGCGACGTCGCTAGCGGCGACCACGGCGGATTTCGACGGGGTGGCGCGGTCGTCGGGCGGATCGGACATGAACCCGACCACCGCCGCGCAGATGGTGATGGTCAGCACGATCCTGGCGATGGCGTGGCTGTTCGCGGGCGAGCGGGCGGGGCGGACCGTGCTGCTGGGCGCGACGCTGATTGGCGGGATCGCGCTGGCGCTGATGTCGGCGCGCAGTGCGATCGTCGGCGTCGCGGCCGCGGTAGGCCTGCTGCTGCTGTCGTTGCGGCACGACCGGCGGTTTCCGCTGATCCTGATCGCCGCGGTGGTGGTGGGCGTGGCCGGGTTGCTGCTGGCGCCACCGGTGCTGATCGACCGGTTCGCGGCGATCGGCGATTTCGCGCAGGACCAGACGCTGTACCGCCGGATCACCTATTTGCGGATCGGCGCGGACCTGCTGCAATCATCCCCGATCTGGGGCATCGGGCCAGGCAATTTCCCATCCTATTATGTCGGCGACGCCTATCGCTACATGCCCGGGCGCGTGGTGATGCCGCGCGAGCTGCACAACAGTTTCCTGGACACCGCGGTCGAATATGGGATCGTCGGTTTCGGGATTTCGGCGGCGATCGTCGGGCATGCGATCGGCCGGGCGCGGCGGGCCTTCGCACCGGGCGGGTCGCCGGTGCTGGCGCGGGCGGGCTTCGCGATCGTGCTGGCGCTGGCGGGATTGCTGGTCGCCTGCTTCTTCATGCCGCACAAGAATATGCGCTATCTGTGGCTGCTGATCGCGCTGGCGATCCAGTGCGGGCGGCTGCGCGATACGGATGATCGTACGGGAGCCGTGGCATGAAGCTGGCCGTCATCGTCACCGAATATCCGAAATCGACCGAAACCTTCATCTACCGCGACCTGATGAAGTTCGTGGAACTGGGCGTGGAGCTGCGGCTGTACCATCTGACCCGGTTCCGCGAGGATCAGCCGATCCACGCGTTCGCAGCGCCGACGCGCGGCTTTGCCCATCATCCGGGGATCGCCAGCCGCGCGTCGATCCGCGCGTTCGGCCGGGCGGCGATACGGCACCCGCTGCGGATGGCGGCCCTGCTGGTGCGGATCGCAACCGGCTATGCGCGCACGCCGAAGATCGCGGTGAAGTCGCTGGCGCTGGTGCCGCAGGCGCTGGCGATCGCGGAGGATGCGCGGCGGTGGGGCGCAAGCCATGTCCATGCCGAATTTGCGGGGCACCCGGCGACGGCGGCGTGGATCGGCCGGATGTTCGGCGGCCTGCCCTATTCCGTCAGTTGCCGTGCGCATGACATTTTCCGGACGCAGGCGTTGCTGGACCGGAAGCTGGGCGCGGCGTCGGCGGTGCGGACGGTCAGCCTGTTCGGCGAGGCGTTCCTGCGCACGCGGGTCGCGGGGCTGGCGACGCGCGCGATTCATGTCATTCATTCCAGCATCGACGTGACCCGGATCGCGCCGGTGGAGACGCCGCCGTCGCGCGCGCCGTTCCGCATCCTGTATGTCGGGGCGCTGGAGCCCAAGAAGGGCGTCGAATATCTGCTGATCGCGCTGGCCGAGGTCGGTGCGCAACTGGGTGACTGGCGGCTGGACGCGATCGGCCATGGCCCGAGCGCGGCAGCGTTGAAGCGGCAGGCGGAGGCGCTGGGGCTGGCGGCACGGATCAGCTTTCACGGGGTGCAGCCGTTCGAGACCGTCGCCGCCGCCTATGCCCGCGCGAGCGTGTGCGTGGCGCCCAGCGTGATCGGGCCATCGGGGCGGCAGGAAGGCATCCCGAACGTGATGATCGAGGCACTGGCCTATCAGCGTCCGGCGATCGCGACCGCGATATCCGGAATCCCGGAGCTGATCCGCGATGGTGAAACCGGGTTGCTGGTGCCGCAGGCGGATGCGGGCGCACTGGCGGCGGCGTTGCTGCGCGTGCATGCCGATCCGGACGCGGCGCTGGCGATGGCGCGGCGTGGGCGGGCGCATGTGATGGCGGAGTTCGACCTGGCGGTGAATGCGCGGCGGCAGATCGCCCTGTTCGGCGATCAGTAGGCGACGCGGTCACGCCGGCGACCGACCGCGCGCCGGGCGGCTCCGCTCAACGCCTTGACCGCGCGGTGACACGCGATCTTCGCGGCGTCGCGATGCGGGGCGGCACCGGTCGGTGACGGCGTGACGCCGAGCGTGCGCAACCGGTGGTTGACGCGGTGCAGCCGGGCCGCACGGTCGCTGGCGTCCGATCGCCAGGTGATGCTGAGCGAAATCGAGGGGGTCGGGCCGTTCTGGACCCAGTGCGGGGCCTTGACCGGGACATAGACGGCATCGCCCGCCGCCATCATAAAGGTCTCGGCCTGCGCATCGAAGGCCGGATCGAAGCGCATGTTGCGATGCCGGCCGCCGCGGTGGAACGCCTCATGCTGTTCGGCGGAGACGATCGCGGGATCGTCGGCGGGGTAGAGACGCATCGTCTTCGTGCCCGCGATCTGGAACAGGATATTATGTTCCGGGTCCATGTGGAACGGCGTCACGGCATCCGGCGCGGACAGGAACAGGAACGCCTCGCGCCGCTGATGCCGGCCGGTGGCGGGGAGGGTGACGGGGGCGAGCTGCGCCAGGATCGTGTCGACCAGCGCGGTGTAGGCCGGGTCGCAGTCGATCTTCTTCATCACCATCCAGCAGCCATTGTCGGCTATCGTCCGGACGATGTCGGCCGGGTGGGCGGCGATGCGGGCGATCGCGTCCGGATCCTGATCGACCGCGAGATTGCCGAGGCTGTGTTCGACATGATCGTCGGGCAGGCGGCCGGCGAGTGCGGCCAGTGCATCGAGCCGCAACAACGGGTGGTTCGTGAGCCGGTGGGCGAGGCCGACCGCGCGGGCCGGGTAGGCGGCGGCGAAGGCCGACAGCGCAGGCGGATCGATCCAGCCGTCATCCATGCCGTTGCTGTCCTGCATCGCCCGTTCCGTTCCCTGATCCATCGTGCGGACGGTAGCAGCGGATGTTTAACGCTCCGTGCGTATCGCGCGCCGGCGGGCAGCGGCGCGAACCGCCAAGGCGCGCCCGGCATGCAGCAGCCGCGAAAGCGGGCGATCGAAGGGAAGCGTCAGCGAGATGATGTCGCGGCGTTCCACCCAGATCCGGTCGATCATGGGATGGCCCGCGCGCGCGCAGCTGTCGACCAGATCGAGCCGACCCTCGTCCAGCATGACGTCCAGACAGGCCATTTCCAGCAGAACGCCCGGCGAAAAGGCGGCGTAATTCTCATCATAGGCGATCTTGAGCTGGAAGGCATGGCCTTGCGGCGTTTCGATCGTGGCGAGCATCGCGAGCGGCGCGCCATCCAGCGCAAGCCGCCGGAAATCCAGCCGGCCAAGGGCATGCGCAGTGGTCAGGATCTGACGGAAGCTGCGTTCGCGGACCGGATCCGCCGCCGCCGCCACGCCGTCGCGGCCCTTCCACCCGCCAAGTTCCAGCGCGAACAGCGCATCGATCCAGCGGGCGGGATCGGCATCGTCCGCAAGCCGGTCGACGCTGAGTTCGCCGTGTTCGCCCAGCCGGTTGAGCAGGCGGCGCTGTTCCTTCAGCACTTTCTTGCGGATATGCGCCGCGCGGTAGGCGGCGCTGGTCGGACCATGCCGCAGGATGGCGCGTACGGTGCGACGCGTGACCGCCCAGGGCCGGCGGCGTTCCGCCAGCAACGCCAGCAGGGCGGCCGTGACGCTGCCGTCGGCGGCCAGCGTCGACAGCCGCAGGTAGGCGCCGGAGCCATGCCGATCGAGATGCGCGAGCGCCGCGATCCAGAAATCGCGTTCGTGGCCGGCCAGGACCAAGGGATCGCCGAGCGCGCGCACCGGCTGTTCCCAATTCTGGAGCAGCGCGGGCGAATAGCGGCCGGCCATGCGGCCCGGCTGTAGCGGAAGCAGCCCGATCAGCCGGGTGCGATCCCCGACCGGACCATGCCACACCAGCAGCAGATCGGGCGGGCCGGTGGCGGCAAGCGCCGCGGACGGTGCCACCATCCAGCGTTCGTAGAAGATATTGGGGGTGGCGGCCCGGATCGCCAGCATATCCCAGGCGGCGGTGATCGCGGGCGGCAGGCCCGCGGCATCGCATCGTTCCGCCCATGTGCCGATCATATCCTACCTTCCCGCCAATCGCGCCGGGCGTAGCGCAACAAGGTGCGTGTGCGATTAACGCGCGGCGGGCGCGGTGCGGGCACGGATCGGATCGGGCCGTGGGCGACCGATGACTGTTCGCGACATGGGACGCGATCATGGCGAACAGCGGGAACACGGAAGTCGGCGGTTCTTGTGCGTGCTACCGATGTTCGGCCGAATACTGACTGGACATCCCGATATCCGTCTGTTGTATTTGCGGCCGCGGGGGAGATGGTCATGCGCAGGTGGATGACGTGCGGAGTGGCGTTGGCGGCGCTGGTGCCGGCATTTGCGGGCGCGGTGGCGGCGGACCGGCCTGTCATCCGGGCGGCCAGCGCGCTGCCGCCGAGCCGCTTCACGCTGTCCGGACCACCAAGCGCGGCTTTCCTGGGCGATGCGTTCCTGACCGAGACCGTGCCTGCATTGCGCGCCGAGGCGGAGCGGGTGCGGGCAACATACAGCATCGCCGATACCGCGCTGGCCGACCGGCTGCGGACCGGTCTGGCGGTGATTGCAGTCCTTCAGCGGCGACCGGCGGATGCCGCCGTGCTGATCGCCGAATCGCGCGCGGCGGCGACCAAGCCGCAGCAGCGTGCGATCGGCATGCTGTTGCAGGATGCGCTGGCCGCATCCGCGCGGCCGGATGGCACGTCCGATTGCGCGGCGGGTGCGGCGCGGATCGCGGCATTGCTGGCGGCGAACGATCCGGCGGTGATCCGCGACGAAGCGTTGCAGCGGTTGACGCAGATCGCCGTGGTCGGACCCCGGTTCCTGAGCGGGACGATCGCGGCCGATCTGGATACCGGCGTCGCGGCACGGGGTGGTGCGAACCTGGTCGAGGGCCTGCAGCTTGCGTTGTACCGGCTGGCGGCGACGATGCTGCCACCCTGTCGCGATGCCTATTCCGGTGCGATCCGCCGCTGGATCGCGCTGCCGACGTCGCAGCCGACCGACATCTGGGCGGCGCGGCAGCCGGCGGCGTCGGTGTTCGCCGCGGCGAAGCCGGTGACGGTCGCGATCTGGGATTCGGGTTATGACCCCGCGCTGTTCGGTGGGCAGCTGGCGATCGATCCCGCGGAGCCGCTGGACGGGCGCGACAATGACGGCAACGGCGTGGTCGACGACTGGAACGGGCCAACCTACGGCTATCGGCTTGAACCGATCGCCGCGCCGTTGCCGCCGCCATCGCGCGAACTGGCGCCGCAACTGGCGTTCCAGATGGCTTTGCAGAAGGGCACGTCCGACCTTCGGTTCGGATATGACACACCGGAGGCAGCGTTGTTCGCCGCACGGTCGCGCGATGCCGGACCGGCGGATCAGATGCTGGACGCGCTGCTGTGGGCGGAGATGGGCGGGCGGAACCATGGCACGGAGGTGGCGAGCGAGATTGCGGACGGCGCGCCGTTCGTGCGGCTATACACGGTGTTCGCGCTGCCGTTCGGCGACGATCCTCGCCCGGTGCCAATCGACGAGCCGCAGATGGACCGCTGGGTCCGCGCGATCGCGGCGGTGGGGCCACGGATGCGCGGCGCGGGCGTCCGCATCGTCAATCTGAGCTGGGGCATCTCCGCCGATGAGCTGAGCGAGAAGTTGATCCAGACCGGCAGCGAGACCGATCAGGCACGGGCGGTGACGCGCGGCACGGCGATGTTCGCGCGCGCCGAGGCAGCCCTGCGCCGGCTGGTCACGGAGTCACCCGACATCCTGTTCGTGGTGTCGGCCGGCAACAGCAATCAGACCAGCGACATCCTGGCCGCCGCGCCGCAGGCGATCGTGGCACCGAACCTGATCGTGGTCGGGGCATCCGGCACCAACGGCCGCCCGACCGGGTTCACCACCTATGGCAAGGGTGTCGGCATCTATGCCTGGGGCGAGGGCGTGCCATTGCGAACGCCCGGCGGCATGCAGATGCGCAATTCGGGAACATCGATGGCAGCGCCGCTCGTTGCGCGGGCGGCGGCGTCGATGCTGGCGGTCAATCCGCGGTTGCGCCCGGCGCAACTGATTGCCGGGATGACCGCGACCGCCACTACCGATGACGCCGGCCTGAAGCTGTTGCACACGGCCGCGGCGGTGCAGTGGGCGCGATCGCGCTGATATCAGGCGGCGGCGCTGACCAGCGACGGGTGACGGAGCGTGAACAGGTCCACGATCGCGTCGAGTTCGGACGCGTGCGCCTCCGCCTGCTTCGTGATGCCCGCAAACTGCCGCGCGAGCGACGCGCTGTCGCGGGTGAGGGCATCCATCTGGCCGATGGTGCCGTTGATGGTTTCCAGCGACTGGGATTCGCGGCGGCTGGCATCGGCGATGGTGTCGAGCAAGGCACTGTTGTCGCGAAAGGCCTGAAGCATGGTACGCAACGCTTCGGCCGCGGCGGAAACCATGGCGGACCCGTTGCGGACCTCCAGCCGGGACTGTTCGATCAGCGTCTTGACCTCCGTCGACGCGTCGGTCGCCCGTTGCGCGAGGCGGCGGACCTCGTTGGCGACGACCGAGAAGCTGCGGCCATTGTCGCCCGCGCGCGCGGCCTCGATCGATGCGTTGAGCGCGACCAGTGTCGTCTGCGCCGCGATGTCGTCGATGACGTCGACGATCGTCAGGACGGTGGAAGAGGAGTCGTCGATCCGTTCCATGGCGGCAGTGGCGGTGGCCATGACCTGTCCGCCCTCACCAGCGGACTCGCTGGCGGCATTGGCCCGGTAGCGTGCGGTTTCGGTCGAGTCCGCGTTTTCGCGGACGATGGCGGTGATCTGCTGCGCTTCGACCGAGGTGCCGTGGATCGCCGCGGCCTGGCGATCGGTCCGTTCGGCCAGCCGCGTGGCGCCGTCCAGCAGTTCGACGGTCGCCAAGCGGATCTTCTGCGACATCTGGCGGAGTTGCTGGACGACCGCGGTCAGCCGATCCGCGACCGCGTTGACGTCCTGTTTCAACGTCGCGAACGCGCCACGATAATCGCCGTCGATCCGGCGGGTCAGATCGGTCTGCGCCAAAGCGGAGAGGACGCCGCCTGTCTCCGTCAGGCCGCGGTCGACGGTGGATACCAGCGTGTTGACCGACAGGGCCAGATCATTGAGCTCCGCATCGCGGAAGTTGCCGGAGACGCGCTTGGTGAAGTCGCCCTCGCTTGCGGCGTCCACGACCCGGCCGAATGCCGATTTCAGCTGCGCCATCATCGCCGCCCGGTTTTCCGCTTCGGCCAGAGTACGGCGTTCGTCCGCCGCCGCCATGCCGGCAACCTGGATCGCATTGTTCCGGAATACCTCGACCGCGCGCGCCATGGCGCCGATTTCGTCATGACGATCGACCCGGTCGATGACGATATCGAGCCTGCCCCTGGCGATCTGGTGCATGATGTCGGTGATGTCGTGCAGCGGTTTCAGGATCATCCGGGATGCGATGATCCAGAGAATACCGAGGCTGGCGAGCGTGATGAGCGCCGCCGACAGCGCGCTGCGCAGATAGGAGGCGTTCAGCCCTGCATGCACGGCGGCTTCATCGACGACGATGCAGACGTACCAATGGCGGGATGGCAGGCCGGCAATGGGCGTAAATCCGATCAGCTTCGCGCGGCCGCCGGCATTGGCAGTCTGGGTGGATTCGGACACCGGCGGCGTGACGCCATCGAAGATTGCCGACAGCGACTTGCCGACCAGCGCCTTGTCCTTGTGGACCAGGATCACGCCGGCATCGTCGACCAGGAACGCATAGCCGGTATGATCGAGCGATATCTGCTGAACCAGCTTCGCGACCGTGCTGATGGTGAAGTCGGAGCCGGTGACCCCCTGCAGCACGCCTTTCTTGTACAGCGGAACGGCGAGCGTCACCACCAGGCCGCGGGTGCCGGCACTGCTATACGGTTTGGTGAGCGTGGCGCCGCGTTGGCGTAAAGCATCGATATACCATGGGCGCTTGCGCGGATCATAGCCGTCGGGAAGTTTATTATCGATGCTGGTCGCGCTGAACTTGCCGTCGGCTTCGGCGCCGAAATAGACTTCCTCGAACGTATCGGTGACGGTCCGCTGACGCAGCGCGCCTTCGCGAGGCTGGCCGTCGGGGACGCGGGCGACGATGTCGTTGGTCAGTTCCACCAGCAACCGTCGCCCGTCGAACCAGTCGCTGATCTGGCTGGCCGTCGCCTTTCCGACCTGCACCATGTCGCGTTCCACATCGCCCTGCACCGCGTTGCGCGCACCCAGGTAGGAAATGGACGAGAGCAGCGCGAACAGGCCCAGCGCGACCGCGGCCGTCGCGAGAACAAGCTTTGCGGCGATGCTCGACCCCAGCCGGCGACGGCGTCCGAAGATCGCGGTTCGGGTTCGGAGGAGCGCTCGCATGCCGTAGAGGATTAGCGGCAGCTCGCTAATAGCCCGTTAACGATGCGGGTCCGAAGTCCCTGTACAGGCTTGAAATTGTATAACCCAGATCATGGTGGGCAGCGGTGCCGATCGGAAGGGCTGGAGCGGGTAGCGGGGATCGAACCCGCGTCACAAGCTTGGAAGGCTAGTGCTCTACCATTGAGCTATACCCGCGCATGCTCCTGTGCCGATGGATGGCGCCATGTTCGAGACAGGCGAGCAGACATCGCGTTCGGTGCGATGGTCCACTGCCATCGCAACGGGTCGGTCGTCAACCGCGCAGCGACCGATTTTTCGTCAGGGCGTGACCGTCTGGCGAGTGACCCGTCATTCCCGCTTTCACGCGCTGCCATGACCGACTAGCGCTATCGACCGAACAACAAGGGACAGGCGATGGACGATAGGCACGGCATGCGATTGCGGTCCCTGTTGTTCGTGCCGGGTGACCGGCCGGACCGGATGGAAAAGGCGCTGGGATGCGGCGCCGATGCGCTGATCCTGGATCTGGAGGACGCGGTCGCACCGGCGCGCAAGGGCGAAGCGCGGGCGGCGGTCGCGGCGTTCCTGGCGCAGCCGCGGGGCGCGGTCGCGCGGTTCGTACGCATCAATCCACTGGACAGCGATCTGGCGACGGCGGATCTGGACGCGGTGCTGGCGCAGGCGCCGGACGGGATCGTGCTGCCGAAGGCCGAGGGCGGCGAGTCGCTGCGGCGGCTGGATGCGATGCTGGGGAGGTCCGACGCACGGATCCTGCCGATCGCGACCGAAACGCCGGCGGCGATGTTCCTGCTGGGTAGCTATGGCGGGGTGACGGCACGGCTGTGCGGGCTGACCTGGGGTGCCGAAGACCTGCCCGTGGCGATCGGGGCGATGACATCGCGCGAGCCGGACGGGCGCTATACCGCGCCCTACGAGGTTGCGCGGAGCCTCGCCCTGTTCGGGGCCGCCGCCGCCGGGGTGGCGCCGATCGAGACGGTGTTCCCCGATTTCCGGAACCTCGACGGGCTGCGCGCCTATGCCGAACGCGGGGCGCGCGACGGCTTCACCGGGATGATGGCGATCCACCCGACGCAGGTGGCGGTGATCAACGCCGCCTTCACCCCGTCCGACGCCGCGGTCGCGGAGGCGCGCGCGATCGTGGCGGCATTTGCCGCCAATCCCGATGCCGGGGCGCTGGCGATCGCGGGGCGGATGGTGGACGCGCCGCACCTGAAACGCGCGCGGCGGGTGCTGGCGGCGGCGGGCTGAGATCAATCCAGTTCGGCGAGGTCCAGCGCATCGAGCAACGCCGAACGGGCGGTGCGCAGCGCGGCGTGCAGCGCGGGATCACCGAGCTGGTCGGGCGTGATCCGTTCGGGCCAATGCGCCGCCACGATCGCGGCGATCCGGTCGAGCTTCGCAGGGTCGACCAGGAAGCGGGGA
>NZ_DASVTO010000130.1:0-25016 GCF_036387535.1 Sphingomonas sp.
CGCGGCGAGCAATTGAACCCAGAACCCCCGCCGCGACCAGCGGTTGAAACGATTGTAGATCGTCGTCGACGGACCATAATCCGCTGGGCAGTCGCACCACCGGCAGCCGACCTTGAGCACGTGGATAATGCCCGAAATCACTCGCCGGTCATCAACCCGCCGAGCGCCAGGCTGGTTCTTTGGCAAATGCGGCTCGATCGCCGCCCACGCCTCGTCCGACAACCAGAACAACGCCATCTGCCGCCTCCACCGTCACACTCTCTGTGAATCAGGAAGATCAGCTCAGATCAATAGTCTGATTGGGTTTGAACCCTAGCAAGCTTCGTCGCACGGTCCAGCTGATGATGACGCGGCCCTACCGACACTGGCTCATCGCGGCGCTCCTTTCCGCCCTGATCTACTAAGCATGGGGCGAGATCACGCGGATGCGGGGCGCCCAAAAGGTGTCATTTCGACCGTCGTAGGAAGCGTGCGGCAACTCCGGTGTCGGTTCTCGCAGTCGAGGTCAGCCAGTTGTCGAAGCGGATGTCAGCGGACGCTTCGATGCACCCTTTGCGTAGGGCTTGTCTTGTAAACCGTATGATAGCGGTTGCCGCGACGCGCAGCTTCACAGAATGGTAGGGCTGGTGCCTTATGGGGTTAAAAATGCTGCTCGCTGTCCTTCTCGCCACTACCGCTCCTCAGGCCGCAGTCACGGTCAACTCTGCCGACCCGACCGCCCTATTTAAGGGTGATGGTGGCGCGTTGAAGTTTGACCCGACATGCCGGGATTATACGCTCGACACTCTGCAATCCAATCCAAGCTGTGCGGCGCGCGTAGCCGAAGCCGCACCTTCATTTGCCATCGCCGCAATGACCTTGAGGTCGTTGCCTGCCAAAAGTGCTGACGTAATTCGCTTGCTGGAACGATCGGCGGCTGCGACCGATAGCCTAGCTGTGCACTATCTCTTGGGTTCCATTCTCGGAACGGCTTGATCTTCCCCCAGTTCGGCGGACACGCTGGGTTAGCCGGTCATGCGCTGTTCGGCTTGTTCGGGCGCAAGATACCCGAGGGCGGAGTGCATGCGGTGTCGGTTGTAATAGCCTTCGATGTATCCGAACGGCGCTTGCCGCGCTTCGGCCTGCGTCGCCCATCGGCACTAATGGACTAACTCGACCTTGAGGGTGTGGAAGAAGCTCTCCATCGGGGCATTATCGTAACAATTGCCGGTGCGGCTCATCGAGGGCGTCGCGCCGATCGCAGCCAAGTGGTCGACATAGGCACCGGCGGCATACTGCGACCCGCGATCCGAGTGGCAGATGAGACCGCGGTCAGGCCGCTGCCGCTGGGCCGCCATCATCATGGCCGCCAGTGGCAACTCCGTCCGCATGTGATCGCGCATCGCCCATTCGACGATCTTGCGGTTTGCCAGATCGAGCACGGCGGCGAGATACAGCCACCCTTCGCCGGTCGGGATATAGGTGATGTCGGCGAGCCAGATTGTGTTTGGCGCGGTTGCCGCGAAGTTCTGCGCCAGCAGGTTCGGCGCAATCGGGAGATAGTGACGACTGTCGGTGGTACACGGTCGGAAGCGGCGCCCTGCCAGAGCACGGATACGATGCCGACGCATCAGTCGTTCGACGCGGCCAGGGCTGCACTGCCGGCCTTCCGCGCGCAGGGCGGCATGCATCCTCGGCGATCCATATCGGCCTTGATGACGGGCCCGAAGTCGGCGCACGTCGGCAAGCAATGCCAGGTTCGCCGTCGTCCGCGCGCTCGGCGGCCGACCGCGCCAGTCGTAATAGCCGCTCCGCGACATGCCGAGCATGCGGCACATGACGTTCACCGGCCAGGTGGACGCATGCTGCTCGATAAAGACGAACTTCATCGCGGCATCTCCGCAAAGCCTGTCCCGAGCATAGTCGAGGGGATGCCGACGGCTTTTTTTAAGATGTCGCGCTCCATTCGCGCGCGGTCCCATTCCCTGCGTAGCCGCGCAATCTCTGACGCCTGATCGGCTGGCGACGTCAGTGCCGATATTGGCGGCTTCGCCGCCGGGCCTACCGGCGGAACGCTGCTATCCCCCATTTGCGCTGCCAACGACGCAGCATCGTCGGCATGATCCCCAGCTCAGCTGCCACCTCGGTCTGCATGCGACCGCTCGTCTCCCACAGCGCGACCGCCTCGCGCTTGAACTCGTCCGTGAACCGACGCTTCGTCCTACTCGCCATCATACACCTCCTGGCGCCGCAGAGCCTATCATCGGTGTCCGTCAAACCGAGGGAAGATCAGCCATCTGCGACGCGCTGAAAGCCATCCTCGAACGGTTCAAGCCAGGTGAATGCTCAAACTATCTCCGCCACTCTGGATACGGGCAATCGTGATCGAGAATGACTCTAAAAGATGCGCGCGCTAACCTTCGCCGCACCTAGCAGATGATGTCAGAGACGTGTCTTGAACGGCGAGAAATCTGTATTCTCATCATACACGTCCACTCCCTCGCGGCGCTTGAGGAAGCCGACGACGGCGTAGGTGACGGGCGTCAGCAGCACCTCCCATGAGACTTTGAGGATGAACTGACTGGCCATCACCTTCATCATCGCGTCGGCCGGCCAGTCCGGCGCACCGACGAATGCAAGCGGATAGAAAAGGAGGCTATCAACCCCTTGCCCGATGATCGTGCTGCCAATGGTCCGGGTCCACAGATGCCGTCCCCGCGTCCAGACTTTCATTTTTGCCAGGACCTGCGAGTTAGCGAACTCTCCCGCCCAAAAGGCGCAGATGGACGCGAGCACGATGCGCGGCACCTGTCCAAAAACGCTTTCGTAGGCCGACTGTCCCGTCCAGCCCACGTCCGGGGGCAATTTCACGACGACCCACGACATGAAGACCATGAATAGCATCGCCACGAAGCCCGCCCAAATACATCGCCGGGCACGGCCGTAACCATAAACCTCGGTCAGCACGTCGCCGATGACGTAGCTGACGGGAAAGAAAAGAATGCCTGCGCCGAACGGCCATTGGCCGATCCAGGGAAGATCAATTACGGCTCGTTTTCCGGCACCGATCACGTTCGACAGAAGCAGGATGACTACGAATGCCACCATTACGAAATCGAAATAGCGCATCGGCCTTTCGACGAGGTCACTCGCCGCGATTTGCTTGATTTGGGAATCGGCGATCATGGCTAAGCCTTTGAAAATGTTTGGCGGCAATGAAAACTGCTAATCACAAAAGGCGTGACCAGCGAATTGGCGAACTCCCCGGCCCAGAAGGCGCAGATCGAGGCCATCACGATCCGCGGTACCTGCCCGAACACCTGTTCATAGGCCGCCTGTCCGGTCCAGCCGGCGTCGGGCGGCATCCGCACCACCACCCACGACATCACCACCATGAACAGCATCGCCGCGAATCCGGCCCAGATGCAGCGCCGCGCCCGCGCATAGCCATAGACCTCGGTCAGCACGTCACCGATGATGTAGGAAACCGGAAAGAACAGCAGCCCCGCCCCGAACGGCCACGGCCCGATCCACGGAAGGTCGATCACCGCCCGCTTGCCCGCGCCGATCACGTTGCTCAGCAACAGGATGGTGACGAACGCCGCCATCACGAAATCGAAATAGCGGAACGACTGCCCCCGCAGCGTTTCGGCCTCCACCGCGACCGGCCTGTTCGGCATCCCGTCCTGCATTGCTGATCCCCCCGGATGATCCGTCGCGGAACAGCCTATCGTCAGCCGCCCGCTCCGAATAGCCGGGTCAGCGATTTCTCCAGCATCAGCAATTGCCACAGCAGTCGGCCATGATCCTCGCGCCCGCTGCGATGCGCCTCCGATATCTGCTGCAACCGGCCGGCGTCGAACCATCCGGTCGCGGCCAGCGTCGATCCTTCACCGATCCGCCTCGCCTCTCCCGCCAGGGGTCCACGAAACCATGCGCTGATCGGTGTCACGAATCCCATCTTGCGGCGATACAGGATATCGTCCGGCAAACGCCGCGCCAGCGCCTTCTTCAACAGCCATTTGCCCTGACCGCGGTGCAGCCGCATCGACGCGGGCAACCGCGCCGCGAACTCGACCAGCCGGTGATCCAGCAACGGCTCGCGCGCCTCCAGGCTGACCGCCATGCTGGCGCGGTCCACCTTGGTCAGGATATCGCCCGGCAACCAGATCTGCATGTCGGCATATTGCGCCCGGTCGATCGCATCGCGTGCCGGCGCTTCGGCCATGGTGCGGACATAGCGATCCTCCGCCCGGTGCCCCGCCAGCGCCGCGACGAAGCCGGGGGCATAGAGCGCGTGGCGATCGCCGTGCGCCGTGATCCCGACCGACGTCGCATAGGCTTCCGCCCCGCTCCGCCCCAGCGACTGCAAGGTGGACTTCGCGCGCAGGAACTGCGGCGCACGCGACAGTTTCGGATAAGCCGCACCCAACCGCCCGAAGATCGGTTCGCGCCACCGGTCGGGGATCAGCCCGCGCACCCGCTCCTCGGCGGCCTGAAACGCATGGCGCCGATATCCGGCAAAGGCCTCGTCCGCGCCGTCGCCCGACAGCGCGACCGTCACCGTCTCGCGCGCCAGTTCGCACACCCGGTAGGTCGGCAGTGCAGAGGCATCGGCGAATGGTTCGTCATAGGCCGCGACCAGCGTATCGATCAGCCCGAAATCCGCCGCCGCCACCGTCCGCGCGCGGTGATCGGTGGCGAAGCGCTCCGCCACCAGCCGCGCATAGCGGGTCTCGTCATGATCGGCCTCGTCGAACCCGATCGAACAGGTCCGTACCGCGTGCGCGCTCGCCTCCGCCATGATCGCGACCACGCCGGATGAATCGACTCCGCCCGACAGAAACGCGCCCAGCGGCACGTCCGCCACCATCCGCGACCGCACCGCATCGCGCAGCCGCGCGTCCAGTTCGTCCGCCAGCGTGGCGGCACTCCCCGTCGCCCGGTCGGCGAAACTCAGCTGATACCAGCGTTGTGGCCGCGGCAACGCCATGCCCCGCCGCACCAGCATATGATGTCCGGCCGGCAGCTTGTGGACGCCTGCCACGATGCAGGCATCGTCCGGAACATAGCCGAACGCCAGATAATCATCGATCGCGGTCGCATCCGGCATCGGCCGTACCAGCGGATGCGCGAGCATACCCTTCAGCTCGGACGCGAACAGCAGCGCGCCATCGGACAATTCCGTCCAGAACAACGGCTTCACCCCGAACCGGTCGCGCGCCAGAAACAGGCTGTTGTCTGCGGCGTCGTGCAGCGCGAACGCGAACATTCCGTTGAACCGGTCCAGGCATGCCGGGCCCCAGCGGCGATAGGCATGCAGGATGACCTCGGTGTCGCAATCGGTGTGAAACCGGTGCCCTGCAATGCTCAGCTCGGCGCGAACCTCCTGAAAGTTATAGATTTCGCCGTTGAACACGATCGTCAGCATGTCCAGCGCCATCGGTTGCGCACCGGCCGGCGTCGGATCCAGGATCGCAAGCCGTCGATGGCCCAGCCCCACCCCGCTCCCCGTCCACACGCCGGACCCGTCCGGCCCGCGATGCGCCAGCACGTCGGTCATGCCCCGCACCCGCGCCGGATCGACCGGCTTTGCGGTTTCGCGGTGGAAGATACCGGCGATCCCGCACATCAGCGTGTCGCCCGGTCCGCCAGCGGCGCGATCGGCCCCAGCGCACGCGCGAACGCATCCAGCGCCGGCCGCGCGCTGCCGTCCTTCGGGGCCTCGGCCGATATCAGGATCGCCACCGCATGCCGCGATCCACCGATCAGCCGTGTGCGCAGCGTTTCCAGCTTCACCCGCGCCGCGCTCCCGGTCGTGATTCCGCCGATGCGATAGAACAGCAGCACGTCGCGCGGCGTATCCCCAGGTCCCACGATCCGCATCGCGCGCCCATCCGCGACCGCCGCGCCATCCGCACCCCAGGTCCAGCGGCTCGCCGGATCGACCGCACCGATGCCATATCCGACCAGTTCATGCCCTTCCGTCTGATCGCCATAGGCCGCGATCGCGAGGTCGACCCTGTGTCCGGCCGCATCGCGGTACCGGACGACGCCCTGTCGGTCGGCGCCCGGAAAGTTCGGGGTCCACGGCAATCCGTCGGTTCGCGTCATCGCTGTCCAGCCCGGCGGTTGCGGCCAGGCGATGGCACCGGGCGCCAGCCGTCCGCCACCCGCCACCGCCGCGGTCCACGCGACCGGCAACGCCGCGATCAGCACCGCCGCAATCGCCACCACCCCCTGTCGCCGCGGATCGGCGACGGGCGCCACCGGCTCGATCCGCGCCGGATCGAACGCCGGATCGGTCGCACCGCGGTCGAACCAGCGCCAGCTGATCGCCAGCAGCAGCGCGATCACGATGCCGAAGAAGAACCAGCCATAGACGACATGATCGAACCCGCCCGCCACCGCCAGACCGGAATATTGCGCGACCAGAATCGTCCCGAACGCGCGCACCCCGTTGGCCAGCACCGGCAACAGCACGGCCGCCGCCATGAACAGCGCGCGTCGTACCGGGCTTCGGAAACACAGATGCGCGGCCAGCGTCCCGAACGCCAGCATCGCGATCAGGAACTTCGCGCCCGAACATGCCTCCGCCACTTCGAACCAGCCACCGGGTGTGGTGATGAACACGCCATCCAGCCGCGCCGGGATACCCCACAGGTGCAGCAATCCCATGCACATCCGCGCGGTCAGCGTCTGCAGCGGCGGCACCAGCCATTCCCCCGCCGGCACCAGGAACAACGCATAGCCGAGTGGAAACAGCAGCCCGCGCGCGACCGCGGGCCCCAGCGTGGCGACCACCGCGCCCTGCACCATCAGCAACAGCCCCAGATGTCGCGCCAGCGCGACGCCGGCCGCCTGCCCCAGCAACCAGCCGCCCGCCCCGGCCGCGACCAGCATCAGCCCCGGCGCCCAGCCCCGCGGCGTCACCCGCGCCAGTTCCGGCGCGCGCTGCCACACCAGCCAGATCAGGATCGGCACGATCAATAGACAATGTTCGAACGTCGAACTGGTCCACCAGATCGCCGCCATCGCGGCGGCATCGCGCGCGAACACCAGCAGGATCGCCAGCACCGCGACCGCCAGCACCGGTATCGCAGTGGTCCAGGCGGCATGCCGCGCGGGTGGGCTTCGGCCGGCCCGGCGCATCATGGCGATCGGCGCGCTCACTCGGCGGCGATCGCGGCCGGGTTGGCGGCTCCGCTCGTCATCCGGGCCAGCGGGGCCAGCACCTGGTCCCAGCCATAACGCTCCACCATCCGCGCCCGCGCGGCGCGGCCCAGGCTGGCGCGGCGGACGGGATCGGACAGCAATGCCCGCACTGCATCCGCCTGCCGTTCCGGACCGGCGACGATCAGGTGGCGGCCGGGCTCCACGTCGATCCCCTCCTGCGCTGCCGGGCTCGCGACCACCGCCCGCCCCATCGCCATCGCCTCCAGAACCTTGTTCTGGATCCCGCGCGCCAGCTTCAGCGGCGCCACCACCACGTCTGCGGCGGCCAGCCACGGCCGGACATCGGGAACCGTGCCCGTCACCTCCACCCCCGGCAGCATCGCCAGCGCCTGCACCGCCGGAACCGGCGCACGCCCGACGATCACGAAGCGCGCGGTCGGAAACCCGCTGCGGATCGCGGGGAACACGCCGCGGGCGAACCCGTCGACCGCCTCGACATTGGGCGCATAATCCATCTGGCCGGTGAACAGCAGCAGCGGTCCGTTCCCGCGCGGCAGCGGCGGCAGCGGCGGCAGCGGCGGCAGCGGCGGCAGCACGGCATCCGGCCGGAACCGGTCGCAATCGATCCCGTTCTCCAGCGCCATCACACGGTCGCCCACGCCCGGGTGGCGCTCCCGAAACAAAGCCGCTTCCGCCCCGCTGACGAACAGCGACAGGTCGGCCCGCTCTGCCATCTGCCCCTCATACCGCGCCAGCAGTCGTCCCTCGCGTGCGTTGATCCTACGCCACAACGGGCCGGCGGTCGCGGCATAGCCGTCGAACTTGGCCGAATCGACGTCGACGAAATCCATCAGGAACCGGGCATCGGCATCGGGCGGCACGAATTGGGCCATCTGTCCGGAAAACGCATAGACGACATCGAACCGCTGCTGCGCGAACAGGCGGGCGGCGGCCTGCCGCATCGCCGCGGCATCGAACAGGGTGAGCGATACCGGCTTGCCCGACAGCACGGCCGACACCGCCGCCCGCGCCCGTCCGCGCCGCCGCACGATCACGCTGGTCGATGCCACCCAGCGCGCCAGCCCATCGGCATGCGCCGCATCGGCATCATCATCGGCAAAGGTCAGCAGATGGACCCGCCCCAGCGCGGCCAGCGCCTTCAGGATGTGAAAGGACCGGATCTTGTCGCCCCGGTCCGGCGGAAACGGCACACGGTGGCACAGAAACAGGATGTCGCGGTTCATCCCAGCCCCCGCGCGATCCACGGGCCGATCCGGTTCGCCACCGGCAGCGGCAACCGCTTCCACAGCGCGATCTTCGCCTGATATTTCGGGTCCAGCGGATTGATCGCGCGCGGCGCCGCGCCCGACACCGCATAGGACAGCGGCTGCCCCGCGAAACCCCAGTTGCGCTTGAACGCGGCCGCCCCGGTCCCGGCCTTGGATCGCCCGAAATCGAACGTCGCGCAACCGCGCGCACGGGCATGCCGCATCAGCGCGAAATACATCAGGTCGTTCGCACGCAAGCTGCGGGCCTCCCCGGTCCCGCCGCCCCAATACGGCATCACGACACCCTGGTGATAGAGGCTGAGCACGCTCGCTACGGGCCGTCCGTCGTGATGCACGGTCAGGATGTCGGCATCCTCGCCGAACCGGTCCAGCACTGCTGCGAACAATGCGGCGGGAAACACCGGCGTGCCCAGGTTGCGGACGCTGGTGGCATAGACCGCATGATGATCCGCCCGCGCCCGCGCATCGCTCGCCGTGGTGACGGTCAGGTCCAGGCCCAGCGCCCGCCGTACCTCCGCCCGCTGCTTGCGCGGAATGGCCAGCAATTCCGTCGCGTCGTCCGCGGCGATCGGACGGGTAAAGCCCAGATAGGTGGCATCGTCGCGGTGCCAGCCCGCCGGCAACCACCCGCCCCGCAACTCGACCGAGGGACAGGACAGCCGCTCCGCCAATGCCAACGCCGCATCGGCCAGCGCCTGCCCGCTGCGATCGTCATCCGCCAGGATCCCGCCCGACACCGCGAAGCCGGTCGATGCCAGCGCGCGACCGAACAACGGCGAATGCACTTCGGTCAGCGGCAGAATGCCGACCAGCACCTCCCCCCGATACGCGCCCAGCAGATGCGGCACCTGTCCGCATCCCGTGCAGACCGCCAGATTCCAGTCCGACAGGTGAAACGGCGTCCCCGCCGGATGTGCCCGCGCATACCGATCGGCCTGCGCCACCGCAGCGGGATCGTCGCCAATCGCCTGCACGCGGACGATCGCGCCGCCCGCACCGATCCCGATCGGCAGCACCGCGTTCACGACAAGGTCGCGGCCTGTTCGGCGGCGACCACATCGGTCCGATCCCACCGAAACTCCCGCAGCAACCGCTCCAGCTTGCCTTCCATCTCCGCCAGCCGGCTGTAATGCCGCAGCTTCGACCGCAACGGCGCCTGCGCCACGCGCGGCTGTTCCGGGTCGATCTCCCACGGGTGGAAATAGAATATCGCCGGCCGCCCCTCCTGCCCGTTCGCGCGCCGGATCGCCCAGCGCGAAAAGGCATAGGGCAGCAGCCGGAAAAACCCGCCTCCGCCCGCAGCCAGCGTTCGCCCGCCGATCCGCGCGGTGGTCACCGGCAATTCGATCAGCGCACTGTCCGCCAGCGGTCGCCACACATGGCGCGGGCTTTCCGGCCAGCCATAATGATCATGCTTCACCGGCGCGACGCTCGATGAATAGGCATAGCCGGCCTCGGCCAGCACGGCATGCGCCCACGGCGTTCGCGTATCGATCGAAAAACTCGGTGCGCGGTACCCGGTGACGCGCGCGCCGCCCGCATCCTCGATCGCCGCCCGCGCCTGCGCCAGGTCGGCGCGGAACGCATCGGGGGTCAGCGTGAACACGCGCTTGTGGTCCCAGCCATGACTGGCGATCTCATGCCCCGCCGCCACGATCTTGCGGATCAGCGCCGGATGCCGCGCCGCGACGCAGCCCAGCGTGAAGAAGGTGCCCTTCACCCCCGCGCGGTCGAACAGCGCCAGCACCGCATCCCCGTTGCGCGCGACTCGATCCTCACACGACGCCCAAGCATCGCGTGCAATCACGGTCTCGAACGCGCCGACCTGGAACCAGTCCTCGACATCGACCGACAACGCATTGCGCATCGGCTCAGGCCGCGCTGGGGCGGGCACGGTCGCTGCGCGTCGCGGGTGTGTCGGTCTCCACCCAATCCACCAGCAATCCCAGCACGCGGTGCAGCGCGACTTCCAGTTCCGCCTGCCGCGTCTCGATCGCGGACAGGCGGATGTCGGGAACGGGATCGGTCCGCAGCGGCGTGACCGATGCGCTCCGCCGCGGCTCCGCCATGACGTCATCCGTCATGATCCGCGCGCGGTTGGCGTCGCCGTCCATCTCCGCCGCCACCGCATCCACCAGCGCGGCGTCGATCACCGCGCGCCCCTCGACCGATCCGGCCAGCAACACGCGCCCCGCAATCTGGTTCAGCTTGCGCGGCACCCCGCCGGAATGGCGGAAGAACGCGTCATAGGCGTCGCTGGTGAAATCCGGATTGCCCGTCCAGCCCGCGCGCGCCAGCCGGTGCAGCATATAGGGCCCGACCTCCGCCTGCCCCATCGGGTCCAGGTGATGCGTCGCGATGATCCGCTGCCGCAACTGCTCCAACCGGTCGGACGATTGCAGCTGTTCGCGAAACTCCGGCTGCCCCAGCAGGAAGATCTGCAGCAACGCCTCTCCCCCCGCCTGGAAATTGGACAGCATCCGCAATTCCTCCAGCGCAGGCAGCGTCAGATTTTGCGCCTCGTCGACGATCAGCAGCGTCCGTTTGCCGATCCGCGCCTGGTCGATCAGGAATCGCTCGATCCGGTCCAGCAGGCTCGCCTTGCCCAGCCCCTGCACCGATATCCCGAACGCCTGCGCCGCCAGCGCCAGCAGCGCGTCGCCATCGACCTGCGTGGACACCAGCTTGACCGCGGTCAGCCGCTGCGCATCGATCGTCGCCATCAGATGCGCGACCAGCGTCGTCTTGCCCGCGCCGATTTCCCCGGTGATGACAATGAAGCCTTCACCCTGCGCCATGCCATAGCCCAGATACGCCATCGCCTTGCGGTGCGTCGCGCTTTCGAACCAGAACTTCGCGTCCGGCGTCAGCTGGAACGGACGATCCGTCAGGCCATAATGGTCTTCGTACATCTTCGCGTCTCCTGTGCGGGTCCATACCCGCACAATCCTTAACGATGGGCCTAGAACTGGTAGCGTGCGCCCAACAGCAACTGGCCGGCTATGTCCGTGTCATAGTCTTCCTGGTCGGTGGCGTATATCGCGACGGTCGCATTCCCGCTCAACCGATCGGTGATCCGCCGGAAATAGCTGCTGGTTACACCACCCGTCAGCACGCCGTCCGCGCCGGGCAGTCCGCTTTCGTACCAGGCGACGAAGATCTGGTTGGAAACCGACGAACGGTCGTCGATCGCCAGCGCGGCATTGGCCTGCGCGATCACGCTGCGGTCGGTGACATTGGCTGCGGACAGGCCGTTCGCGATCAGGATCGGCCCCAGATAGCGCCGTTCGTCATATCCGATGCCCAGCCCGACCGTCGTCCGCCCGCGCGTCGCCGAATACAGGGCGTTGATCCCGCGCGACCGGTAATTGGAGGTACTCGCCGACTGGAACGCCGTGTTGAAACAGCCGCCGGTGCCCTGATCCCCGAACACGCACCCGTCGAACCGGTTGTTGAGCCCCGTCCGCGGCACTGCGAACTGCGTCGGCAGCGCGGACAGGCTGTTCCCGATGGACCGGCCGAAGCTGTCGATCCCGTTATAGACGCCGATCGTGATGCCGCTGCGCGAATCGAACTGGTGCACGAACGATCCGGTCGCGGCAAACTGCCCATATCGCTTGCCCACCGTCGCGGTCAGGGTCGTCCGCCGGCCGGGACGCCAGATCACGCCCGCGTCGTAGAACAGCCCCTCGAAATCATAGCCGATCTGCCGCGGGGCCGCGCGGTCGGCGACGTAGCGCCCGCGGGAATCAATGACCGGCAGCCCCGCGGCGGTCCGCTGCACCGCCTGCTGCGAAATCTGGATATCCTCATATCCGACGCCAGCAGTCAGCGCGAGCGTCGGCGCGACCGGCACCACCACCTGCCCGCGCACGAAGCCGTTTTCAAACCGCTGGTCCAGCGGCCGGGCGTCTTCACGCACATAGGATCCCGACACATTCCATCCGAACGGAAGCTGCCCCGGATCCATCCCGACGCTGCCGCCCAGCGTGTGGCTGATCGAACGGTCATAGCGGTTGAGCGCGAACTGCCCCGCGCCCAGATCGCCGCCCCCGAACCCGTTATCGGTCTTCACATAGCCGAACCGGTAGCTGGCGGCCACATCCAGCCCGCTCACCCGCGTCGCCAGGCTGGGGCCGACATAGCCGCCATAGACCTGCGCGACATTGTTGCCGCGACCCAGGAAATCGATGCCGCCGCCGCGCGGGTCGACCCGCGTTCGCGTCGCGATCGCGCCCGCCTGCAAGGTCAGCAGGTTGGGCACCAGCTGCACGCTTCCGCGCGCAATCCCGCTGTGCGTATCGCTCGGCACCGCGCCATCGCCACCCCACGGAATGCGGCGCTCGTAGCGGTAGCTCAGCGTGCCTTCCAGACGCCGGCCCGACGCCCCCGCCTCCACCCCGGCGGACAGCGCGGTATAGGTCAGCACGTCGCGGTCGCCGCTGATCGGCACGTCCAGCACCTGCTGCACCTCGATATACGGCGCGACATAGGTTCTGGCGGTCGCCGCCGATGCGGCGGCCAATGCGGTGATCGCCAACAGGCGAGGCAGGACGGTCAAAATCATGCCGTCAGCCCTCATGACCATAATAGGATCCGAACCGTCGCCCGCCGGACGCCATCGCGGTCGCGTTCAACAGCAACCGGATGTCCCCGCATCCGCCCAGCAACGCCACTGCTTCGCGCAGTTCGACGTCGCTGGTCCGATCCGCACGCACGATCAGCATCACGCGCCCGACATGATGCGCCAGTTCCGATGCCGGCGACGCCGCCAGCGCGGGCGGGGAGTCGAAGATCAGGACCCGGTTCGGCCGCCGCGTCACGATCCGGTCCAGCACCAGCCGGGTCCGGTCGGATGCCAGCAGCTCGGTCGTGTCATTGCCCGGCCGCCCCGCCGGCAGCACCGACAGATGCGGGACGTCGGTGCGGATGATGCAGCCCTCGACGTCCAACGCGGGGTCGGCGATCGCGTCCATCAGCCCCGGGCCATCTTCCAACCCCAGCAGCGCGAGGATCGACGGTTTGGCGACGTCGGCATCGACCAGCAGAACCTCGAAATCCTTCTCCGCCGCGACGGACAGCGCCAGGTTCACCGCGCAGAACGTCTTGCCCTCGGCCGGCAGGGCGGATGCCACCAGGATCATGCGGTCGCGGGCGATGCTGCCGGGCGCGGTCGCGGCCTGCAGCAATTGCCGCTTTACCAGCCGGAACTCTTCCGCCAACGCCGTGACCCGGTCGTCCAGCAGCGCGAAGCCCGCCGCCGCCAACGCGTCGCGATCGATCACCCCGCGCCGATTGGGCAGGGGCGGCGGCGACGCATCGGGTCCGCGCTCGCCCACCGGCGGCTGCGGGTCCTGCACCGGTGGCAACCCGGCGATGGGCGCCCGCGCGCGCACCGCCGCCTTGAAGTCATAGACTTCGGCGGCGCGTTCGAACAGCGATCGGCCCGGTTCGCTCATCTGCACGTTCCTCATGCCACCATCCCGCGCTGGATGAACTCGATCGCCATCAACAGCAGGAAACAGGCGAACAGCCCCCCCACGCCGCCGGCGAAGCGCATCAGATATTTGCGGCGGAGCACCGCCTGCGCCGGCGTCACCACTTCGGATACCGCGCCCAGCACCGGCAATCCGGTCGCCGCCGCCAGCTTGGCTGCGGTCGGATAGGTGCTGGTCAATTGCCCCTTGGCGAAAGCCACGCCAATCCCCGCGCCCAGCGCGACGATCAGGATGCCGATCAGCAGCAATGGCCGTTTCGGCGCGGCGGGCACCTGCGGCGCCGACGGCGGGTCCATCACCTGCACACGCACCGCGTCAGTCTTCGTGCTGACATCGGACCGCAGCTGGATCTGCTCCCGGTCCTGCAACAGCTTGTCATATTGCGCCTTCAGCACGTCATACCCGCGGTTCAGCCGGTCCTGTTCGGCCGCGACACCGGGTTCGGACGCCTGCTTCGACGTGAACGCCGCCATATCGGCCTGCAACTGCGCCCGGCGCGATGCCAAGGCGGATACCGTCGCCTGGCGATCGGCCTGCATCGACCGGAGCGAGGCATAGGCCGGATTGGGCATGCTGCCGGCCCCGCCGCCGCCTGCCGCCTCGCGGGCGGCATCGGGCCGCAATCGGGCGATCTGTGCACGCGCGGCGATCACGTCGGGATGCTGATCGGTCCAGCCGCGCGCCGCGGCGTCGCTCAGCTGGGCTTCCAGCGCCGCGATCCGGCCGCGCGCTCCGCCGATCGGCACCCCGCTGCCGCCATAATTCGGCGCGGCGATCGTCGCGGGGGTACCCGCCATCTGGCCGCTCATCGCCGACAGGGCACTGCGTGCAGCGATCAGCTCGGAGTCGATCTGGTTCAGTTCCACCCGCGCCTGTTCGGCACGCTGTTCGAACGATCCCACACCCGGCAACAGCCCCATATATTTCTGCTGAAACGCGACGCGCTTCTGCTCCGCTTCGGACAATTGCTGTGCCCGCCGCGCCAGTTCCTGGTTCAGGAAGGTCAGCGTCGCGCCGGCTTCGGCCTGGCTCCCCGCCACATTCTCGCTGGCGAAGATCTCGACCAGTTGTTGCACGACCTGCCGCGCCAGCCGCGCGTTGCTGGCATCGGATCGGCCGCCGCCGCCGATCCGCGCGCTGATCTCGAACAGATTGTCCGGCAACGCCTTCACCGTAACGGCCTGCCGCACCATCCCGATATTCTCCGCCATCGCGGCGTCGGTTCCGGCCGTATCCATCAGGTCGGTCGCCAGAACCACCTTCTGCAGGTTCGTCACCGACAGCAACGCCGATCGGACGCGATCGATATCCCCCTGCTGGTCGCCCGCGCTGATCCCGACCGCATCGGTCAGCATCGACTGGTTCTGCACCTGAACCCGCGCCACGCTTTCATAGCTGTTGGGGATCAGCGCGATGATCAGCCAGCCGAGCAGCGCGACACCCCACGCGACCGCCAGCGCCAGCCAGCGCTGCCGCCAGACCGCATGCAGCGCGATCTTCACTTCGTCATAAAGGCCGTTCATCTGCCGTCGCGCTCCCGCCCTGTTCCGTTCCGCCCGCGCCGCGGATCAGAACATGCTTTCGGGAATGATGATGACGTCGCCCGGCTGCAACGCGACATTGGCGCTGGCATCGCCCTGCTTCAGCAGCTTGCCGATGCGCAGCCCATATTCGGATTGCTTGCCGGTGGTGCGGTCGAACCGGATCAGCCGCGCCTTGTTGCCTGATGCGAATTCGCTGAGACCCCCGACCGCGATCATCGCATCCAGCAGGGTCATGTTCGCGCGGTACGGGATCGACGCCGGCTTGCCGGTCGCGCCGACCACCCGGACCTGTTGCGAAAAGGTGCCGGAAAAATTGTCGACGATCACGGACACCAGCGGTTCCTTGATATAGGTCGCCAGCCGGTTCTTGATATCGTCCGACAGTTGCGCCGGCGTTCGCCCCACCGCGGGCAGATCGGCGATCAGCGGGGTGGTGATGCGGCCATCGGGGCGCACCTGGACCTTGCCGCCCAGTTCGGGGTTGCGCCATACGAAGATCGTCAGGCTGTCCAGCGGACCGATCACATAATCCTCGCTCGGCCCCTGCGCGCCCGTCACGAATGCGGCCGGCGGCAATTGCGGCGCGGATCCGGTGGCGCAACCGCTGACTGCCAGTACGAGCATCAGGGCCATGGGCAAGACGGGCAGGGTCTTCTGGTTCATGGTCGTCGACACCTTGGGGCTGCAATGGCGATCGGGATCGCGCAGGGAAGACATTCGAAATGGCCGATACAGGTGAAGATACGGTTAGGGGCAAGCGATTGTTCGGCCTGTTCACCCGATCTTTACCATCTATTCACGGCTGCGCGCGATCCGCATCGACCAGAATCTGTTCCGGCGCGGGATGCCCGAGAAAAGCCGCCGGGCTCGCGGTGGCGCCGTAGGCGCCCGCCATGAAGATCGCGACCAAGTCGCCCACGTCCGCATGCGGTAACGCGACCCGGTCGGCCAGCCGATCGAGCGGGGTGCAGAGGCACCCGACCACGCTCGCGGTTTCCGCCGGCTCCATGCCAAACCGCGTCGCGATCGCCACCGGATAGTTGCGGCGGACCACGGTTCCGAAATTGCCCGATGCCGCCAGCTGGTGGTGCAACCCGCCATCGGTCACCAGAAAGGTTTCACCATGGCTGATCTTCCGGTCCACGATCCGCGTCAGATAGACGCCCGCCTCACCCACCAGCCAGCGCCCAAGTTCGATCGCGAACCGGGTCTCGGCCAGTACCGGGTCCCGAGCCGCCAGCGACGCCGCCAGCGCCGCCCCCACCGCGCCGATTTCCAGCGGCCGTTCGCCCGGGAAATAGGGGATGCCGAACCCGCCGCCCAGATTGACCAGCGGCGGCACCGCGCCGCTGTCCCGGCCGATCCGCGCCGCCAGCGCCAGGGCGGATCGCTGTGCATCCGCGATCGCCGCCGGATCGAGCGCCTGCGATCCCGCAAAGATATGCAGGCCGCGATATGTGGCGCCCGCCGCGACGATCCGACGGATCAGCGCGGCGGCACGGTCCGCATCGACCCCGAATGGTTTGGCGCCGCCCCCCATCTTCATGCCCGAACCGCGCAGATCGAAGTCGGGGTTGACCCGCACCGCCAGCCGCGGCGTGCACCGTTCGGCCGCCGCGATCGCCAGCGCGCGCTCGGCCTCGCCCTCCGATTCCAGGTTCAGCGTCGCGCCCGCCACGATCGCCGCGCGCAGTTCGCGGTCGCGCTTGCCCGGTCCCGCGAAGCTGATGTGATCCGCCTCCGCCCCGCATTCCAGCGCGATGGCCAGTTCGCCCGCCGACGCGATGTCGATCCCGTCGACCATCCCGATCATCGCGCGCAGCAATGGCGGCCAGGGGTTTGCCTTCATCGCATAATGCAACGCCACGCCAGCCGGCATCTGCCGCCGGAACGCCGTCACCTGCGCCCGCACGCGCGCTAGGTCATATACGAACAGCGGCGTATCGCCGGCCGTCTCGATGTGCTGCTCCACGCTCTGCCCGGCGATGTGCAGCATGCCGTTGTCGCTGTCATATCCAGCGGGGATCGTTCCGGCGGCTTTCATGCCCCATGGTCCTGTTTCAGTGCGGCGCGATCCAGCTTGCCGTTGGCGTTACGCGGCAAGTCGTCGCGCCATACCACATGCTGCGGAACCATGAAGTTCGGCAGGTCGCGCTTCATAGCGGCCAGCAAGCGCGCGGTATCGCCGTCGCCGCGCGCGATCAGTAGCACGGACTGACCCAGCCGGTCGTCGGCCAGCGCCAGCGCCACGGCCTCCGCCGCGCCGGCGGCGACCGCGGCCTCTTCCACCTCGGTCGGGCTGATCCGGTTGCCGGCCGACTTGATCATCTCGTCGTCCCGCCCCACGAACCGCAGCAGCCCGTCCGCCCCGCGCATGACCGTGTCGCCGGACCAGACCGCGGTGCCGCCCAGCATCGATCCGGCCGGGGCCGGGCGGAACCGCAGCGCCGTGCGCTCCGGATCGTTCCAATAGCCCCCCGCCACCAGCGGCCCGGCATGCACCAGCTCGCCCGCCGCGCCATCCGCCGCGATCGTGCCGTCGGCCGCCACCACCAGCACCTCCGCACACGGGATCGCCACACCGATCGAATCCGGATGCCGGTCGATCAGTGCGGGGTCCAGATAGGTCGACCGAAACGCCTCGGTCAGCCCATACATCGAAAATAGCCGCGCGGCGGGGAACAACGTCCGCAACCGCCGCACCAGCGGGATCGACAGCCGTCCGCCAGTATTGGTGATCCGCCGCAGGCTGGGCGCCCCCGTCTCGGGCCACCCCGCCTCCACCAGTTGCACCCATAGCGGCGGCACCCCCGCCAGCGTGGTGATCCCGTGCCGCCCCACCGCCTTCACCGCATCGCCTGCGGTCAGATAATCGAGCGGATAGACACAGGCTCCCGCCGCCCAGGTCGCCAGCAACTGGCTCTGTCCATAATCGAAGCTCAGCGGCAGCAGCGCCAGCACGCGATCATCCGCCGCCAGGCCCAGATAATGAGCGACCGATACCGCCCCCAGCCACAGATTGGCGTGGCTCAGCATCACGCCCTTCGGCCGCCCCGTCGATCCCGACGTATACAGGATCTGCGCCAAAGCGTACGGATCGGCATCCGGCCGCGATGCGGCCAGCGGCGTCCGCTCTCCGGACAATGCCGCTTCGTCGATCAGGACCGCCCCGGCGGCATCCCCCGGCTCCAACGTCGCGATCCGCGCCGGCTGGCTGATCAGCAGGACCGCGCCGCTGTCGGCCAGGATATGCGCGACCTGCGCCCGCTTCAGCAACGGGTTGATCGGCACATGCACCACCCCCGCCCGCGCGCACGCCAACGGCAACAGGCACGCCGTCCGCGTCTTGGGCAGCCAGCATGCCACCCGGTCGCCGATCGTCGCATGGTCCAGCAGCATCGCCGCCAGCATGCCGACGGCGCGATTCAGGCCCGCATGATCCAGCGCGCCGGTCCGATCGACCAGCGCCGGATCGCCGCCACGCCCGCGCAAGGCCAGCCGGTCGAGCCGTTGCGGGACCGGATCGGGACCATTAACCGGAACTTGCACGCTTCCTCCATATGGCAAGACCGCAGGCGCTTCGCCGCCGCCGCGAAAGGGATTAGCGCGATGCACCTTAACGTTCACCTCTATCGCGATCTCGATGCGGTAGCGGACGACGCCGGCGAAGCCTTGGGCCGCGCCGCGCAGCCGCATATGTTCGATCGGCTGGACTGGTTCCGGCTGGTGACGCGGCATCTGCCCGATGTCCAGCCGGTCGTGATTTGCGCGGTTGATGGTGCCGCAAAGGCCTGGCTGTTTCTCGCCGATCGCGGGCATGGCCGTGCGGACGCGCTTGGCTGCTGGTACACGCTGGCCTTCGCGCCGGTGTTCGCCGGTATGGGTGTGCATGACATCCTGCTCGCTGCCTGTGCCAAGGAAGCCGGCCGGCATTTCCATACGCTGACGCTCGCTCCGCTGACGGGCGGCGATCGCGACCGTTTCGAACGCGCCTTCGCCGCCACCGGCTGGCGCGTGATCGCGACACCTGCCACCGTCAACCGCCAGGTAGCCGTGACCGGGAACTTCGAAAGCTGGTGGGCCACCCGCCCCGGCAAGCTCCGCAACACCGCGCGTCGCAAGGCCAAAGCCTCGCCATTCCGGATCGAGATCGCCAACGGCTTCGATCCCGCGCTGTGGTCCGCCTATGAAACCGTCTACGCGGACAGCTGGAAAGGTGCGGAAGGATCGCCGGCATTCCAGCGCGCGCTGGTGCAGCAGGAGGGCGCCGCCGGAACGCTCCGGCTGGGTGTCGCCACGTTGCACGATCGGCCGGTCGCCGCGCAATATTGGCTGGTCGAACACGGCCGGGCGACGATCCACAAGCTCGCTTATGCCGAATCGGCCCGTGCGCTGTCGCCCGGCACGGTGCTGACCGCAGCGATGTTTCGCCATGTGATCGATCAGGACCGACCGACGCTGATCGATTTCGGCACCGGGGATGATCCCTACAAGGCGGACTGGATGGACATGCGCAACATCCTGTGGCGGCTTGACCTCTACCGCCTGTCCAGCCCCACCGGGCTCTACGGATATGTCCGCGCCCGGGCCGCGGCGCTTGTCCGCGCGCGCAGAGGCGGTTAGGGCGTCCGACCGAACCCGGGAGACGGATATTGAGCCAGGACGCCGCGATCATCGAGACCACGCTCCGATCGGTGTTGACCGACGCGCTGGGCATCGCGCCGGCGCGCGTGGCGACCTTCGTCGAAACGACTCCGCTGTTCGGTGCGTTGCCCGAACTGGATTCGATGGCGGTCGCCGGCCTGTTGACGGAAATCGAGGATCGGCTCGGCATCGTGATCGAGGATGACGAGGTCGATGGCGAGATGATGGAGACGTTTGGCAGCCTTCTGCATTTCGTGCGGAACAAGGCATTGCCGTGACCGATGCCGTTGCGCAGGTCGCACGTCTGGAGGTGCGGGGGCGCGAGGAATATCTGCGAATCTGTGGATCGGGCCGGGGCACGGCGATCCTGCTGATCCCACCCTTGTTCGGGGAGATGAACCGCTGCCGGCGCCTGCTGTCGGACGTCATGATCGACCTGGCCGCGCTCGGCCGCGGCAGTGCGCTGCCTGACCTGCCCGGCACGGCGGAAAGCCTGACCGCAATGGCCACGGTGACGCTGGACGACTGGCGGGCGATGATCGCCGGCTCCGCTGCGCTGCTCCGCGCCGCTACTGGCCTGCCGCCCATCCTGGCCGCCTTCCGGGGCGGCGCCGTCCTGGACGACGCGGCCGATGCCGTCGGCCGCTGGCGCCTGATGCCGGTTGACGGCGCCACGATCCTGCGCGACCTCGCGCGGGCGCAGCGCATGACCGCGGCGCCCGCATCCGCACCCCCGGGGTTCGCCGGCATCCCGCTCGACCCTGCATTGGCCCGTCCGCTCGCATCCGCCGTTCCGCTGGGCCAGGCACGGGTGGCCCGGCTGGACGAAGACCCCAAGGCCGCTGACGCTCGCATCGCCGGATCACCGCTATGGCGCCGCGCCGAACCCGGCCGTGATCGCACCATGGCGGCGCAGATCGCTGAGGACATCGATCGGATGGCACAGACATGCGCGCTTTCCTGAGCTTACCCTGCGCCGGCGCGGACATCGCAGCGACCTTCGACGATGCGGCGGGATCGACCGGCCTGCTGATCGTCGGCGGCGGAACTGAGATCCGCGCGGGCGCTCATGGCGGCATGGCGCATCTGGCCGCGGCGGTTGCGGCGGCCGGCTGGCCGGTGCTGCGCTATGATCGCCGCGGCGTTGGCGACAGCGGCGGGGACGATCCCGGCTTCGCGGGCAGCGGCCCAGACATTGCGGCCGCCGCCGCCGCGCTCCGCCAACGCCTGCCCGCGGGGGGCAGGATCGTCGGTTTCGGCCTGTGCGACGGCGCGTCCGCGCTCGCGCTGCATCACGCGGATGCGGGTATGGACGGGCTGTTGCTCGCCAACCCCTGGGTGGTCGAACCGGTTGGCGATCTGCCGCCGCCGGCCGCGGTCCGGGCCCATTATGCGGCACGGCTGATGGATTGGCGCTTCTGGAAACGCGCGCTCACGGGCGGGGTCGATCTGCGCAAGGCCGCACGCGGCGTCGCCAGCCTGGGCGCCACCACGGATACCAGCCTGTCCGGCCGCATCGCCGCCGCGCTTGATGCTGGCGGCCGTCCGCTCGCGATCCTGCTCGCACGGGGCGACGGCACCGCAATTGCGTTCGACGACGCCTGGAACGGCAAGACCTTCGACGCGCTGCGCGCCCGGACGGAGGTGGTGCGCATCGACAGCGCCTCCCACACCTTTGCCGCCGGCGATGCCGCGATGCTGTCTGCGTTCGTCATTGCGGGCCTGGAACGCGTCCACGGCTAAACCACGACGGCACAAGGCAAACGCGTCACATACAGTTCCGTTTGGTAGAGAAAATCCGTCTCGGATCATCATGCTCTAACCCGATCGCAGCAACCCCACCGCCGCATCGCGTTCGAACAGATAGAGCGCCACTCGCGCCGCCTGTCCGCGCGGACCATCCAGCCCACCGTCGCGGTCCACCAGCAACCGCGCGTCCGCCGTCGCGGTCTCGATCAGCGCGGCCGTCTTTTCCGGGTCCGCCAGCCGGAACTGCGCCTCCCCGGATTGGCGCGTGCCCAGCATTTCGCCTGCCCCGCGCAGCCGCAGATCCTCCTCGGCGATCCGGAACCCATCATTGCTCTCGCGCATCAACGCCAGTCGGGCGCGGCTCGTTTCGCTCAACCCGTCCCCGCGCAGCAACAGGCAGGTCGACTTCCCGCTCCCCCGCCCGACACGGCCACGCAACTGATGCAACTGCGCCAGTCCAAAACGATCGGCCGCCTCGATGATCATCAGCGTGGCATTGGGCACGTCGACGCCGACCTCGATGACCGTCGTCGCGACCAGCACCTGCGTCTCCGCCCGCTGGAACGCTGCCATCACGGCGTCTTTCTCCGGCCCTTTCATGCGGCCGTGGACCAGCCCGACCTTGTCGCCGAACCGCTCCTTCAGCAACGTCGCCCGGCTCTCCGCCGCCGCCAGGTCGCTGACCTCGCTGTCCTCGACCAGCGGGCACACCCAATAAGCCTGGCCCCCCTTCTCCATATGCCGGCCCAGTGCGTCGGCAACCTCGTCCAGCCGCGCGCCGGACAGGACCCGCGTCTCGATCGGCTGGCGCCCCGGCGGCATTTCGTCCAGCCGGCTGACGTCCATCTCGCCATACTGGCTGAGCGTCAGCGTGCGCGGGATCGGCGTCGCCGTCATCACCAGCAGATGCGGCGGACGCTCCGCCTTCGCCTGCAACATCATCCGCTGCGCCACGCCGAACCGATGCTGTTCGTCGACCACCACCAGCCCCAGCCGGCGATAGGCGACCGCCTCCTGAAAGATCGCGTGCGTCCCGATAAGGATATCGATCGATCCGTCCGCCAGACCCATCAGCGTCGATTCGCGGACCCGCCCCTTGTCGCGCCCCGTCAGAATCGCGACCGTGACCGGCAAGCCTGCCAGCGTTCTGGTAAATGTCGCATGATGCTGCCGCGCCAGGATCTCGGTCGGCGCCAGCAACGCCCCCTGCGCGCCCGCTTCCACCGCTGCCAGCAGGGCCATGGTCGCGACCAGCGTCTTGCCCGATCCGACGTCCCCCTGCAGCAGCCGGGTCATCGGCCGCGGCTGCGCCAGATCGCCCTCGATTTCCGCGATCGCGCGCGCCTGCGCCCCGGTCGGCGCATAGGGCAGTTTCAACGCCGTGCGCAGCCGCCCGTCTCCCTGCAACGGCAGGCCCTTGCGCCGGCGGGACGACGCCCGCAGCAGCATCAGCGCGAGTTGGTTGGCAAACACCTCGTCATAGGCCAGCCGCTCCTTGGCGATGGCATCGGACGGATCGGCGTGGGCCCGCACCAGCGCGGCGCGCCACGTCGGCCAGTCCTTCGTCGTCAACAGACTGGGTTCGATCCATTCCGGCAATTCCGATGCGCGCGCGATCGCCTGCGCGACCAGCGCCTGCAAGCGCCGGTTGGTAAGGCCCGCGGTCAGGGCATAGACCGGGTCCCGCGGCGGCAGCGCCGCGGCTTCCTCCGGCGTCATCACGTCCGGATGCACGATCTGCAGCCACTGGTCGTACTGCTCCAGCTTGCCCGACACCGCACGGGTTTCACCGATCGGCAGCAACGCCTTCGCCATCGCGGCATTGGCGCGGAAGAACACCAGCGCCACGCTGTTGCCGGCAGCATCGGTCGCGATCACGCGCGACGGACTGCGCGGACTGGTCCCGATCCGATATTCGTTCGGCGTCACGACCGCGGTTACCACCCGGCCGACATCGGACTGGTCCAGCGCAGTGACGGCCGTGCGGTCGACATAGCCCGTCGGCAGATCGAACAGCAGGTCGACGGCACGCGTCAACCCCAGTTTGGCCAGCGGCTTCGACAAGGCGGCGCCGACGCCCTTCAGCGACTCCACGTCTACGAACAGCGGATTGAGTATATCGGGGCGCATGACTATCTGCATGCCCATAGCCTCCGCCGACGACGTTCGCCAAGACGTCCGCCGGTCTCTTTGTGTTGGGAACCCCATGGACGTGCAGACCCGCATCAAACGCCAGCGTTTCCGGGCCTGGCACCGCGGCACGAAGGAAGCCGATCTGATGATCGGCGGCTTTTTCGATCGCGAACATGCCGGCTGGACCGCCGAACAGGTCGATTGGTTCGAAGCCCTTCTGGATGAGGAAGATGTCGAGATCATGGGTTGGGCGCTCCGCACCATCCCCGTGCCGCCGCGCTACGAAGGGCCGATGATGGAGCGGATGCGCCGGCTGGACTATATTCCCGTCGCGGAATGATCCTTCCTGCCTTTTCGCCTCCCCCACCCGTTCGGAATCGGCATGACATGCCGCCCAGCGAAAGTCCTGAATGCCCGACCTTCATCGTATCCTGACGGCCAAGCGCCCCCTGACCCTGTCCGGCGTTCCGTCCGGTTTCCTGCCGTCCCTCGCCGCCGATCTCGCCCGCGCGGCAAAGGGGCGCGCGGTGCTGGTGACGTCGGACGAGGCGGCGATGCGGGCCGTCGCGGACGCCGCAATCTGGTTCGCGCCGGAACTGGAGGTGATGCAGTATCCGGCCTGGGATTGCCTGCCCTATGACCGCGCTTCGCCCTCGCTGCGTGTCACCTCGGAACGGCTCGCGGCGCTGCATGCGCTGCAGGTGAAGGGCACAAAGCCGCAACTGCTGGTCACTACCGCCAACGCCGCGACGCAGCGCACGCTGACACCGTTCCGGGTCCGGCAATTGGTGGCGAAGCTGGCACCCGGCGAACGCATCGGGCGGGACCGGTTGGCCGCCCTGTTGCAGGCGAATGGCTATGTCCGCACCGATACGGTCGCCGACGCCGGCGAATATGCGGTGCGCGGCGGGCTGGTCGATCTCATGCCGTCCGGGGCGCTCCATGCCCTGCGTCTCGACTTTTTCGGGGACGAGATCGAAAGCGTGCGCCAGTTCGACATCGCC